>DATIWD010000026.1:0-71069 GCA_035519565.1 Gemmatimonadales bacterium | reverse complement strand
CCGTCGGGCATGGTCAGCGCCGATGGCTTCCCGTCGGTGATCATGATGATCTGGCGCATATCCTTCTTCTGCGCCAGCAAGAGTCGGCGGGCCAGCTTCAATCCCTCCGCGGTGTTGGTGTGGTAAGGTCCCACCTGCGCGTTGGCCAGCGCCGCCAGCGGTATCTCTTCAGCCGAATCGTGGAACAGGACCACCTTGATGGTGTCGCCCGGGAACTGGGTGCGGATCAGGTGGGTCAGCGCCAGCGCCACCTTCTTGGCCGGCGTGAAGCGGTCCTCGCCGTAGAGGATCATCGAGTGGGAGCAGTCGAGCATCAGCACCGTCGCCGCCGAGGAGCGGTACTCGGACTGCTGGACCATCAGGTCGCTGTACTCGAGGTTGATCGGGACCCCGAGGCCCTCTCGCGCGATGGCGCGGCCCAGGGTCCCCGGCACGTCCAGGTTCAGGACGTCGCCATACTCGTACGACTTGCTCACCGACTCGGCCTCGACCCCGGTGGCGAGATAAGGCGTCTCGTGGGAGCCGAGGCTCGACTTGCCGATGCTCCCCAGCAGGTCCTTTAAGGTCTTATAGCCGAGGAAGTCGAGACTCTTTTCGGTGAGACTGAACTGCACCTGGCGCGCGGCGGCCGCCGCCTGCCCGCCGGGGCCCAGCACAGCGCTGTAGCCCACCGGCATCTGGGGCGCCTGCTCGATGTTGAGATATCCTTCGTCGATCAGCCGCTTCACGATCTGATCGATCAGCTGGGCCAGCGCCTCCTCGACCTCCTGGTCCCGCTCGGGCTCTCCGGTCGAGTCTCCCCGAAGCACCTTGAGCATCTCGGGGGTGAGTTGCCCCGACTTGATCAACGCATCGAGAATTGCCTGGCGGAGACCGTCGAGGGTACGGCCCTCTCCCGGGTCACCCTCGTCCCAGAAGGTGTTGGAGCCGCCGGCAAATCCGGACTGGAGCAGGAAGTCGCTCAACTGGTCCAGGAGGGCCTGGAGGTTGACCGCGTCGGCCAGCTCGGGAACGAACTTCGAATAGGTCGTGTAGCGCATGGATTTCTCCCTGCCTTATCCTAACCCCGCTCTGGGGAAAGGTGCCAACTTTCGGGCGCCCGGGCTGACCCGTAACCCGGCCGAATCGTTCTAGATTACCCCGGTGCCTTCCGCTTCCCGCCTCCCCGGCGCCCTGCGCCACCGGAACTTCCAGCTCTTCATCAGCGGACAATTCATCTCCCTGAGCGGCACCTGGATGCAGACGTTGGCGCTGGGCTGGCTGGTGCTGCAGCTCACCAACTCCGCCTTCAAGGTCGGTCTGGTTGCCGCCCTCGGCTCATTGCCGATCCTGTTCTTCACGCTCTACGGCGGCGTGGTGGCCGACCGGGTGAACAAGCGTCCCGCGCTGGTTCTGCTTCAAAGCCTGATGTTGCTCGAGGCACTCACCATCGCCACCCTGACCCATTGGGGGTGGGTGACGGTCTCCTGGGTGATGGCGCTGGCGGTGCTGCTGGGAACGCTGAGTGCCTTCGAAGTCCCGATCCGCCAGGCCTTCATCGTGGACATGGTGGGCACCGACGACCTGATGAACGCCATCGCCCTCAACGCCTCGGTGTTCAACCTGACCCGGATTCTTGGTCCCGCCCTGGCCGGTGTGATGATCGCCGCGGTGGGGCTCGCCGCCTGCTTCTACTTCAACGCGGCCAGCTACCTGGCCGTGATCGTGGGCCTGCTCTTGATGCGGTTCCCCGGGCAGGCGCCCAGGCCGGAGGGCCATGCCAGCACGGTCGGGTTCGGCGCGGGGTTGCAGTACGCCAAAGGCGACGCGGGGGCCCGCCGTCTCCTGCTCCAGACCGCGCTGTTCAGTGTGTTCGGCTTCTCGTTCATTCCCATGCTCCCGGTGCTGGCGCGCGACGTGTTGAATTCCAACGCCGCCGGCTACGGCGGCCTGATGTCCTCGGTGGGGTTGGGGGCCACAGTCGGGGGGCTGGCGATGGCCGCCGCGGGACATCGGTTCCGCCGAACCCTCCTGCTCCGAAGCAGCGGGGTCCTGTTCGGGTTCGCGGTGATCGGGGTCGGGCTGGTGCCCCGCTATTGGGCCGCGGCGCTCCTGCTCGCGATCGCCGGCTGCACCATGGTACTCAACAACGTGGTGACCAACACCTTTCTCCAGACCACCACGCCCGACTCCCTCCGCGGCCGGATCATGGGCTATTACTCGCTGATGGTGCTGGGCATGGCTCCGCTGGGCGCTTTCCAGGCCGGCTTTGTCTCCGAACACTGGGGCGTCCGTACGGCTTTGATGGTAGGCGGTGCGTTCTGCCTGCTTGGCACCCTGCGATTGGGTTGGAGGGTAGGGGAGGAGGAGATGAGTCGGGTGAGGGTGACGGCATGAGGCACGAGGCAAGGGGCAAGAGAAGCTGGGACCGGGGACTTGGGATCAAGGACCAGCAGTCCCGTTCTCCTGTTCCCCTGTTCTCCCGTTCTCCTCTTCCCCTTTCCCTCTTCCCCTTCCCCCTCTCACGGGGCCATATCTAGGCCACGATGCTGATAACCATCTCCCGTCAATTCGGCGCCGGCGGCTCGGCTGTGGCCAGACTGGTCGCGGAGAAGCTGGGCTGGTCGGTGGTCGACAACGAGATCGTGGACCTGGTGGCTCAGCGGGCCGGGATCACCCACGAAGAAGTGGCGCGCCTGGATGAGCGCACTCCGGGGTTCGTGGAGCGGCTGGCCCGCACCCTGGCCGCGTCATCCGAAGAGCTGGCGGTGCCGGGAGTGGTGGCGGGGACGGCCCTCGAGGAGCCGCACATCCTGCGCATCACCGAGACCGTGGTCCAGGAGGTAGCGGCGCAGGGTCGGGCGGTGCTGGTGGGACGGGCGGCGGTGGCGGTGTTGAGCCGGCAGGCGGACGCGCTACACATCCGGGTCGTGGCACCCAAGCCCTTTCGGGTGCGGGTGATCATGGACCGGCTGAAGCTCGATGCCCGGGATGCGGAGCGGGCGCTGGACGAAACCGACGCCGAGCGCTCTCGATATCACCGGGAGCACTATGGCCGCGACTGGGACGATCCCATCAACTTCCACATGGTGCTCAATACCGAGCGCCTGGGATTTGCCGGAGCGGCAGAGATCGTGGTGGGACGGGCGAAGGCGTTGGGGTGGACCCGAAGAAAGGACTGAGGACTCGGGACTGAGGACTGAGTACTTGGCAACTCGCTCAGTCCCCAGTCCCGAGTCCTCAGTACTGCTTGTAGGGAGGTTCCCTGCGTTCGGGGCGCGCTCTCGTGAACCCCAGCTCCTCGCTGCGGGTGATGCGCTTCTGGGCGGCCAGTCCCTCCAACACCAGCTCACACGCGGCCACCGCCTTGGCCGCCTCCTTCCGGCTGGCGAGCCCGGCCTCCGTGACGACGGGGACCAATCCGGGTACCGTATCGAAGCCCTTGAGGCAGAGCTCGCTCCGCTCGGTGTCACTCACTTTCAGGGCGCCGCCCTGATCGAACCAGGTTACCACTCCATCCAGGCTTTGGGTGACGTGCTCTTCCAGCACCTTGCCGGCGGCGCGGCGCACCAGCTCCCGCGCGATCGTCTCGCCACCCTGCAACTCGCCCTCGTATTCCAGTTCCAGCTTGCCGGTGATCGAAGGCGTGGCGGCGTAGACGTCGCTCACCCGCGGGACCACCACTGGCTCACGGCTCAGGATCGCCCGGCGCTCGGCGTTGGAAACGGCGTGTTCCAGCACGCTGATCGGCAGCCGCTGGCTCACCCCCGATCGCTTGTCCACCCGCTTGTCCTGTCGAGCCTCGAAGGCGACCCGCTCGATCAGCTCGAGAATGAAATCGGGGACCTCCACCTTGCGTCCGCCCCGGTTGATCCAGCTTTCCTGAGTGGTAATCGCCATCCCCAGGTCGACGGTGCGTGGGTAGTGGGTGAGTACTTCCGAGCCGATCCGGTCCTTGAGCGGGGTGATGATCTTGCCCCGGGCAGTGTAGTCCTCTGGATTGGCGGTGAACACCAGCACCACGTCCAGCGGCAGCCTGACGGGGTAGCCTTTGATCTGGACGTCCCCCTCCTGCATGATGTTGAACAAGCCGACCTGGACCTTGCCGCTCAGGTCCGGGAGCTCATTGATCGCGAAGATCCCGCGGTTGGCCCGGGGGAGCAAACCAAAGTGCATGGTCAGCTCGTCAGAGAGCAGGTGCCCGCCTCGCGCGGCCTTGATGGGATCGATGTCTCCGATCAGGTCGGCGATGGTGACGTCGGGGGTAGCCAGCTTCTCCACGTACCGCGCGTCCCGGCCCAGCCAGGCGATCGGAGTCGCGTCGCCACATTCGCCCAGCATGTCCCGCGCGTACTTGGAGATCGGCTTGAAGGGGTCGTCGTTCACCTCGCTCCCGGCCACCACCGGGATCCGCTCGTCGAGGAATCCGGTCAGCTGGCGCAGGATCCGGCTCTTGGCCTGGCCCCGGAGCCCCAGCAGGATGAAGTGGTGTCGAGCCAGCAGGGCATTGGTGATCTGGGGAAGGATGGTGTCGTCGTATCCGACGATCCCCGGGAACAGTTCGCCGCCGGCTTCGAGGCGCTTGAGCAGATTGGACCGGATCTCATCGCGGACGGTCCGGCCCTTCAACGGTGGTTCGGCCCAGGGACTCTGCTTCAAGTCCCCAAGCGTGCGTGGCATGGTCATTTGGTGTTCAACCCCTTCACCCGTAATTGGTTCCCCATGTCGGCGGCCCTACGGCAACGCTTGACTTCGCGGGGACCTCGACTAGACTTGCGCGCATTCGAATCGGCCCAACCCCAGACAGGAGCAGGTATGAGGAAGGTAATCGTGGCGGCGGTTCTGGTCGCCCTGAGCGCCTGTGGTGGTTCCAAGAAGGCGGAGGCTCCCGCGAGCGCCGCTGGAACCCACGACAGCATGGCCACCATGTCGCATGACAGCATGATGATGAAGGACACCACCAAGCACCAGTAGTCAGCCGCTCATCGCTGC
Organism: Gemmatimonadales bacterium; assembly: GCA_035519565.1. Lineage (GTDB taxonomy): Bacteria > Gemmatimonadota > Gemmatimonadetes > Gemmatimonadales > GWC2-71-9 > DATIWD01. The sequence continues at coordinate 66,098 of DATIWD010000026.1, read as the reverse complement.
GCGCACCGCGAGGGGGATGCCCTCGCGGTGCCGCACCGGTGGCTCCCAGGCCAGTTCTCTCCGCAGGGCCGCAGTGGTGAACGGATTTCCACCCCGCCAATAACGGATGGCTCCGCTGGGACCCGTCGCGATCAGTTCGGGCAGCAGTGCCTTGAGTATGACGTCTCCCACTCTTGCGATGCCCATGGCAAGCGGGAAGGGAATGCGTACCGTCCGGATCGGCCGATCCATCTCCACCGCGATCATGGCCAGCAGTTCCCGGGAAGTAATCGAGTCCTCATTCACCACGTTGTAGGCCCTTCCCCAGCCCCGATCCAGAACCAGGGCCTGGGCCGCCGCATTGGCCACGTTGCGAGCGTGGACCAGGCTGAGCGAGCGGTCTCCATCTCCGATCAACGGCAACCAGCCCTTGCGCGCGATCCCCAGCAGCCTGGGCAGGAACTGGCGGTCGCCTTCGCCGTAGATCAGGCAGGGGCGCAGGGCGAGGGTCTTGAGCCCGGCCGCCGCCGCTTCCCACAGTACCGTTTCCGCCAATCGTTTCGACCTGGGGTAGGACGCCTTGTCGTCGAGCGGCCCCATCGGACGGGTTTCATTCAGCGAACCTTCGGGCCCCGCCCGATCTTCGCCGCTGTACACCGCCACCGACGAGAGGTGGATCAGCGGGATCCCCAGCCGGCGCGCCCGGTCCGCGGCGAGGCGGGTGCTCTCGACGTTGACCTGGCGGAAATGCTCCCAGGGTGCTCGTGAGGTGATCACCGCCGCGCAGTGGATGATCGCGGAGCAATCCCCCACCCGGTTCCAGATGGCAGGGTCCTCGACCGATCCCTCGACGGGAATCGCCCCCAACTGGCGGACCGACTCGACGGCGGCAGGCGTGCGGGCCAGTGCGGTGGTGTGGAGGCCGCGGTCACGGAGCTCGAGCAGGACGTGTCGGCCGACCAGCCCGGTGCCCCCGGTGATGAAGATCATCCCTTGAGATGTGTCTCGTCGAAGGGCAGCGTCACGACCTCCGCGACACTCTCGTTCGCGGTGACTCGCCCTCCCGCGGGGATTTCGCGCCGGAGCACCGAGAGGCCGAGGGTGCGATCGGGCAGCCGCAGGATGCTCTCGACGGTGCCGACCGGTTTGACCGGCCCCGGCTCCGCCGCCTGCGCGACCAATGTCGCGCCCGGCTCCACCTTGGCAGATCCGCTCCACAGGAGGCCACGGAGCATTCGATTGGGGTGACCACGGAAGTGAACTCGCGCGACGGTCTCCTGCCCGGTGTAACAGCCCTTGGTGTAAGAGACGCCGTCGATCTCGTCGTAGCGCGCTTCCTGAGGCAGCGTCTTCTCGTCGATCTCGGCGCCCACCGCCGGCCAACCGGCGAGGATCCGCGCCGCCATCCGGTCGGTCTCGTCGCCGCGGGCCGCACCCGCCCGCACCAGGTCAGCAGCCAGCTTCTCGACCTCGGCCGATGCTCCAGCCACCAGAGCGGCGAACGGTGCCGCGGGCCCCGGCCGCGCCACCAGCAGGGCACCGCCATCCCAGTCGGTCACTCGTCCCGGCCCCTCGGGCATCGGCGACTTGCCGAGTCTGCCCAGCGTCGCGCGCGCGGTGTCACCGTAGAGCCACGCCACGCCCCGGCTTCCGGTCTGGTCCTGGGCCTTTGCCAGTCGAGGAGGCAGGGAACGGGCGAACAGCTCCTTGCTGCGCTCTCGAGTCTCGATCGGACTGATCATGGTGAATCCCGATGGACGCCGGATCACCCAGTGGTCCACCACGATCATCCCCTTGGCCGTGAGCAGGGCGCCGTAGACCAGACTGTTCTCTCCCGGAGTGACGAGATCGTTGGTGAGCAGGCCCTGGAGACAGGGGAGTGCCCCGCTCCCGGTCACCTCGAAGACCGCTGGCTGGTCTACGACCACGACGGTCCCGTGTCGGAGCCGCTCGAGGCGAGCGCGATCAACCTGGGCCAACGGCATCAGTAGAGTCCTGCAGCCTGGTATGACTGATCCAGCAGCTCGACCGGGTGTCTGACCTCGATCGCGAGCCCGGCCGCGAGGCACCCCGCGCCAATCTGCATCAGACAGCCCGGGTTTCCGGTGGCGATGACTTGAGGCCTGGGATCGGCGCCCGCGATGGTCTTGATCTTGTCCAGCAGCACTTCGCGAGACAGCTCGGGCTGGAGCAATCCATAGATGCCTGCGGAGCCGCAGCAGCGGTCGAATCCCGGGAGCATCTGTAATCGCAAACCGGGGATCGCCCGCAGCACCGCCAGCGGCTGCTCGTGCACCCGCTGGGCGTGCTGCAGGTGACAGGGCGCATCATAGGCCACGTCCATCTCGAGCCGCGCTCCCGCGCGTGGTCCCCGCTCGGCCAGCAACTCACTCACGTCTTTGACCCGTGCCGCAAAGGCGCGTGCCTCCGGGGTATCGAGCAGGTGGCCATAGTCCTTGAGCAGAGCCCCGCACCCCGCGCTGTTGACGACGATCGCGCCGGCGGAGTTGGCAAAGGCGCGAACGTTGGCCTCGGCGAGCATTGTAGCAGTCGCCCGGTCGCCGGCGTGCTCGTGGAGGGCGCCGCAGCAGGTTTGACCGTTGATCTCCACGACCCGGTAGCCGTTCGCCTCCAGCGTTCTCTGGGTGGCGCGATGGACGTGGGAGAACAGGCTGTCCATCACGCAGCCGACAAAGATGGAGACGGTTGGGCCATCGGACGACAGTGGCTTGGGAGCCGAGCCATGGTGACTTGCCTCAGACGCTCGCGTCGCGGCGACCATCCCCATCGCGAATCCCATGCGACCGGGCCCTGCCAGTCGCCGTGCCAATCCGGCCTCCCGGACTCCACGCGCCGTCCCGAAGAGCATCTGCCAGCGCCAGGGCGCTTGAAAGACCCACAGCGTAAGGCGGGCGAGGGCCGGAAGGCCACGTGCTTCCATGAGCAGCTCACGAGCAGCCTCCAGCCCCCGGCCGTAGCCCACGCCCGAAGGACAGACCGGCTCGCAGCCACGGCAGCCGAGGCAGGCGTCGAGGTGCTGGCCCAGGGCAGGATCGTCGGGGGCGATTTCGCCCCGCTCCAGCGCCCGCATGAGGACGATGCGCCCTCGAGGGCTGTCGGCTTCGTCTCCGGTGGCGAGGTAGGTGGGGCAGGCAGGCAGGCAGAACCCACAGTGCACACAGGGATCGAGCGCAGCGAATCGGCTCGGCGCGACCTCAGTCGCCATGGGCTCCTTCGAGCGCGACGCTCAGGAGCGAGCCGGGGTCGAAGGTCTCGCGGAGCCGTCCCACCAATCGGCCGACACCCTCCTGATAGGCCCCGAAATGTCCAACCACGCGCCGCATCTCCCAGGGGGCGCGCTCGAGCGTGACCGGGACCTCCCGATCGGCCAGTTGACGCCGCAACAGGCGGAACCGATCGGGAGGAGCCTCGCCGCTCCAGCGAATCGCTCCGGTCCCGGCCCCGGCGCTGATCAGGCGATCGTCCAGCAGGTCCCGGATCAGATCGAGGGTATCGTCGAGCCCATCGAGCAGGGCGCCGGCCCTCAAGGTGAGCGGCCCCGCCAGCGCGGCGCGTCCGGCCAGTCCCCAGAACGTGCCGGTTCGATCGGCTGGCAGCGGTTCCCACAGCAGGTCCTTGGTTTCGTTCTGGAGCCGGCGCGTCTCGGCCGCCACCACGGCCTCCTGACCCAGCAGTCGCGCGGCCAGCACCCAGTCGCTTTCATCGGCGAGCGCGGGAGAGATCAGCTCCAGTGCCGCCGCGCCGACCTGCGCCGCGCTGGCGTCACGGGCGCCCGCGGTCAGGCGATCCCGGTGTCCGCGCGCGAGGAGCGTGACATCGGCGCGAGGCAGGGCCCGAAGCCGGAGATGCAGCTCGGTCACGATGCCAAAGGCGGAGAATCCGCCGATCTGGAGTTTGGTGAGGTCGTAACCGGCGACGTTCTTCACCACGCGTCCCCCGGACTTCACGATCCTCCCGTCGCCGGTCACCACGGTGCAGCCCAGCACATGGTCCCGCACGGGGCCGTAGAGATGGCGGAGCGGTCCCGACGTCCCGGTAGCGACGATCGAACCGATGGAGCGCTCGGCGCGTCCCGGCGGGTCGAGTGCCAGCCACATCCCGGCCTCCGCCAGTTCGCGTCGAACAGTCTCGAGGGTGGCACCGGCCTGGACCGTGGCCACCAGATCGCTCGGGCTCACCGAGATCACCCGTCCCATCGCATGGGTGCTTACGGCCAGGTCGGCCGGCGCATCGGGAGGTAGCCAGGTGCTGCGGCCCTCCACCCGGATCTTCCAGCTCTCCTCCATCGCCGTCTTGCAGAGCAGGGCGAGACGGTCCTCGTTCTCGGGGACGACCCGAGGCAACCCGCGGCCGTCCCGCTCGACGGCACCGGGTCCCAGCAGCGCCTGCAACCGATCGAACGCGGCTTCGTTCATCGGGTCACGCCCTTCGAGGCGCCATTGTTCCGGCGCGGAACCATTCGTTGCAGGCCTGAGTCGGGTAGACCTTGCCGGGGTTGGCCCTCTCGGTGGGATCGAAGGCGTGCCGCACCGCGCACATCGCGCCCAGGGTCTCCGCATCAAACGCCACCGGCATGTATCCCAGTTTGTCGCTGCCCACGCCGTGCTCTCCGGTGATGCTGCCACCCGCCGCTAAACAAGCCAGCATGATCTCCTCGCTGGCCTTCTGCACTCGCTCGGAGAGATCCCGGTCCCGCCGGTCGAAGCTGATACAGGGGTGGAGATTGCCGTCGCCGGCGTGGAAGACGTTGCTGATTCGAAGTCCCAGCCGGTCGCGAATGGCGCCGATCCGATCGAGCGTGTCCGGCAAAGCGGAGCGGGGCACTACCGCGTCCTGAACCACCAGGTCGGGCGCGATGCGGCCCAGGGCGCCGAACGCCTTCTTCCGACCTTGCCAGAGGCGCCCCCGCTCGGCCGGGGTGGCGGCGCTTCGAAGGTCTCGGGCGCCGTGCCGACGGAGCAACCCCTCGACCAGGGCGACCTCGGCCTGAACCGTTTCCGGAGTCCCGTCCAGCTCCACCAGCAGCGCGGCGGCGGCGTCGGTGCGGGCGCCGGTGGCGTAGATCGAGGCCTCCACCGCCTCTATGCAGGACTGGTCCATCATCTCCAGCGCGGCGGGAACGATCCCCGAGGCGATGATCGCACTCACCGCTTCACTGGCGGCGCGGAGGTTCATGAAGTCGGCAAAGACGGTGTGAATCGCGGGCGGGATCGGCACCAGGCGCACGGTGATCTCGGTCGCGATGCCGAACATCCCCTCGCTTCCCACGAACAATCCCACCAGGTCCGGTCCCCACGGTTCGCCCGAAGGCGAGCCGAGTCGGACCACGGAGCCGTCGGCCAGAACGACCTCGAGCGCCGTGACGTGGTTGGTGGTGACTCCATACTTGAGGCAGTGGGGGCCGCCGGCGTTCTCGGCCACGTTCCCGCCTACGGTGCACGCGGTCTGGCTCGAGGGGTCGGGAACGTATTGGAGCCCGTAGGGGTGAGCTGCCTCGGACAGCCGCGCATTGACCACGCCGGGTTCAAGAATCGCCCGAGCCTTCTGGGGATGGATCGCCAGAATCCTCGACAGCCGGGTGAGCACGATCAGCACGGCGTCGGTATCCGCCAGGGCGCCACCGGAGAGACCGGTGCCCGCGCCCCGGGCCACGAAGGCGGTGCCGCTCTCGTGGAGCAGCCGCACGATGGCGATGACTTCCTCGCGCGTGCCGGGGAGGACCACCAGGAGGGGCGTCGATTCGTGGGTGGGGAGCCCATCGGCCCGGTAGGTCACCAACTCGCTGCCCCGCGTCCGGACCCAGCGGGGTCCGACGATCCGCGCCAGATCGCGCGAGAGGGCATCGGTGGCGATTCCCGGCATGGTGGGAATATAGGATGGGGCGACGGCGGTGGCCGATCGGCAAACGAAAAGGACGGAGGGATCTTCTCCTCCGTCCTCTTCATCCCTCTGAAGGGCGCGCTAGGCGGCCACCCAGGCACCCTTGAGAGACTTCACATCCGGGGACTGACGCAGTTTCTCGAAGGCCCGCTCGCGGATCTGGCGGATCCGCTCCCGGGTAACGCCCAGGAGCGCGCCGATGTTCTCCAGGGTCAGCGCCTCCGAGCCTTCTTCCAGACCATAGTAGAGATAGAGGATCTTGCGTTCGCGGGGAGTGAGATAGCGTTCGAACACCCGGTCGATGAACTCCCGCATCAGCCGGGAATCAGTGTGCTCCTCGATGTCTCCGCTTTCAGGACCGGCAAACCGCTCACCGAGGGTACTCGCGCCTTTTTCGTGGCGCTCGACCGGGGCGTCGAGAGAGATCTCGGCGCTGGTCATGCGGCGGGCGGCTCTGATGTTGTCTACGCTGTCGTTGAGGGCTACGGCGATTTCTGCGTCGGTGGGCTCGCGTCCCAGCTCCTGGGAGAGAAACGTCTCGGTGCGGGACATCCGGATCAGGGCCGAATTCTGGTTGAGCGGGATCCTCACGCTCCTCGTCTGCTCGGCCAGCGCCTTGAGCACCGCCTGCCGGACCCACCAGACCGCATACGAGATGAACTTGACGCCATGCTCCGGATCGAACTTCCGCACCGCTTTGAGCAACCCCTCGTTTCCGATCGCCACCAGCTCGGACAGGTCGAGTCCGTGCCCCTGGTACTTCTTCACGTAGGAGATCACGAACCGCAGGTTGGCCGTCACCAGCCGCTCCGCCGCCTTTTCGTCGCCCTGCTGGGCTCGACGGGCCAGGCGCCGTTCCTCTTCAGGATCGGTGATCATCGGGAGCTTCTGGATATCGAGCAGATACTGGTCGAACGCGCCGGTCGCGGCCGGCCGGAAGAATGGCTTGCCCTTGCCCGCCATGCCTGACGCCATACCACCCCGCTCGAAAAAGGGGGACCGAATTGTGAGGGAGAGCGGCTCGATTCGCCGCGAAAAGGTGTGCGAATATAGGAGGCGTTAAAAAGTCGGTCAAGCAAAAAAAGATTTCCACATCACAAATTGTTTACCTCCTGTCGCTTCGCACGTTTGTCAACTTTTCCCCACACCGTGAACAAACATCGCTCTGGAAAAACCGTGGAACTCACTGCACTGATTGGACTTGAGGAAAACCGGCGTGTGGAAGACCAGCGGAAGTGCGGAAAACTCGGCCTTAGACCAGTGCGCGCAGCGCCTCCACGATGAGCGCAGGCTCCACGGCGACGGTCCAGCTCCCACCACCCGGATGCATGGCGCCCAACCGGGTGGGCAGTGAGAGACGAAGAGCGCCGGCGCGATTCTTCTTGTCGCGAGCCATGGCTTCGAGGACGCGTTCGGGTGCTGCGGCGTACTCGCTGTGGGTGGGCAGGCCGAGGGCGGAGATCAGGGCCCGAACCCGCTCGGCCAACCCGCGGGGAGCGAGTCCCATGCGCTCGGCGACCAGCGTTTCCGCCACCAACCCCAGGGCCACCGCCTCGCCGTGGGCCAGCCGATAGGCGCTGGCCTGCTCCAGGCCGTGCGCCACGCTGTGCCCGGCGTTGAGAATCGCCCGTTTGCCGCCTTCCCGCTCGTCCTCGGCGACCACTCCCGCCTTGATCTCGACGCTGCGACGAATCAGATCAGTCAACGCGCTCGGGTCGCGGGCGTTGAGGTCATCGACGCCCCGCTCGATCGATTCGAAGTACCGCTCATCCGCGATCAATCCGTGCTTGACCGCCTCCGCCAGCCCTCCGCGGTACTCGGCCAGGGGGAGATCCTGCAGGACGTCGGGGTCGGCGATCACGATGGCGGGTGGATGAAAGGCGCCGATCAGGTTCTTTCCATGCGGGGTATCGACCCCGACCTTCCCGCCCACTGACGCGTCCAGCATCGCGAGGAGCGTGGTCGGCACCTGGGCGTAGGGGACTCCTCGCATGTAGGTCGCGGCGACGAACCCGGCCAGGTCTCCCACCACGCCACCCCCGAGGGCGACGAATGCGCTGTCCCGTCCGAATCCCGCGGTCAACAAGCGGTCGGTCAGCGTCTGCCAGGTCTCGCGAGTCTTGTGGCGCTCCCCGGAGGGGAACTCGAAGCTGAGAATCTGGGCCAGCCCGGCGGCCGCCTCGCCGGCCCACCCGGGGTAGAGGCGACCCACCGTGTCGTCGGTGATGATGGCCAGGCGCCGGTCAGGGAAGGTGTCCGAGAGGAACCGCGGCAGCTCGCTGAGGGCCCCACGCTCGACGTGGACCGGATAGCTCCCCAGGGCGTGGCGAACCAGGATCGGCTGGAGTCGGGCTACCACGTCACGTCGCCCAGGCCGGCCCGGTGATTGGCGAGACGGGCCAGTGTGAAGAGCAGGTCGGAGAGTCGGTTGAGATAGACGATGAACAGCTCGGGGACCGGCGCTTCGTGCGAGAGGTGCACCACATTGCGTTCAGCGCGGCGACAGACGGTCCGCGCCAGATGTAGTGCCGCGGCCTTTGGCGACCCGGCGGGAAGGACGAAGGCGCGGAGGGGTGGCAGCTCGCGATCGGCGGCGTCGATCTCCGCTTCGAACGCCTGGACACGCGTGTGGGAGAGCTCGGCCTTGGCGAGGGCCGCCTGGACGCGTTCCGGATCGGGGGTCGCCAGGTGGCCGCCGATCGAGAAAAGGTCCCGCTGAATCCCGGCCAGCAGCTCATCGAACCAGTCGGTGGGAGCGGTCGCGCGCACCAGACCGATGGTGGAGTTGAGCTCGTCCACGTCCCCGTAGGCGGCCACCCGCGGATGGTCCTTGGGCACCCGACCGCCGCCGAAGAGACCGGTCTCGCCCTGATCGCCGGTCCTGGTGTAGATCTTCATCCGCCTGCCGCTTGGTTATCCACGGCGTAGAGCAGGGCCTCGTCGATGTCCTCTTCCCAGACGGTGCCCACGATCCGCATGCCGGCTTTCTCCGCCACCCGCCGAGCCGGCTCGTTGTCTGACGGAATGCTGGAGCAGATCCGGTGCACCCCGGGTTGCTGCAGCGCCCACGCGACCAGGCCGCGCACCGCTTCGGTCGCGTAGCCCTTGTGATCCGACTCCGGATAGGTCGCGTAGCCCAGCAGGACATCGCCCGCCTGGTCTGGGGGGCCGCCGAATCCCAGCGCTCCGACCGCCTTGTGTGTATCGCGGGACACCACGACCCAGGTCCCCCAGGTGAGGTCGGCGGGATGAGCCCGCACCCGGTCCCGCACCAAAGGAAGCAGGCCTTCCATCAGTGGTGGCGGGCGGAGAGGAATGGGGAACGCGGCGCCCGTCAGCGCCCGGAGCCTGGGCTCGTCGGCCGCGAGCAAGGCCTCGATCGCCTCGGCGGACAGCGGAAGCAGTTCGAGTCGTTCGGTCTTGATTGAGGCCAAGGGTCCTCTAGTCCAGGCAGGGGCTCGCCACCTCGGCGGCAGCCACGACGTTGTTGCTACGAGGCTCCATCACCACCCAGAGCACGCGGTCAGCCACGGGATCGACCTGTTCCAGCCAGAGGTAGTCGTGGTCGAAGGCGAAGCCGCTGATCGCTTCCACTCGGCGCCAGAACAGCGGTACCCATCCTGAGTGGGCCATCAGCTGCCCGCGCCGCCACTCCAGCAAGGTGGGACGGAACACGAACTGGCGCCAGACGGCGGCGCTATCCCACACCATCATCGTGGCGGCCACCACGGGGATCCCGTTGGCCGTGGCGCGCTGTTCGCGCAGCGCGACCACATAGCGGACCCGCCCATCGTCGAGCCGGAAGGGGAGCACGTCGGCGGCGTCGAAGTCGGCCAACAGGTTGATATCGAGCCGGCTGGGGACGGAAGCACTCAGTGGGCGCTCGTTGCGATTGAGATACCGGAGATAGACCGAATCGGCGGCGGCGGCGGTCTGGGCCACCAGGCGCCGCTGCAACGAATCTGACATCGCCGGAGGGAGATTGCGGTAGTACCGCTCCGCGGTCGGGTCGCCCGGTCGGAAGGAGGCGACCACCGGTCCGCGCAGCGACGGCCCGCCCAGCCGGGCGTCTTCGACCACCAGTTCGGCCTGGGCGCCGCGGCTGCCGCAGGCGCTGCCGTGAAGCAGGATGCTCTGGAGCCGGACCCCGGTGTGGCCGTCGGGAGAACCGATGACGATTTGCTGAGGGGTGCCCCGCAGGCGTACGTAGCTGGGGTCGATCTCCACGGTACGCCGCTTGGCCAGCCAATCCCACACGCTGGAGCGCCTGGGGTCGTAGCCACCGGCGCGGGCCAGCTGGGCGATAATCGTGGTATCGCTGGAAAGGAGATGGACCTGCCAGGGAGTGCCTTCGCCGACCAGGCTGCCCTGAAGGACCCCGGTTGAGTCGATCCTGAGGTCGCTGGTGACGGTGGCGGCCTCGAGGGGGATCGGAGGCCGCTCCTTCAGCAGCTCGGTCAGGAACTGGGAGGTGGCCTGGCACCCGGCGAGCACACCGAGGGCCGCGGCCGCGATGCCGACCAGGGGTCTCCGCATCAAGCACCAATCTCGCCGCGCCTGGGCGCCGGCGTAAAGGTGAGACGAAGAATGTCGAGCCGCGTCGCGGCCTTACTTGGGTCGGAGAAAGAACCGGAGAGAGCCGGCGCCGGCGGCCAGCTCGCTGACCTCGATGCCCATCACGCCGCTCTTGGGGAAGTCAATCGCCACCTTGTCCGGCTCGCCGGCCAGGAGGAGCGAGGCCAGCTCGCTCATCCAGGGCTCGTGGCCGACCAGGGCCACGATCTCCTCCGGATGCCGCGAACCGACGGCTTCTGCCAGCGACGGTATGTCGGGATCGGTGGCGAGAGGGGGGCATTCGACCGGCGCGACTTCGGTCCGGGTGCCCTGGGCGAGAATGGTCGCCGTCTGCCAGGCCCGGACCCAGGGGCTTGAAAGGATCAGATCGGGCTGGTAGCCACGCTTGCGGAGCCGCCGACTCACCTTGGCCTGCACCTTCATTCCCTTGCCGGTGAGCGGGCGCTGAGTGTCGTCGGCGTAGACGGAGGCGTTCCGGTCGCCCGCCTCCGCGTGTCGCACCAGCAGCAGCAGCATGACTGTACCCTCTCAGCGTTTCGTCATTGAGCGCCCGATCTCCACCACCACGCTGTCGATCCCGTCCTTCATCACCCCGTTGGTCGCCGTGTAGTGGTTGGACTGGATCGAGAAGGTAGCCCATTTCCCGGGGGCCAGCTCGATGAACCCTGAAAGCGTGCTGCCCAGCGAGGTCGTGCCGGTCTTGGCCCAGACCTTCCCTTCCAAGGGCGTACCGACGAAGCGGGTACGCAGGGTGCCGGGGAGACCGGAGCGAGGTAACCCGGCGCTGAAGGTCTCGAATCGGGGGTGCCGGCGCATGTACTGGAGGATCTTGGCCAGGGCGCCCGGAGCGATCAGGTTCTGGCTCGAGAGTCCCGAGCCATCCACCAGGCGGAACTGGGTCGAGTCCACCTTCACGCTGTCGACCAGGAAGCGCTGCTCCACCATCAGCCCCTCGTCCCAGGAGCCCGCCTTGCCGAACTGCCGGCCGAGCTGCTTGAGGAGCATCTCCGCGAAGAGGTTCTGGCTGGTATTGAGGATCGCGAAGATCCAGTCCTTGAGCGGCCGGGACGCGACCTCCGCCAGGGGAGCGGTGTTCCGTGCGGCCAGGTACTTCATCGAATCGGTCGTCGAGCGAACCTGCCCGAGGACGGCGATGCCCTGCTCGTTGAGCACCTGGCGCATCGCGCGGGCGGCGAACCAGTTGGGATCCGGCAGGGCGAAGTAATCGGTACGCTGCGGTTTGTCGATGGCGACGGTGCCCTCGGCCCACAGTCGGAGGGTGCCAGGCTCCCGGAAGATCCGGTCCGCGATGTCGGTGACGCCGCCGGCGGCGACGGTGCGGGTGCGGTTCTCCAGGGAGATTTCACCCAGGCTGGGCTCGAAACGAATGGCGGCTGGGGCATCTTCGGCTGGCCCCGGTCCCCAGATGATGTTGATGCTGTTGTCATTGAAGTCGAGTCCCGAGACCGGGGCCGCGTACCACCAGTTGAGATCGAAGGCCTCCCAGCTCGGATGCACCATTCGAGGCTCGAAGTAACTCCCGTCGCCCACGATGTCCCCGGTTACGGTGCGGATCCCCCGCGCCTTCAGGCTGTCCGCCAGCACGCGGAGTCGGGCGAAGGGATCGGTCTCGCAGGCTCCGGCGAGGGTCGAGTCGGTGGCGTAGCAGCGCTGGCTGAAGGTGGGATCGCCTCGGCCGTAGAGGACCAGGTCGCCACGGAGCGTGCTCCCGTCGACGGGACCGGCGGCATAGAGGCTGGTCTTGACCGTCCAGCTGGGGGGCAGGAGAGCCGCGGCCACGGCGCTCACGACCAGCTTGGTGTTGCTGGCGGGAATGAACAGGCGGTCCGCGTTGCGCGCGTAGAGCGAGCGCCCGTTCTGGTCCAGCACCGCGACCCCCCAGATGGTGCTCCGGAAGGGCGGCGCGTCCAGCCGGGCGTCGAGCTTCGCGCCGAGCTTCTGCGCGTGGAGCGGAAGTGCGGTGGGGCAGAGGGCGACCCAGACCAGCGCCACGCTCCACCCCAGTCCACGCCGAGGTTCAGTCATACGACACTCGCGGATCCGCCTTGGCATACAGGAGATCGGTCAGCAGGTTCACCAGCACGAATACCAGGCTCAGAAAAAGAATACTGCCTTGCACCGCGGGAAGATCCCGTTTCTCGATGGCGGTCAGCACGTAGCGTCCCACCCCCGGCCAGCTGAACACCGTCTCCGTCAGGATCGAGCCGGTGAGATAACTCCCGAAATCGAGCCCGGCCACGGTCAAGACCGGGAGCAGCGCGTTTCGGAGCGCGCGCCGGACCAGCACTCGGGTCTCCGAGAGTCCCTGGGCCCGGGCGGTGCGGACGAAGTCGCTCTGCAGCACCTCCTGCATGGCCGCGCGGGTCACCCGGGCGAGAAACGCCACCGATCGCATCCCCAGCGTGATGGCCGGGAGCACCAGGGCCGCGATCCCCGCCGAGCCCGAGGGCGGGAACCAGCGAAGGTTCACCGCGAAGACCAGAATGAGCACCAGGCCGACCCAGTAGACCGGGAACGAGATCCCCAGGTACGCCGCTCCGGTCGCGAGCCGGTCCATCCACGAGCCCGGCTTCCAGGCGCCCAGGACCCCGACGGAAATCCCCAGCAGCGTCGCAAAGAGCATGGCCGCCGCGGCCAGCCGCAACGTCGCCGGGAAGCGCTGCAACAGGTCCGTGAGAATCGGGCGCCGCGTGATGTACGAGGTCCCCAGGTCTCCCCGCAGGACGCTCCTGACGTAGTGGCCGAACTGGGCCGCGAGGGACTCGTCGAGATGCAGGTCGGCCCGCAACTGCGCGATGGTCTGCGGGTCGGCCCGCTCGCCGACCATGGCCTGCACCGGGTCTCCCGGCGCGACATAGAGCAAGAGAAAGGCCACCACCAGCACGCCGAGCAGCGTGGGGACCAGCAATGCGAGTCGCACCGTCAGAAACCGTTTCATGGCCCGCGAACCACGTCCTGCCAGCGCTGTCCGGTGAAGATGCGGGGGATGCTCCAGCCTCGGACATCGGGCTGCACCGCCCAGAGGTCGGTGACGAACCAGCAGAAGATCCAGGGCGCGGCCTCGAAGACCCGCTGGTCGATGGTGCGATCCAGGCGGACTTTTTCCTCCTCCCGCGTCGTGCTCCGGGCCAGGAGGATCAGGCTGTCGAGTACCGGGTCGTTGAGGAACGCGTAGTTGGCGCCGGCGCCCCGATTGCTCGAGTGAAAGAGAGGAAAGTTGAAATTCTCGGGGTCGGGGTAGTCGGCGTACCACTCGCTGAGAAAGAGATCCGCTTCGCCCTTCCATGCGGCGGCCCGCGCGCTGGCGTAGTCCCGCTCGACGATTTCGACCTTGATGCCCACGGCGCCGAGATCCTGTTGCACCGCCTGCGCGACCCGGGCGTAGCCCGGCAGTTGTCCCCGCCAGAGCTGAAGCGAGAAGCCACCGGAGTATCCTGCCTCAGCGAGGAGACTTTTCGCCAGCGCCGGGTCGTAGGCGTATCGTGCCCGCGTCGAATCGTAGCCTTCGAGACCCGGCGGGAGCGCGCCCGCCGCGAGAGTGCCTCGCCCTCCCATGAGCCGGTCGAGGATGGTCGGCAGGTCCACGGCGTGATTGAGCGCCTGGCGCACCCGGACGTCCTTGAGCGGCCCGCGCGTGGTGTTGATGGCGATGTAGAGAATCCGGAGCGAAGGAGTCCGCTGGAGCTCGGCGGCGCGTTTGGTCTCCCACATGCGGGTCTCTCCCGGCGGCACCTCGAGCACGCTGAGCCGGCCCGATTCGTATTCGGCCGCCTGGGTCATTGTCTCGGGGATGATCCGGATCCGGAGCGTGTCGGACCTGGGCGGCTGTCCCCAGTATTCGGCGTTTTTCGCCAGGACGATGTGGTCGTCGTGAGACCAGGAGACGAAGCGCCAGGGCCCGCTGCCCACCGGTTGCTGGTCGAACTCCGGAGGCGTCGGCAGGGGGACCACCGCCGCGACCGGCATGGCGAGCAGCATGGGGAAGAAGTTGAGCGGCACCTCCAGAGTGACCACGACGGTCGAGTCGTCGGGGACCGCGATCGCCACGGCGCTGTCGGCACCGGCCGCAAAGGCGCGCGCGCCGCGGATCGGGAACAGCGGCCAGCCGCGACCGCCCTTGGTGACCGGCGAGAGGGCGCGCAGCCAGCTGGCGCGGACATCGTCGGCGACCAGCCGGCGCCCGTTGTGAAACCGAACCCCTCGGCGCAGATGAAAGGTGTACACCAGGCCCCGGCGGTCGGCCTCCCAGGTGCGAGCCAGCCCCGGCTGGAGGCGGCCGTCGGCGTCGAATTGGGTGAGGTTATCGAAGACCAGCGCCACCACCTGGCCGCTCGGGACGTCGCTCGAAAAGGCGGGGTCGAGGGAGCGGGGGTCGAAGGAGAAGTAGTAGTTGAGGGTGGTGCGATTCTCCGGCGTCCGGCAGCCGGAGCCCAGCAGCAGCAGGAGAGGCAGAACGGGGCGCCACACTCCGGTTGACTCTAACCTGTAACCCGGCGAAACTCCAGCAGTTGCGTGCTGTTGCCCGGTTCCGCGCCGGCCCCCGGGGGGGTCGTGCCAACACTCGCGCTCCCGCGTTGGAATAGTCGCACGACCCCATTGAAGCGAGCGCTCCACGCCGTGCTGCTGTCCACCGTCCTGGTCGCGCCCGCCGTGGCCCAGGACAGCGTTCGCGTGGTGAAGGGCCTCAAGTTTGTGGGAAATCGCTCCATCGACACCGAAGTCCTCAGCGCGGCCATCAGCACCACCAACTCGAACTGGTTCGCCCGCACGCCTCCCTTCCGCTGGATCGGACTGGGGGAGAAACGGGAATTCGACGAGCTGGAGTTCAAGCGGGACGTGCTCCGCCTGATCCTGCTCTACCGCCAGAGCGGTTTCATGGAAGTGAAGATCGATACCGTGGTGACCCGCAAGCCGAAGGAAGTAGCGATCCAATTCCTGATTACGGAGGGCGAGCCGGTCCGGGTGACCACGTTCACCATCACCGGCATCGACACCCTCCCCAAGCCCAGGGAGATCACCGAAGACCTGGCCCTTCGCGTCGGTGCGCCATTCAACCGCTTCCTCTTCCAGACCAGCGCCGACACCATCGCCCGGCGGCTCCGCAACCGCGGGTACCCGTCGGTGGAAGTGCTGCGGAGCTTCGACGTGGACAAGGACGCCCGCACGGCCGCGGTCTCGCTCGAGGTGGTGCCCGGGAAGCAGGGCATCATCGGACCGGTCACCGTCGAAGGGTCCGCGGGCCTCGACACCAGCCGGGTCCGGAAGCTGTTGCTCCTCGAGTCGGGACAGCTGTACAAGGAGGACCGGCTGTTCGACAGCCAGCGAAAGCTGTATTCGACCGATCTGTTCCGCTTCGCCACGGTCACCATCGACTCCACCAGGTTCCAGCCCGGAGATACGGTGATCCCGATCCTGACCCGGGTGGCCGAGGGAAGGCGCTACAAGGTCCGTTCGCAGGTGGGCTACGGCACCGACGACTGCTTCCGGATCGGGGCGGGGTTTACCGACCGGAACATTTTCCGGAGCGGGAAACTGTTCGACCTCTCGGCCCGGGTTTCCAAGATCGGCGTGGGTGATCCGCTGAATTTCGGCCTGGAGAACAACATCTGCTCCGGCCTCAAGGAGGACTCCATCGGATCCAGCCTGGTCAACTACAACGTGACCGCCCTGGTCCGGGAGCCGAGGTTCCTGGGGTCACCGCGCCTGGTGGGCAACTTCAGCGTTTTCGGCGAACGGCGCTCCGAAGTCAACGTCTATCGCGTCGAGGACATCGGTGGCGCGCTGAACGTGGTCCGGGAGACGCCGCTGCACAACGTGATCACGGTGGGGTACCGCCTCACCTTCGGCAAGACGGTTGCCAGCGACGCCACGCTCTGCGCCTTCTTCAACGCCTGTACGCCGGCGGACCGGAATGAGATCAGTCAGCAGCGCCGGGCCGGCGTGGTGTCCGGCCGGATTGCCTGGCCTCGCTCCAACAGCCCCCTCGACCCCACCCGGGGTTCGCTGATCTCCCTGCTGGGAAACCTGAGCGCCAAGTTCACCGGTTCCTCCGAGCAGGAGCAGTTCGCCAGCCTGGTGGCCGATGCCGCCTGGTATCGCCCCCTGAGCTCGGAGGTCACCTTGAGCTGGCGGCTCCGCGCCGGCGCCCTGGTCTCGCCGGAGATTCCGTTCGACAGCGGACCGGTCCGCTTCACCCCGCCGGAGGCGCGGTTCTACGCCGGCGGACCGAACGACGTCCGTGGGTACAGCCCCAACGAGATGGGACCGGTGGTGTACATCGTGACCCGTGACAGTCTCCCTCCCGCCGCCCTGGATTCCGTGAACAAGGGCCAGATCCCGGTGCATTTCTCGGCCACGGGCGGCAACACGCTCGCCGTGGCCAACGTGGAGCTGCGTGTTCCGTCCCCAATCTGGTCCCGCCACATGCGCTTCGCCTTCTTCGTCGACGGGGGACTGCTCTACCAGCGCGGCGAGACCAAATTCTCCCCGACGCTGGTCCGGGTGACTCCGGGCGGAGGGATTCGGGTCCAGACCCCGTTGGGGCCGCTACGCCTCGACCTGGCCTACAACGGGTACGCCAATACGCCGGGCGCGCTCTACCTGGAGCGGTCCGACGGCACGCTGGTGTTCGCGCAGTCCGATTACCAGCAGCCCGGCAAAGTCGGCTGGAAACTCCACTTCGCCATCGGGCAGCCGTTCTGATGCGACGCCGCGCCGGTCGGGTCCTGCTCGCCCTCGCCCTCGGCACGCTGCCGATCCTGATCGCCCTGGTCATGGTGCTGGTCCGGACCGGCTCGGGGCGGGCCCTGCTGGCGCGCGCAGTCGCGGCCGAGCTGGGCCGGAGTCTCCGGGGCCAGTTCGAAATCGGCGCGATCTACGGCTCCTTCCTTCGGGATCTCACGCTGGAGCGGGTGACCGTGCGCGACACCAGCGGCGCGCTCCTGGCGTCGCTGCCCAGGGCGGAAATCCGGTTCGGGCTCCAGAGTCTCCTGGTGGGCCGCGTGGTCCTGAGCAGGATCACGCTGGATCATCCCACCATTCACATCACCAAGCATTCCAGCGGGCGGCTCAACTTCCAGGAAGTGCTCAAGCTGGGTGAAGGTCCTCCCGGCACCGGTCCCTCGCCGCTGATCGAGTTTCGGAACCTGACCGTCGATGATGGCTTGCTCCGGATCTCGTTGCCCTGGTCTCCACCGGATAACGCCCACACCCAGGCGGCGCGCGACGCGGCGCTGGCCGCCGACCGGGCCCAGCCGGGGCGGGTCATCGAAGACACCCCGGAGGGGCTGCAGCGCATCATCTCGTTCGATCCGCTGACCGTGCAGTTCCGCCGGATCCTGATCAGCAGCCCCGACCACCAGCCGCTCACCTTCGATATCGATTCCATCGCGACCCATGTGAGCGATCCGGCGGTCACGATCACCTCGGGCGTGATCCGGGGCTGGACTCACGAAGACAGCCTGGCCCTCAGTATCACCCGGGCCACGCTCCCCAACACGCTGGTGCGGGGCGGCGGCGTGGTCACCTGGCCCCACGGACCGCTGCAATACGACCTGGCCCTGGCGGCGCCCCGTATCGACCTGGGGGACCTGCGCTGGATCTCGCCGGACTTTCCATCGCTGTCGGGGCGGAGCCTGGTCGGTCTCCAATCCACGTCCGATTCCCTGACCGCGTACACGCTTCGCGACCTGCGCCTGAGCGGGGCCGCGGGGCAGGCGGAAGGGCGGGTGACTCTGCTCACCAACCAGGCCCGCGGGCTGGGCGTACGAGGCATGCAGCTGACCCTCACCGATCTCGACCTCGAGGCGGTGCGGCCCTACCTCGACACCTTGCCGTTCCAGGGAAGCGTCAGCGGAACCCTCGCCGGCGGGGGCTACTTCGACAGCATGGACGTGGACCTCGACTGGATGTTCCGCGAAGGACGCCTGGAGGATCATCCGCTCAACCGCATCGCCCTGAACGGCCACCTCATACTGAACGGGCCGCACGGCCTCGAGTTCCAGCACGCCGAGCTTACGCAGGCGGATGTCGATCTGCGTTCCGCACGGCTGCTGATTCCGGCGGTGATTCTCGAAGGACGGATGCAGGGGTCGGGGACGCTCGACGGCCCCCTGCAGCTGATCAGCTTTCAGGGAACGGTCCAGCATCAGGACGGCGATCGCCCGGTCAGCGTGGCGAGCGGGTCGGTGACCTTCGACAGCCGGGGCAACACCCTCGGGCTCGCCTCCGACCTCACGTTCGATCCCCTCGACTTCGAGGGAATCCGGAGGGCCTTTCCCTCACTCAAGAGCCAGGGTCGGCTCTCGGGCCGGGTTCACACCTCCGGATTCCTCGACCGGCTGGCGATCGACGCCAACCTTCACGGCGAGCTGGGCACATTCCACGCCAGGGGCCGAGGCACCGTGCTGCCTCCCCGCTGGGGCGCCGATGACATGGCGATCGAGTTTCGGGACCTCGATCTCGGGACGCTGCGCGGCGATGGGCCCCACACTCGGCTCCAGGGATCCCTGCGCGCGACCGGAGTGATCGACACGCTGGTCGCGCCCAAGGGGCGTCTGGCCGTCGAGCTGGGCCCGGGCTCGATGCGCGAGTTCGTCTTCGACACCGCGTGGACCATCGTCTCGGTGGCGGACAGCCTGATTCAGCTCGACACCCTCGGGATGAGCTGGCTGGCCGGCGGGCTCGGAGGATCGGGGACCCTCGGCTGGACTTCAGGGCACGACGGGGTCATGCAGTTCAACGCCCGATTGGACAGCCTCGGCGTGCTGGACTCCCTCGCCCTGGTGATGAGCGGTCTGCCGCGGGACACCAGCGCGGGGTCGCGGCGCCTGAGCGGCCGTGGCGACGCCGCGCTCCGACTGGGTGGCTCGCTCGATTCGCTCAATGCCCGCCTGGAGGCCGAGGTCCGCGACGCGAGTTGGCAACAGGCCCGCACCGCCGTGCTGGACGGGAAGCTCGAGTGGGGCGGTGGTCGCCGGCCGCGCCTCGCGGCGAGTCTCGCCTCCGATTCGGTCAGCGTGGGGCACTGGGTGGCTCGAAACGCCGGCTTCGAGGTGGAGGGATACGCCGACTCGCTCGACTGGCACACCAGCCTGGGATTGGGAGAAGCGGTACTGCTCCGGGGTGGGGGGTACTGGTGGCGCCGCGGAGACGCTCGGCTCTACCACGTCGATAGTCTCGCCGCCAACCTGCCTAACCATCGCTGGCAGCTCAGCCATCCGACCAGCGCCCTCCTGGCCGACACCGCCTTCTCGATCGAGTCGGTCACTCTGGATGCCGATGACGGCTCGGGCTCGATCGGCGTCGGCGGGACGGTACCCCGTGGCCGCGCCGGCGACTTCGCGATCCACGTGCTGGGCCTTCCGCTCCAGGACCTCTATCTGCTCGGCCAACGGGATACCACCGGGGTCAACGGCCGGGTGGGTATGGACCTGGCGGTCGGGGGAAACTTCGAGTCGCCGACCTTCACGGGAACCGCCTCGCTGGCCGACGCACGCTTCGAGGACTTCAACGCGCCCTTCATTCAGGGAGTGGTCAACTACGCCGACCGATCGCTGGAGGCCAATCTCCTGGTCTGGCGGACCGGCCAGCCGGTGCTGCGGGTGCAGGGCCAGCTGCCGGTGGATCTGGCGCTCAAGTCGGTTCCCGAGCGCCGGCTTCAGGGCCCCTTGCTGATCCGAGGGACGGCGGACAGTACCGACCTCGGCGTGATCGAGGCGTTCACCCCGACGGTGCGCGGCGTGCGCGGCGTGCTCAACGCCGCCATGGAACTGGGCGGAACCTGGGACGCTCCGCGGCTCTCCGGCTATATCTCGCTCAGCGATGCCGCCATGACCCTTCCGGCTCTGGGGGCCCGGTACACCGGCATCTCGGGCCGGGCCCGCCTGAGCGGGGACTCGATTCAGCTGGACACGCTCAAACTCAACAGTGGGCAGGGGACGATGCGGGTGACGGGGGGGCTCCGCCTGGAGGAGCTGACCCGCCCGGTGTTCGATCTTCGATTCCGGGCCAGCCGGTTCTATGCGGTCGACATCCGGAACCTGCTCTCGCTGGAGGCGAGCGGCGACGTGGCGCTCCGGGGCCCGTTCATCGGCGCCACCGTAACCGGCGAGCTCACGGCGAACAGCGGGGCGCTCCACTTTGCCGACCTGATCACCAAGAGAATCGTGGACCTGGAGACCACTCCCGATTCCGAGTTGATCGATCAATCCCAGATCAGGCGCCAGCGGCTGGGCGTGGGTATCCCCAACAAGTTCCTCGAGGCGCTGATCATCCAGGACCTGCGCCTGAGCATGGGCGAATCGTTCTGGCTTCGGTCCAACGAAGCCAACATCCAGCTGGACGGCGCGCTGACGGTCAACAAAGTGCGCCAGAATTACCGGATCTACGGTACGCTGACCGCGCTCCGGGGCACCTACGCGCTCAAGGTCGGGTTCGTCACTCGGAACTTCACGGTGGAGCGGGGCGACGTGCGCTATTTCGGGACCCCGGACCTGAACGCCGATCTCGACATCGAAGCCCGCTACACGGTACGCACGGTGCCCGACAACGAAGAGATCCCGGTGATCGCCACCGTGTCGGGAACGCTGCTCGCGCCCAAGCTGACGCTCACCAGCGACCAGCACCCGCCGCTATCCGAAACCGAATTGGTCTCGTACCTTATGTTCGGCCAGCCGTCGTTCGGTCTGGCCAGCGGCAATTCCGCCCAGGGTGCCAACCAGTTGGCGGCCGTGAACAGCGCAGTCTCCTATCTGTCGAGCGCGCTCTCCAACGAGATTCAGCGAACGCTGGCCACCGATCTGGGCGTGCCGATCGACTACATCGAGATCAAGCCGGGTCAGCTTTCCCCTTCGCAGACCAATCAGACCGGGGTGGCTTCAGTGGCCCAGGTGGCGGCCGGCTGGCAGATCGGCCGCAATGTGTTCGTGGCGGTGAACGCGGACGTCTGTACCAACCGTACTCAGCTCTACCCCAACGCCGAATACCGCATCAGCAAGGAATTCCGCCTCAAGGCCACCGTGGAACCCAGCCTCTACTGCACCGACATCAACCCGGCCCTGCAGAGCAACGTCAACCGGTATCAGGTTGGCTTCGACGTGCTCTGGCAGCGCGAGTGGTGACATGACCCGGGCGCTCCTGATCACCAACCCCGCCGCGGCCCGGACCGCGCACCAGACGCTGGCCGAGGTCGCACAGATCCTCCAGCAGGGCGGCTGGTCGGTCGAGGCCCATGTCACCGGCGGGACCGGGGACGCGCGCCGCTTTGCCGAACAGGCGGTAGAGGAGGACTACGACGTGGTGACCGTCTTCGGAGGCGACGGCACGACCATGCAGGCGGCGGCGGCCCTCGTCGGGACTGAAACCAGCCTGGGCATCATCCCGGGCGGGACGGGAAACCTCCTGGCCGGCAACCTCCGCATCCCCGCTTCGCCGGCCCAGGCGGCCAGGGCGCTGCTCCGTGCGCGGGCGCAGCCGATCGATCTGGGACGGATGGAGCGGTCCGATGGCCTCCATTACTTCGCCGTGGCCTGCGGGGCGGGTTATGACGCCCGGATCATGGCGGAGACCGCCGGCCTTGAAAAGCGGCGCTGGGGCATGGCGGCGTACGTGGCCACCACCTTCCGGCTGTTGCCTGAGCTCAGGAGCGTGCGCCAGATCATCACGGTGGACGGAATCGAGCGCGAAACCACCGCCGCCATGGTCCTGGTCGCCAACTGCCGGGAAGTCATCCCGCCGTACGTGCAGCTGCGGAGCAGCATCTCTCCCAGCGACGGCCGTCTGGACCTGCTGACGCTCCGTGCCGACAGCCTGTTGGAAGGGGTCCGTGCCGTCTGGGACCTGCTGCGTGAGCGCGACCATTTCGATGGCGAGTCCGGCTACGTGGGCTACGCCCAGGGCGAGGAGATCCGGGTCGAGAGCGATCCGGCGCAGCCGGTCCAGATGGACGGGGAGCCGGCCGGCCAGACTCCCTTCACCGTGAACGTGGTACCCGCCGCCATTACCGTGATGGCCCCCACCGCGTGAGCGGCTCGCCGGAATCCTCTGCGGTTCCCCTCGAGGACCTCCTTACCCGGCGACTCGAGCAGATCGAAGCCCTTGGCCGGATCGCCCACGCCCTCACTGAAGCCGAGGACGCCACCCGGAGCATGGAGCTGGTGGGGGCCGAAGGGATCCGGGTCTTCCGGGCCGAGCGGGCCGGGGTCTTTCTGTTC
The DNA here is from genome assembly GCA_035519565.1 of Gemmatimonadales bacterium. Classification (GTDB taxonomy): domain Bacteria; phylum Gemmatimonadota; class Gemmatimonadetes; order Gemmatimonadales; family GWC2-71-9; genus DATIWD01. The sequence goes on along the minus strand of DATIWD010000026.1, from coordinate 43,410 downwards.
GAGGCGGGGCGCCGTGGGGCTCGCGGCGCCGTGGCCATCGGGCTCTCCAGCCGCTTCAGCGATGCGGTCGAACGCATCCTCGGGGACGAGGGCAGCGTGCGGGAGATCCTTCAGGCCGGCCCCCGGTTCATCCTCGACGCTCCCGCCGATCCTGATTTCCCCCTGGCCGCGGAGGCCGCCACCGAGGGGTTCGTCTCCATGGCGTTGCTCCCCCTGATCTTCGGGGGTGAGCCGATGGGGGCCCTGATGTTCTGCCACGACCGGCCCCGCACCTACGGACCCGAGGAGCGCCGGCTCGCCACCGCCTTTGCCGATCAGGCCGCCCTCGCGATCGGGAAGAGCCGTCTGCTGGACATGGTGAGCCGGGTCAAACGCGAGTGGCAATCCACCTTCGATGGCACCGGCAGCGGTCTCGCACTGGTCGAGGTTTCGGGCCGGGTCATTCGCGCCAATCGCTTCGTCGCCGCTCTGGCCGGGGTGCCGGTGACCTCGCTCCCCGGCTACGATCTGCGCGCGCTCTTCGCCGAGTGGCCGGCGCCGGAGCAGGATCCCCTGTGGCTGGCCGAGTCCGGGAAGGAGCGGGTCAGTCGCCTGCTCCAGAGCCGGGATGGCCGGGTGCTGGTGCTCACCGCGACACCCCGGGCCGACGGAGGCGTGGTCGCGGCGATCGACGACGTGACCCCCGAGCGGCTGACCCAGGAAGCACTGGAACGCTCCGAGGCCCGCTTCCGCGCGCTCTTTGCGGCGGCGCCGGTGGCCATCTTCACCACCGACGCCGACCACCGGTTCCAGGCCGTGAATCAGGCGGCCATGGGGTTGGCCGGCGTCACTCAGCCCGCCCCGGGCCGCCTGCTCGAAGACTTCCTGTCGGCCCGCGAGCGCGACCCGGTGCGGGCGCAGCTCGACGCCTGCCTGCAGGGCGAGTCGCGCCAATACACCATGCACTTTCAGCGGGAGGACGGCGCCCTGCGCGAAGCGGCGGCGATCTCGGTGCCGGTGGCCGAAGCCCGGGGCGGTCGCTCGGTGCTGACCATCGCCCGGGACATCACGGAAGAACGGGAGCTGCGCGACCGGCTCGAGCATACCGAGCGGATGGCGGCGCTGGGGCAGCTGGTATCGGGCGCCGCGCATGAGCTCAACAATCCTCTGGCGGGAATCGCGGCCCTGGCCCAGGCCATGTCCCTCGATCCGGCGACCGGCGAGGAAGGCGGGCGAGTGGCCCAGATGATCCGGCGTGAGGCAGTGCGTGCCGCGCGGATCGTCGGCGACCTGCTGACCTTCGCCCGTCAACGCCCCCTGCGGCGGCACCAGACCGACCTCAATGTCCTGGTGAGCGAGGCCGTGGGTCAGGTCGAGCCCGAGTTGCAGTGGGAGCTGGCCCTCGAAGCCGGCCTTCCCCCGATCAGCGCGGATCCGGAGCAGCTGCGGCAGGTGCTTACGAACCTGCTGACCAACGCCGCCCACGCGATGCAGGGCGCGCCCCGGCGCGTCGGTCGGGTGCGCACCTGGTCCACTGCACAGATCGTGGGGTGCGAGGTGACCGATACCGGACCGGGGATTCCGCCCGAAGTGATGCCGCGATTGTTCGAGCCGTTCTTCACGACCAAAGGGGTGGGCGAGGGGACCGGTCTTGGACTCTCCATTTCTCATGGTATAATCCGGGCGCATGGAGGTGAGATCCGGGCGCAGAACCGGCCCGAGGGAGGGGCACGGTTCTGGTTCGAGTTGTCGCGCTGAGGCTCCCGCCATTCTGAGATTCGCTGATGCCTGATTCGGTGCTACTGATCGACCGCGACGCCGGCGTACTCCGCGCCACCGGAGGGCAGTTCGAGGGCGCGGGGTTCGAGGTATCGCGCGAGCTCACCCCCGAAGAAGGCCTGGCCACCTACGATCGGCTGCACCCCGACGTCGTGGTGGCCGAGCTCGAGTCGCCTGCCGGCCTCGAGCTTTTCCAGGGATTGCATGAGCGGGGCGCGGCGGTCATCGCGCTCCAGGCCGGCGCCGACGTCGACCTGACCAAACGGGCCGTGGCCCTGGGCGTCGAGCACGTGCTCACTCGCCCGCCCGACACGGCCCTCCTGCTCGGCGCCGCCGCCCGCGTCGTCGAGAAGGTCAAGCTGGGCCGACTGGCCAGCCGGCTGGCCAAAGAGGTTCTCCCCAGCGGGGGGCTGGATGTGCTGGGCCAGTCGGGTCCCATGCGGGAGCTGGCTCGCCAGATCGCGCTCTTCGCTCAGAGTGACCGGACCACGGTGCTGATCCGGGGCGAGCTGGGCATCGGCAAGGCCTGGGTCGCCGCCCAGATCCATCGGCTGAGCCCGCGCAGCCGCGCGGGGTTCTTCCGGATCCGCTGCACCGGGCAATCGGTGGCCGGGCTCGATGCCGCGCTCTTCGGGCAGGAACGCGGCGCCCATCCCGACGCCACTCATCGGCGGCTGGGACTGTTCGAGGCCGCCGAGGGAGGCACCCTGGTACTCCAGGAGATCGGGGATCTTCCCCTCGAGCTGCAGCCCAAGGTGCTCCGGGTGCTGGAGACCCGAACCATCCGACGGCTGGGAGGCAGCCAGGACGTGAAGGTGGACGTGCGGTTGATTGCGACCACGAGTCGCGACCTGAGCGCCGAGGTCGAGGCGGGCCGGTTGCGGGAAGATCTCCAGTATCGCCTCGATGTGATGCCGATTTCCCTCTCCTCGCTCAAGGACCGGACCGCCGAGGATCGTCTGACGCTGGTGCTCCGGCTCCTGAGCGAGCTGCAGCTGGAAGTACCGGGCGGACCGGCGTCGCTCGCGCCCGAATGTCTCGAGCGGTTGCTGGGCTATTCCTGGCCCGGCAACATCAGGGAGGCGCGAGGCGTACTGGAGCGGGCCTTGATCCTCGCCCGGGGACAGGCGGTGGTGGGAGTCGAGCACCTCCCCGGCGAATTCCGGAACCGGGCCGGGGTCGGCGACCGTCGCCACACCCCGCGTACCATGGACGAACTGGAACGGGAGCACATTGAACGGACCCTGCGGCACCATGCCGGTAACCGCACCCGTTCCGCCCAGGAGCTGGGCATATCGCGGGCGACGCTGATCAACAAGATCAAGCGGTACGCGATCACGCTCTAGGACGGTGACCATGACGGAACTCAAGGAACACGATGCGATGAACTGCCGCGCCTGCGGGCGCGAGGAGCGGGCGTCGGAAGGCTACCCCTGCGCGGACTGCGGAACCTTCATTTGCCTGGTCTGCACCTTCCGAGGCGTGATCCGCTGTCAGGCCTGCGAGGCCAAGGCGGCCGCGGCCGGAAAGTCGGACAAGCCGTCTCCCGCTTCCAGCTAGCCGCTCTCGCCACACCGCTCTTGCCCTAGTCCGGCCTTTCAGCTTCATGCCCATTCCAGACGCTGTGATCGTCCGTGCCGCCCTGGCTCCTCTGGGGGCGGCTCCGGCGGTCCGCGCGGAACAGCTCAGCCAACTCGTGCTCGGCGAAACCGGCTCCCTCCTGGAATCGAAGGGAGACTGGCGGCGGATTCGCGCCGACTTCGACCGATACGAAGGATGGGTCCATCGTGGCTACCTCCTCGAGGTCTCCCGCGAGGAGGCCGAGAGCTGGAAGCGGCGGGCCCAGGGCTGGAGCGATGGGGCGGTGATCCTGGGCGAAACGGTGTGGCGGGTTCCGCTGCGAGCCCGAGTCGAGCTTCGCGGGAAGGCGATCCACTTGCCCGACGGCCAGAGCGGCCGACTGATGGCGGGACGGGTGGTCCCCGTCGCAGAGGCCCGCGCGACCGCCCGAGCCGAGCCGGTCTTTGAGTGGGCCACCCGGATGTTTGCGGGAACGCCCTATCTCTGGGGTGGCGTCACGCCCTGGGGCGCGGACTGTTCGGGGCTGGTGCAGACCGTGTTCGCCGCTCGCGGCATCGAGCTGCCCCGCGACACCGGAGATCAGGTATCCGCTGGAGTGGCCGTCGAACCCGCCAAGCTTCGGCCCGGCGACCTTCTCTTCTTCAATGAGAACGGACGGGTCTCGCACGTGGCCCTGGCCGGCCCTCGCGATACCCTGGTCCATGCCGCCTTGTCGTGCGGAGGATTCGTCGTCGAGCCCTGGGTACCCGGTACCCGCGCCGGGTATCTGCGCGAACGGCTGGTCGCGGTGCGCCGCGTCCCGGAGGCAAAGTGAAACGCAAACTGGTCCTCTTCGATATCGACGGAACCCTGCTACTGACCCAGGGCGCCGGACGACGCGCGCTGACGGCGGCGATGGCCCACCTGGTGGGCGACCTGGAAGTCTTCCGGCGAGTCCGCTTCGACGGAAAGACCGATCCCCAGATCGTGGCCGAGATTCTGACTCTGGCCGGGGTTCCCGAGCCGGCCCTGGATCAGCGTATCGAAGTGCTCTGCAAGAGCTACGTCGCACTCCTGGAACGGGAGCTCCGACCGGGGACCCCGCCGGTTCGCGTGTTGCCCGGGGTCGGTCCCTTGCTCGAGCGGTTGGAGGCAGAGGCCGGGGTGGTTCTGGGTCTCCTGACCGGGAACCTCTCGGCCGGGGCGGCGCTCAAGCTCCGGGCCGCCGGGCTCGATCCCTCCCGCTTCACGGTTGGCGCCTTCGGCTCCGATGCCGCCGAGCGCCCCCGACTCCCTGCCATCGCCGCGCGGCGGGCCCGGCCGTTCTTCGGACGCGAGCCCCGAGGCGAGGAGATCGTCATTGTCGGCGATACGCCTGCTGACGTCACCTGTGGTCGGGAAGTTGGGGCCCGGGCGGTCGCGGTCGCCACCGGGAGTTACGCACTGGTCGAATTGACCGCCGCCGGCGCTCACGCGGCGTTCGAGGACTTGGCAGCGACCGAGGCGGTCGTGCAGGCAATCCTCGCATGAAGGCCGACGAGCTCGAGCTCAAGGCCCTGGTGCACGATCCCAACGCGGTCATCGAGGCTCTTCTCAAGGCCGGTGCGGTGGCCGGATTCAGCGGTTTAATGGAAGACCGCAAGTTCGATCGCGATGGAGAGCTGACCTCGCGCGACGAGGTCCTCCGCGTCCGCCTCATGCGCCCTTCGGAAACCGGCGCGACGCCGCGCGCGCTGGTGGCATGGAAGGGCCCGACTCAGCGCTCCGCCGAAGGCTACAAACTGCGCCAGGAGCTGGAATTCGAGGTGACCGGCGCGGCGCCCGTGATCGAGCTGTTTCAGGCGCTGGGATTCAAGGTGATCGTGGCCATCGATCGCTTCGTCCGGTTCTTCAATATCGCGGGGGCGGTAGCGCGTCTCGAGTGGTATCCCCGGATGGATACCTTGCTGGAGATCGAGGGCACCGGACCGGCCATCGAAGCCGCCGTGGAGGCAACGAGACTGCCGCGCATGCTCTTCCTGCCTGAGTCGCTGCCCGAGTTCGTCGCCCGCTATGAGTCTCGGACCGGCCAGCGAGCCATCCTGACGGTCCAGGAGCTTCGCGGCGCCGCGCCAGGGTGGCGGCTGCGGTGACCGTGGAGCCGATCGCCGTCTCGGTTCCCGAGCTGGGGCCCTCGCTCGGCCGGCTGGCGACACCCCCGTCGCACGATTCCTCATCGTGGGCCGACCTCGACGCCATCCGGTATCAACTCGTCACCGACATCTTCGAGCTGGCCGGCCGGGCCCGCGCGGCGGCGGACCCCCGGCAGCGGATCACGGCACTGGGTGCCGATGGATGGTCGGCGGCGTGGGATCGAGCCGTCGCCTCCTCCGCCGAAAGCCTGGTGCGGGGAATCGATGCGAGACTGCTGTCGGCAGCCATCGAGGCGAGAATGCCGCGCCGTCGGAAACGCGCCGTCGCGGTGGCGCCCGCCGAAGCGCGCGCCATCCTGGTCCGGCTCGGGGCAGGGGCCGGGCCCCTGCTGACCGCGCTCGACGCGCTCCGACAGGAGGGGACCGCCGCCGAGGGCGCCACCACCGAAGCATGGGAGCGCGCCCTGACCACCGCCGCGCGGCGATTGGAGGCGGCGTGGATCTCGCTGGAAGAAGCCGTCAAACGGGAACAATCGGGGTGGAGCTCCGAAATCGAGCGCATTCGTTCCTGGCACCGCCCCTGGTGGCCGGTCCTCGTGGTGGGCTCGCTGCTGTTCGGCACGGCGATCTATTTCGGTCTGGTGATCGGCGGATTCCTGCCGGCACCGGAGTGGCTGCGGCCTCTGGTGACCTGGTGGTGGGAGATCTTCTGAGCATCCCCGCCGACGGCCTCATCGGGATCGGAATCGATCTCGTGGACATCCCGCGCGTCGAGCGGCTGCTCGCGCGCCACGGTGCGCGGGCCATGGAAAAGCTGCTGACCGATTCCGAGATCGCCTACGTCCGGGGCATGGCTCGGCCCACTCCTCATCTGGCCGCCCGGATCGCCGCCAAGGAGGCGGCCTTCAAGGCACTTCAGGCACTCCCCGGTGCGGCGTCGGTAAGCTGGCACGATCTGGAAGTCACCCGGGATCCCGGTGGCCGGCCAGGAATGTCCCTCCTCGGCCGCGCGGCGGCCTTGGCGCGGCGGCATGGGCCACTGGAGGTGCACCTTTCGCTGTCGCACGCACAGAGCGCGGCAGGAGCGGTGGCCGTGGTCGTAAAACGGACAAGACGGTCAAGACGGACAAGTCGGAAAGGACGGACAAAGCGGTAAGGCGGTAGCGGCGAGCCGAGCCTGACCGCCCTGTCCATCGTGTCCGCCCTGTCCGTCTTGCGCCCCGCCTTTCCATTCCTACTGCGGCAGTCTAGTTTCTCTGTGCCCTGACCAAGACTATTTGAGAATGTTTCTCATCACTGCGGCTCTGCTTCCGGGTCTCCTCCTCCAGGTCGGCGCCACCGCCCCGCCCCGACCCGACGAGAAGGTGGTTCAGGCCCGCCGGCTTGCGTCCATTACCTCAGTGGCTTCCCAGGAGTACCGGCTCGGTTTCGAGAACGGGCGGGTGGTCTCGAAGGAGGAGATCGCCGAAGCCAACCTGTTCCTGACCGAAGCCCGGAGGACCGCGACCGTACTGGGTCCCACGCTCGGTCCCGTGGCTGGCGCCGCGGTCGATTCGATGGTGCGATTGGTCGAGCAACAGGCTCCGCCCGACAGCCTCGCTCGGCGAGTGCAAACTCTCAATGCCTGGCTCGAGCGCGAGTTGGGAGCACCCCTGGAAGAGATTCCCAGTCAGCCGCCTGTGCTCGCCCGGGGAGCGAAGGTCTACCAGGCCGACTGCGCCGGCTGTCATGGTGCCCTGGGGCGTGGCGACGGTTCGGCGGGTGCCAAACTCAATCCCCCTCCCGCCGTCCTCAGCGATCCGCTGACGCTCCGGGACCGGTCTCCCCTCGACTTCTACCGGCGGGTGACCCTGGGCGTCGCGGGTACCGCGATGCCGGCCTATGAGGCGTCGCTTTCGGCCGAGGACCGCTGGGCCGTGGCCGCCTACGCCTCGTTACTCAGGCTTCCCGCCGCGAGCGGCACCGTCCCCGCATCACTCCAGAGCTTCGCGACCACCGCCGTCCTGTCCGATCGACAGGTGATCGAGGCGCTGGGCCTCTCGCCCGATGCGCCCGCGGCGCAGGTGGGTGGGCGCCTCGCGGCGGTTCGTGCGCTCCAGGCGCCGGCTCCGTCCGACTCCGATGTGGCCCGGGTCTTCTCCTCGGTGCGCACGCAGCTCGACCAGGCGATGGACCGGGCGCGGGCCGGCGACTACCAGGGGGCGAGCACCACTGCCTTCGACGCGTATCTGACCTTCGAGCGGGTGGAGCCGATGGTGCGGGCGAAGAACTCGAGCCTCACCAGTGACCTCGAAGCGGGCTTCGCCACCTTCCGCACCCGTGCGGCGGGTGGGGCCACCATGAATGAGCTCACCGTTCTCCGCTCGGGGCTCGGGGCCGGACTCGAGAACGCCGAGCGGGTCGTGGCCGATCGCCTGTCGGGGACCAGTCTCTTCGTGCAGTCGTTCGTCATTCTGCTTCGCGAAGGGCTGGAAGCGATCCTGATCATCGGGGCGCTGATGGCGGTGCTCCTCAAGACCGGGGCGGCTCATCGCGGGCGCGACGTGCATATCGGCGTCGTCGCCGCGATCGGAGTCAGCCTGCTCACCGCCCTGTTGCTGGAGACCCTCTTCCAGGTCACCCCGGCCCGCCGTGAGGCCCTCGAAGGGCTCACCATGCTGCTGGCCACGGGAATGCTCTTCTATGTGAGCTACTGGCTGCTCTCGAAGATGGAGGTGGCCAAGTGGAACCGGTTCGTGCGGGGGAAAGTGCAGGATGCGCTCACCAGCGGATCCTCGCTGGCACTGGCCTCCGCGGCGTTCCTCGCGGTCTATCGGGAAGGGTTCGAGACGGTGCTGTTCTACAAGGCGCTGTTTGTGACCGCGGGACCGGTCTCCGCCACCGCTCCCATCGTCGGCGGGATCGCGCTCGGGACCCTGGTCCTGGTGGCGATCTATCAGGCGATCAACCGGTTCGGGATGCGGATCCCGCTCCGTCCCTTCTTCGCGATCACCAGCGGCTTCCTCTACTACATGGCCTTCGTGTTTGCCGGGAAGGGCGTGGCGGAGCTGCAGGAGGGAGGGCTCCTCTCCACCACCATCCTCGAGTGGGCGCCGCGGGTGCCGGCCCTCGGGATCTATCCGACCGTGGAGTCCCTGGCGCTCCAGGGCGTTCTGCTGCTGCTCCTGCTCGGCGCGCTGGTCTGGACCTTCGTGATCGAGCCGCGTCGTCTGCCGGTGACCCCGGTCCTGGTTCCGGAATCGAGCGTGCCGCCCACGCCACCCGCTGAGCGCATCGCGCCGGTGGACGTAGACCTCGATCTGCTCCGTTCGCTGGAACGGATGGATGCCGATCTGGCCGAATTGAGAGCGGAGATCGAGCGACTGAAGAGCCGGATTACGGCCCCGCGCGCCCGGAGTTGACCGGGCGCTGTTTCTTCCCCGGGGTCTCCGGTGGGGGAAGCAGGTAGGGTCCTGGAGATAGCTCCGGTCCCGGGTCGAACTTGATCAGCAGAGCAGTTCCCACCAGCACCAACCCCACGCTCGTCACCTGCGCAATCGTGAAGGGTCCGAAGAACCGGTCGTCCTTGGCCCGGAGGATCTCGACCAGGAATCGCTCCACTCCCGCCATCGTCAGGTAAGCCCCGAACAACCAGCCGGTCCCGTGGGTCCGGGTGCGCCAGGTCCACAGCAGCGCGAAGGCCACCAGCATCGCCGCCACTTCGTAGAGCTGGGTGGGATGGACGGCCATCACGGTGGACGGGTCCACTCCCGGAGGAACCGGGATCCCGAACTGAATCGCCAGGTTCTGAGCGGTGGACGCCGGCGAGCCCTGCGGGAACTTCATCGCCCAGGGAACGGAAGTTGGGCGTCCGTAATCGTCGTTGACCATGAAGCACCCCACCCGGCCGAGGGCATACGCCGCAGCCAGGGAGGGGGCGACTAGTTGCATGGTCCACCGCATGGGGACTCGGCGCCGCCAGCCATTGAGCAGGACCGCCGCGCTCCCGCCCAGGAATCCGCCATACCAGACCAGGCCGCTCCGCGAGAAGAGCGTCCCGAGATCGTGGGTGAGGGCCGCGTACCAGAGCTTGGCGCCGAGGATGCCGCCGATGGCCGCGGCCAGGGTGATGTCGGCGGCGTATTCCTCGTTCAAGCCCCGGCGCTGCAACTCGAGCTGGATCAACCAGCCGCCGGTGAGGAATCCCACCATCATCATGATCCCGTAGCCGGTGATCTCGATGAATCCGAGCTTTATGACGAGTGGATAGATGGTCATGGATCGTTCAGGTGACGTGGGCCGAATGGCGTCCGTGCGGGTGACTCGGGGCTGCCCTTGCCAGGCCGGGCATCGGGAGGTCGGCGGCCGGTTCCAGGTCCCAGCCGCTTCGTTCCCCGCGCCCGAGCCGCCAGAGGCCGGCGGCCCCGATCATGGCGGCATTGTCGGTGTTCAGCCGATTCGAGGCGATGGCGACCCGGACCGAGGAGCCCAGCCGTTCCCGGAGTCGCGCCGCGAGAACCCGGTTGCAGGCCACGCCGCCGCCGATCGTGGCCTGCGGGTATCCTAATGCCTCGACCGCATGGGCGGTCTTGGCCACCAGCACGTCGAGCACCGCCTCCTGGAACCCGCGGGCCAGGTCGGCCCGATCCTGCTCCAGGTTCGGGGAGGACCTCGCGGCCCGCAGCACCGCCGTCTTGAGCCCGCTGAACGAAAACTCGTATTGCGCGGGACCGACCCGATCCAGCTCCTGCAGCATCGGGCGCGGGAAATCGAAGCGATCGGGGCGCCCCTGGGCGGCCTGCCGTTCGATCACCGGTCCGCCGGGATATCCCAGGCCAAGGATCGTGGCGACCTTGTCGAACGCCTCGCCGGCCGCATCGTCCCGGGTCTGCCCCAGCAGCCGATAGTCTCCCCATCCGCGGACGTCCAGCAGCATCGTGTGTCCCCCACTCACGAGGAGGCCCACGAACGGCGGGCGGTACTCCGGGTCTTCGAGGGTGGGGGCGAAGAGATGGCCTTCCATGTGATGGACGCCGATCAGCGGGAGACTCCGGCTCCAGGCCAGCGTCTTCCCATACATCACCCCGACCAGCAGCGCCCCGACCAGACCCGGACCCGCGGTCACCGCGACTCCGGTCAGCTCCTCCAGTTTGGCTCCAGCCTGATCCAGTGCGCGATCCACCACCGACCCCAGCGTGCGCAGGTGCGCCCGACTCGCCAGCTCCGGCACCACGCCGCCGAAGACGGCGTGCACATCCTGGGACAGAATCACCACGCTACGGAGGGTCGGGCGCCCGCCTTCCTCGACCAGCACCGCGGCGGAGGTCTCGTCGCAGGAGGTTTCGATCGCGAGGATGGTTTGTGGTCCGGAGCGCATCGTCACTGGGTTCCGCTCCCCGGCTCCGCCAGGAGGCGCTCCACCAGCGCGCGATTGACCTCCGAGTTCCAGTCGTGAGCCCCGATCACCCGCTTGATGATGACCCCGTCGCGGTTGAGCAGGAAGCTCTCGGGCACGCCGGTGGTCTGATAGGCGCCCTGGATCCTGGTGGAACGGTCCTGAAGGACGTCGAAGGAGAGCCCCAGCTCCTTCACGAACTTGCGCACGTTCTCCGGGCTTCCTTCGTCGATGCTGATCGCGGCGATCTTGAATCCCTTGCCGCTCAGCGAATCGTACAGCTGCTGCATCGAGGGCATCTCCACGCGGCAGGGCTGGCACCAGGTGGCCCAGATGTTCACCAGGGTGACCGTGTTGCGATACCGCTGGCGGATCGACACGGTGTCCCCCTGGGCCAGATCGTAGACCCTGAAGTCGGGCGCCTTGGCCCCGACCTCCACGGCCTGAACCTCGGGTCCGAAGCGCACCAGCGCGGCCGCGCCGAAGATGAGGCCGAGGAGGACGGCCGCCACCACCATCAGTTGCCGGCGGATCCTGGTCGCTTCGTCGCTCATACCTGCTCCGTGCACTGCTTGAGAAGGGCCCGCACGGCCGCGCCAGGATCCTTGGCGCCGAACACGGCGTTTCCCGCGACGAAGGTATCGGCCCCCGCTCTCCAGGCGTCGCGGATCGTCTCCTGCGTGATCCCGCCGTCCACCTCGAGGGCAGCCGGGGAGCGCCGGCGGTCGAGCAGCTCCCGGGCTCGCCGGATCTTGTCGGTCGAGGCGGGGAGATAACTCTGCCCCCCGAATCCGGGATTCACCGCCATGACGAGCAGGAGGTCGAGATTCCCGACGATCTCCTCGACCGCGGAGAGTGGCGTCGAGGGGTTGAGGGCGAGGCCCGCCTGCATGCCCCGGTGCCGAATCTCCTGAAGATGGCGGTGGGCGTGGACGGTGGCCTCGGGGTGGAAGGTGAAGACGTTGGCCCCGGCATCGGCGTATTCGGCGATGTAGCGCTCCGGCTCGATCACCATCAAGTGCACGTCGAGCGGGACGTCGGTGATCTTGCGCAGGCTCCGAATCAACGGCGCCCCGAAGGTCAGGTTAGGCACGAACCGCCCGTCCATCACGTCCACGTGAATCCATTCGGCGCCCCCCGCCACGGCGGCATCCACCTGTTCCCGCAACCGGCCGAGATCGGCGCTGAGCACACTGGGAGCGATGCGGAGCGTCATTGCGTCGGCTTCCTGGCCAGGATGAGGTCAACCCGTCCATCGCGCGCACTCAGGGTACCCGGTGCGGGGCGCTGATCGATCACGGTGCCCGGGAGCTTGCCGGAGACGGGACGCGAAACCACGCTCCCCGGCCGGAGTCCCGCCTGGGTGATGCGCTCGGCGGCCGCCTTCTGCGTCAGGCCGATCACATCCGGCACGTTGATCTCCGCCGGACCGCTGCTCACGACCAGGACTACCGCGGTTCCCGCGTCCCGCGCGACGCCGGCCCCGGGCCGAGTAGCGATGACGACGCCCCGCTCGTCGCTGGCGGGGATCGAGTCCACGCCGCCAATGGTGAGCCCGGAGGACTCGACGACGCGGCGGGCCAGGGATTCATCCATGCCCACCACATCGGCAATAGCGACCTGCGCCGGACCGGTGCTGGTGGTGAGTTGGATCACGGTGCCTTTGGGGAGCACGGTGCCGGGAGCCGGGTCCTGCCAGAGGACGACCCCGCGCGCCGCCTTGGGGTCCGCATCCTCGCCGGCCACCTTGGCGCGGAAGCCCTGGCGCTCCAGCCGCTCCCTGGCGTCGGCGATGTCGCGCTCCACGACTCTGGGCACGGCGTGGTCGGACGAGAAGAGTGGAGCCGGGAAGAGCCAGAAAACGGTCAGCAGGTAGCCAGCCAGGAACGCCAACGCCACCACGCCGGCTTGGCGGATCAGGCGCCGGCCGGCGATGGTCGCAAAGAACGAGGGAGCAAGGTGGCGGCGAGGCCGCATTCAGGCCGCTCTCCTGAGGCGGGTGGCATAGGCGCCATCCATGCCGTGGCGCTGAGGGAGAATAACCAGATCGCCTGCTGGGGAAAGCAACTCCGCCGGCACCGCCTCACCCGGTTCCCGGTGAAAGTCGGGATGGGTGTTGAGGAAGCGTTCCGTCTGCTCCTCGTTCTCCTCCGGTTCCAGGGAGCAGGTGGCGTAGATGAGCAGGCCACCCGGGCGAACTACCGGCGCGAGTCGGTCGAGCAGCAGCGCCTGGCTCCGGGCCAGAGTAGCGAGGGCGGAGGGCCGGATCCGCCACCGTGCCTCGGGGTGGCGAGCCAGGGTCCCGGTGGCAAGGCAGGGGGCGTCGAGCAGCACCGCGTCCACCTGGCGGAGTGGCGGCGAGGCCGCGTCGGCTGCGATCGGATACTCGTGTCCGGACCCGGCCCGGCGGAAGTTCCGGGTCATCCGTTTGATCCGGGTCCGGTTTCGGTCGGCGGCCACCACCATCTTCACCATTCTCCCCAACCCGATCGCCTTTCCGCCCGGAGCGGCACAGGCATCGTAGACCACCGCGTCGACGGGAAGGGCCGCGTAACGAAGCACCAAAGCCTGCGCAGCGTCCTGGACCTGAAAGGCGCCCTCGTCATATCCGGGCAGCTCGCCCGGTCGGGCATGCCCGGCGATCAGGCCGGCCTCGAAGGGTGCTGGATCTGCGGAGATCCCACGAGCAGTCAGCCGCTGCCGCACGTGGACCAGGTCCTCACGCGCCGCCTGGAGCACCAGCGGTGGAACCTGGTTGTTCCACTCCAGCAGCCGGGTGGTTCCCACCATGCCGTATCGTCCGGCCCAGCGCGTGACCAACCAGGTGGGATGAGAATACCGGTGAGCCAGCGCGGCGATCGGATCGGACGGGGGCGCCGGCGCCGGAGCGCCGCCGCCGTGCAATCGCCGCAGAACCGCGTTGACGAACCTGGCCGCGTTCTTTCCCGACACCTCGCGGGCCAGGTCGACGCTGGTGCTGACCGCCGCGTGCGCGGGTACTCGGTCGAGTGCGGTAAGCTGGTAGGCTCCCAGCCGGAGAATCTGGAGGGTTTCGCGCTTCACCGACTTGAGCCCGTTCGGAATCAGCGGCTCGAGCCGACCGTCGAGCTCGCGTTGGCGTCGGAGCACCCCGGCGGCCAGTTCGTGGGCCAGCCGGCGGTCTCGCGCTTCCAGGGAGCCCAGGACCTGGTCCAGGGCTGCCTCGAAGGTGGCTCCCCGTCGAACTCGCTCGAGGATTTGCCAGGCGGCCCGGCGCGCCGGTGTCGGGTCCGAGGCCACCGCTCGAGCGGTCACTCCGAGGCGAGCATCCCGCGGACCGGACTGGACGGCACCGCCACCTCGCGCCGAGGCATGCGCCCAGCGAGATAGGCCAGACGGCCGGCCTCGACCGCGTGGCGCATTGCCGCGGCCATGGCCACCGGGTCGGTCGCCTCCGCCAGGGCGGTATTCATGAGAATCCCGTCGACGCCCTGCTCCATGGTCAGGCAGGCATCGGACGCGGTACCGACGCCGGCATCCACGATGACCGGAACCTGCAGTCGGCGCTTGATGGTGCGGATGTGATAAGGATTGAGCAGGCCGAGGCCGCTTCCGATCGGGGAGGCCAGGGGCATGACCGCGACGCACCCCGCGTCTTCCAGACGCAGGGCGGTCACCAGGTCTTCATTGGTGTAGGCCATCACCTTGAATCCCTCCGCGACCAGCGTGCGCGTCGCGACGAGAAGCCCCTCCACGTCGGGGAGCAGGGTCTCCCGGTCTCCGATCACTTCGAGCTTCACGAAGTCGTTGAACCCGGCCTCGCGGGCCAGGCGGGCGTAGCGGACCGCCTCTTCGGCGGAGTAGCAGCCGGCGGTGTTGGCCAGCAGGAAGAACCGCGTGGGGTCGAGGTGATAGAGCATTCCCTCTTCCTTGCGGCGGTCGAGGTCCACGCGGCGGACCGCCACCGTGACCACCTCGGCGCCGGAGGCCTCCAGGGCCCGGAGCATCAGCTCGTTGCTCTTGTACTTGCCGGTGCCCACCAGCAGCCGGGACCGAAAGCTCCGTCCACCGATCTCCAGGGGGCTATCCATGGACACAGGAGCCTGTGCAGTTGCAGTCATGAAAGTCTCCTACCAGACATTGCCGAGTGCCGATTGCCGAGTGCCGATTGCCGAGTGCTCAATGATCAATCGGCATTCACCAATCGCCAATGAAATCATCCCCCTCCTACGAAGTGCACCAGCTCGATGGCGTCGCCCTCGGCGAGCGGCGTCTCCGCCAACCGTGGACGACGGACGATCTGGCGATTCAGCTCGACCACCACTGTACGGGGGTCGAGGCCCAGACGGTGCAGGAGATCCTCCACCGTAGCGGGGGAAGGAATCTCCCGGGCCTCCCCGTTGACCTGGATATGGAGCGCGCTCACGGTTCTGCCTCGGTCCACGATCGCAACAGGTCGACCGCCGCGGCGGCGGAATCGCGGGTCTCCCACAGGGCCGTGACCGCGGCCACGCCGTAGGCCCCGGCCTCCCGTACCAGCGGCGCTCGCTCGGCGGTGATCCCTCCGATCGCTATCACCGGCAGCCCCACCTTGGCGACCCGGGTCACGAACTCGAGTCCCTGGGCCGGCCGCCCGGGATGCGAGCTGGTTTCGAACACGTTCCCGGCGATCACGTAGTCCGCCGCTTCGTCCTTCGCTTGCACGGCGGCCTCCACGCTATGGACCGAGCGGCCGACCCAACCCCGCCATTCGGTCCCGAGCACTCGACGCGCGTCCGGCACCGAGTAGTCCGTGGCTCCGAGGTGGAGCCCCTGCGCGTCCAGGGCGCGGGCGACGTCGGCCCGCCCGTTGACGAAGACTGAGGCCTCGGGCGGGCCCGCCAGCGACAGGAATCGCGTCACCAGGGCAACCAGCGCGGCCCCCGTCAGGGAGTGACCCCTGGCGTGCAGCGCCAGCGCCGGTCCCGCTGCCGCCAGGGCGGCCGCGCGAACGCCCAAGTCCGTTCTGGCCAACACCGACTCGGTGGTGATTGCATGCAGGCGCGGCAGCGGCCTCATGCGAACCGTTGGCCGACCGACACCTTGCGGCCGCGCGCCCAGGCCCCCGCCGACATCCGCTTCTTCCCGGCCGGCTGGACCTCCTGCACCTCGACCGCGCCCACACCGGCGGCGATTTCGAGGCAGGGAGTCGCGCGCAGGACGGTGCCGGGGGTCTGGCTCGGGCTCCCACTCACCGCCCGCGCCCCGAACAACTTGATCTCGGTGTCGTCGAGCATGCTCCACGCGCCCGGCTCCGGATCGAAGGCACGGATGGCGCGGGCCAGATGAGCGGCGTCGTTGGTCCAGGTCAGTCGCGTGACCCCGTGATCGATCTTCGGGGCGTAGGTGGCCTTGGTGTTGTCCTGCTGCTCCGGCCGGCTGGCTCCCGACGCGATCAGCGTGAGCGCCTCGACCAGCGCCGCCGCTCCCAGCTCCGCCAGCCGCTCGGCCAGCTCGCCGCCGGTTTCGTCTGCGGCGATCTCGGTCTCGATCCCGTGGAGCACCGGCCCGGTGTCCATTCCTTCCTCCAGCTGCATGATGCTGACACCGGTGGTTTCGTCCCCGTTGAGGATGGCCCATTGAATGGGGGCGGGGCCACGGTAGCGCGGGAGCAGGGAAGCGTGGACGTTGATCATCCCACCGGGCGGGATGGCCAATACTTGAGGCCGCAGAATGTGTCCGTAGGCGACCACGACTCCGATGTCGGGCCGGAGGTGTTCGAGGCCCTTGATGAAGACGTCGCCGATCGGGCGCTCGGGCTGAAGCAGCGGAAGCCCTTCCGCCTCCGCCGCGACCTTCACGGGTGAAGCCACGGCGCGCGAACGGGAGCGCCCCTGGGGCCGATCGGGCTGGGTCACCACGCCGACGATATCGAAGCCCTCCTCCAGGAGGGCCCGCAACGAGGGGACCGCGAAGCGGGGGGTCCCGAAGAACACGATTCGCATCAGCCGGAGCCGGCCGAAGCCGGCTTGATCTCTCGGATAAACCCCTCTTCGGCCGGGTGTTCACGCTTCCAGCGATTCATGAGCATCCGGCGCTTCATCGGGCCCAGGTGGTCAATGAAGAGAATCCCGTCCAGGTGGTCGATCTCGTGCTGGATCGCGCGGGCCGGCAAGCCCTCATGCTCGATCCGGACCGGCTGTCCCAGTTCGTTCAGGGCCTCGACTACGACCCGGAAGGGGCGGGTCACGTCGGCGTAGAGCTCGGGGATCGACAGGCACCCTTCCTCCGCCGTCTCCCGCCCCTCGGTCTCCAGGATCACCGGGTTGACCAGTACCAGCCGATGGCTGTCCGCTTCGACCACCGCCACCCGCCGCGCGACGCCGATCTGGTTGGCCGCCAGGCCCACGCCCTTGGCCGCCACCATGGTCTCGAAGAGATCGGCGATCAGCTGGCGCGTGGCGTCATCTACGCCCGGTACTTCGGCGCTCCGCTCCCGGAGCACCGGCGAGCCGAGCAGGTGAAGCCGGTGAACCGTCATTGAGGAGCTCCCGGTGCCACGTTCTCTCCCACCCGGATGATCCGGGACCGTTCCACGATCAGCGTGGAACTCCCGCTCTCGATCGTGATCCGGTCGTCCTTGACCTCCTTTACCTTGCCGATGATGCCGCCGCTGGTGGTGATCTCGTCTCCCTTCTTGAGACCGGCCAGGATCTGCTCGTGGCGCTTCCGCGCCTGCTGCTGAGGACGGATCAGCAGGAGGTAAAACACCAGTCCGATCAGGGCGAACTGGACGAAGATCACCCCGGCGCCGCCGCCGGCGGACGAGGGGGGAGACATCAGGGCCAGCAGATGTGGAGTCACGATTCTCCTCGTTCGTGGTAACGCCGCAGCCAATCGGCACGCCACCGGTCGAACCGACCCTCCAGGAGGGTGGCGCGGGCCTGTTCGGCGAGCCGGATCAGGAAGCGGATATTGTGAATCGACACGAGCCGCAAGCCAAGCATCTCCTCCGCCACGAACAGGTGGCGCAGGTAGGCCCGGCTGAACTGGCGACAGGTCTCGCAGTCACAGCCAGGGTCCAGCGGCTCGTCCGACGTCCGGTGCGCCGCGGCCCGCAGGTTGAGCTTCCCAACGCTCGTCCATGCGCTTCCGTGGCGACCGTTTCGGGTGGCGGCCACACAGTCGAACAAGTCAACACCCCGGGCGATTCCCTCCAGCAAATCGTCGGGGAATCCCACCCCCATAAGATAACGGGGGACGTCGGTCGGCAGGACCGGGATCAGGTCCTCCAACACCCGGTGCATCACCGGCTTCTCCTCGCCGACCGAGAGCCCTCCGATGGCGATCCCGGTCCAGGGACCCTGGTTGAGCGTGCCGTCCGCGGAGGCGCGGCGCAAGTCGGGGTGGGTGCCGCCCTGGATTATGGGCCACAGGGTTTGCCGATCCCCGGACTCGGATTCGCTCGCTGACCGCAGCTCCTGGTGCCGGCCCCGGCAGCGCGCCAGCCAGCGCAGGGTGCGCTCCATCCCTTCCCGGGCCAGTCCATGATCGGCCTGCCCCGGCACCACGTGATCGAACGCCATCGCCACGTCGGCCCCAAGCGCCCACTGGATCTCCATCACCGATTCCGGGGTGAGGTGATGCAGCACGCCGTCGATGTGGCTCCGGAACTCGACGCCTTCCTCTTCGATCTTGCGGAGGCTCTCGAGGGAAAACACCTGGAAGCCCCCCGAGTCGGTCAGCAATGGTCGGGACCAGCCGATGAAGCGATGAAGCCCGCCCAGCGCGCGGACCACTTCCTCCCCCGGGCGCAAATGGAGGTGGTAGGTGTTCCCCAGAATGATCTCCGCCCCGGCGCGCCGGACCTCGTCCGGATGGAGCCCACGCACCGCACCGTGGGTGCCCACCGGCATGAACGCCGGCGTCTTCACCTCACCGTGCGGGAGGCGGAGCGTGCCGGCGCGGGCGGGGCCGTGGGTGGCGTGGACGTGGAACTGGGACATGGACCTTGATGCTGGGAGCTAGGAGCTTGGAGTTGGGAGTTGGGTCAGGAGTTGACCACCTCCTAGCTCCTGACTCCCAGCTCCCCGCTACACCACCACCATCGCATCTCCGTACGAGTAAAACCGATACCGATGCCCTACCGCGTGCCGATAGGCCGCCATCATCGTCTCGTATCCGCCGAAGGCGCAAACCAGGCAGAGCAGGGTCGAGCGGGGAAGATGGAAGTTGGTGATCAAATGGTCCACCACCCGGAAACGAAATCCGGGAGTAATCATGAGCCGGGTCTCGCCCTGGCCGGCATGGACGAGTCCGCCGTCCCGTGCGGCCGATTCCAGGGCCCGGACCACCGTGGTTCCCACCGCCCAGACCCGGCCCCCCGCCGCGCGCGTTCGCGCCATACTGTCCGCCGCTTCGGCCGGAATGGTGAACCGCTCGGGATGCATGCGATGCGCCGAGAGGTCTTCGGATTCGATCGGCCGGAAGGTTCCCGGGCCCACTTCGAGGTCCAAACGGGTCAAGGAGACCCCTCGTGCGGCGAGATCGTCGAGCAGGGCAGGCGTAAAGTGGAGGCCGGCGGTCGGCGCCGCCACGCTGCCCTCCCGCTCGGCGTACACGGTCTGATAGCGAATGTCGTCCTCGGTCGTGGCCTCACGCGCGATGTAAGGCGGCAGGGGGAGGGTCCCCCAACGGCGGATTGCTTCCTCCGCGGTGGCACCGATGAATCGAACCAGGCGCTCTCCTCCATCCAGAATCGCGACCGTCTCGACCGAGATCCCTTCTCCCAACCCAATGCGCTTGCCTGGCCGGAGCGCGCTCCCCGGCTGGCCGATCGCCACCCATTGATCGCCGGTGGCCGGATGAATCAACAGAATTTCGGCCGCCGCCCCCGAGCTTCGGGTGCCACGAAGTCGAGCGTGCCGAACCCGGGTGGTATTGAGGACCAGGAGATCGCCGGGCGGGATCAGCTCCGGCAGCTGGCTGAACCACCGGTCCTCGCGCGCGCCCTGGCCCGAGACCGAGCGGCGCACTACCAGCAGCCGGCTGGCCGACCGCTCCGCCAGGGGAGCTTGGGCGATCAGGTCGGTCGGAAGTTCGTAATCGAAGTCGGCGGCGCGGTACGCGGCGGCGGGAAGCGGCTCAGTGCCCAAAGAGAGTGGCCTGACCGGGAGGCGGCGTGATGCCGAACCGGCGGTAGGCGAGGGGAGTGGCGGTGCGGCCGCGGGGCGTCCGCTCCAGGAAACCTTGCTGAATCAGGAAGGGCTCGTAGACCTCCTCGAGGGTCCCGCCGTCTTCCCCGACCGCGACGGCCACGGTGTTGAGGCCCACCGGTCCTCCGCCGAACTTCTCGATGATCGTGGTGAGAATGCGGGCGTCCATGTCGTCCAGCCCGAACTCGTCGACGTTGAGCCGGGCCAGGGCCTCGCGCGCCAGCACGCCGGTGATCCGCCCGTCGCCTTTGACCTGGGCATAGTCCCGGACTCGCCGGAGCAGCCGGTTGGCGATCCGGGGGGTGCCGCGACTCCGTCGCGCGATCTCGAGCACGCCTTCCGCGTCCGCCGGCACGTTGAGCACCGCCGCGGAGCGCTGGACGATGATGGCCAGGTCCTCGATCGGGTAGAAGTCCAGCCGCTCGACGATGCCGAAGCGGGCCCGCATCGGCGGAGTCAGCAGGCCGAAGCGGGTGGTCGCCCCCACCAGGGTGAACTGCTCCAGCGTCATCGGGATGGTCTGGGCATGCGGTCCTTCGGCAATCCGCACCTCGACCCGGTAGTCCTCCATGGCCGGGTAGAGAAACTCCTCCATCACCGGGCGGAGCCGGTGGATCTCATCGATGAAGAGGATGTCTCCCTTGCCCAGAGTCGTGAGGATGCTGACCAGGTCGCCCGGCTTCTCCAGCACCGGCCCTGAGGTGGCGCGAAGCTGGACCCCCATCTCCCTGGCGAGGAGGGTGGCCAGCGTGGTCTTCCCCAGCCCCGGGGGGCCGAAGAAGAGCATGTGATCGAGCGTATCGCCGCGGGCCTTGGCGGCTTCGATCGCGATCTGGAGCGATGCCTTGAGGTTGACCTGGCCTACGAACTCGTCGAGCCGCGAGGGGCGGAGCGCCGCTTCGGTGCCCCGCTCTTCCGGGAGCGGCTCGGGGGTGGTGATCTCCAGGCGGGTCATGGCTGGAGAATAAGTGAGTGCGGGCGACGAGGCGAAGGGGTAGTCACTCGAGCTTCGCCTCCCAACGAACCGGCCGGTCGGGCCGGGTAATGCGGTGAGGAGCGTGACAATGGACGCAGCGGTCGGCCGCTTCGGGAGCCCCTGGCTTCACCAGACGCCGATTGCTGCTGCCGCAGCGGGTACACTGCCACTCTGCCGTTTCGGTCAGACGAGCCATTCAGGGTTCTCCCCGACGCGTCGCCAGCGCCTGGAGGGCTCGGCGAATCAACTCCGCCGGCTCATCCGGTGCGCCTTTGGCCAAGAGGTCCCGCACGGTGCGCTCCGATTGGGAGGTCGAGTAGCCCAACCGCTCCAAGGCCCGGACCGCGTCGCCGCCCGGCGCTTCCGCGGGCAGCGGCCGGTCGGTCACGATCAGGGCTTCCAGGTCCAGGAAGCGATCGACCAGCTCGAGCACGAGGCGCTCGGCTTTCTTCCTTCCGATCCCGCTCACCGAGCTCAAGGCGGCCACGTCGCGACGTCGGATGCTCCGGACCGTCCGCTCGGGGCCCAGCTCGGAGAGCAGTGCCAGGGCCAGCTTGGGGCCGAATCCGCTGGCGCCCAGCAGCCGCTGGAAGATAGTCCGCTCCTCGACCCGGTCGAAGCCGTAAAGGGCCCAACTATCCTCGCGGACGACCAGCTCGGTATAGAGGCTGAGCCGCGCGCCCCGCGCGGGGAGCCGCTCGGCTACCCCGTGGGGGACGGTAACGCTGTAGCCCACGCCGCTGTCGGTATGGATCACCACGGTCTCCCCCGTACGATCGGCCAGGGTCCCGGTGAGCGAAGCGATCATCGGGTGACCCGCAGGGGGATTCTGGAGCTGCGCAGGAGATGGGTCAGGGCGACGGCCACCCCATCGGCCGCGTCGCTGGGAGTCGGTGCGGTCTTGAGCCGGAGCAACTGGGCGACCATGTAGCCCACCTGGGGTTTCCGGGCCGCGCCCCGGCCCACCACGGTCTGCTTGATCGTGGCGGGTGTGTACTCGGCGATGGGAAGAGCGGACTGTTCAGCCGCGAGGAGAATCACGCCGCGCGCCTGGGCGAGGGCCACCGTGGTGCGAACGTTGGTGCCGTAGAAGACGGTCTCGACGGCGATCACGTCCGGTTGGTGCCTGGTAATCAGCTCGTGGATGCCTTGATGGATGACGTGAAGCCGGGCGGCCAGGGCGTCGCGGGCAGGGGTGCGCAGGGCCCCACATTCGATCAACCGGCCCGGCACGCCGGCGGTCCCCGCCTCCACCACGCCGAATCCCACCACCGCGGTGCCGGGGTCGATCCCCAGCACTCTCACGGTGCCCACCCCGTCAGGTCGAGACCTCCGCCATCTGGCTCACATCGATGTCGAAGTTGGAAAAGACCTTGGAGACGTCGTCCAGCTCCTCCAGGGCCTCCATCAGCTTGAGCATCTGCTCCGCCGTCTTGCCCTCGATCTTGACGGTGTTCCTGGGCACCTGGGCCAATTCGGCCGATTCGATGGGCACGCCCTTGGCCTTGAGCGCATCCTGCACGGCGTGGAAGGTGGAAGGGGTAGTGGAGACCAGGTATTGATCGCCGTCCCGCGAGAAGTCCTCGGCGCCGGCTTCCAGGGCCAGCTCGAGCGCCCGGTCTTCGTCGAGGGAAGAGGCGTCGATCAGGATCTGGCCCTTTCGGTCGAACATCCAGGCCACCGAGTTGGTGGCGCCCAGATTTCCACCCTGCCGGCTGAAGGCATGCCGGACTTCGGCCACCGTCCGGTTGGGGTTGTCGGTGGTCGCCTCGATCATGATGGCGGCGCCGCCCGGCCCGTAACCCTCGTAGACGATCTCCTCCAGCGCGGCGCCTTCGAGCTCACCGGTGCCCTTCTTGACGGCGCGGTCGATGTTCTCGTTCGGCATGTTCACCGCCCGGGCCGCGTCGATCGCGGTCCGGAGCCGCGGATTGCCACCCGGGTCTCCGCCTCCGGCCCGGGCCGCCACGGTGATCTCGCGGATAGCCTTGGTCCAGGAGGAGGCACGCCGACTGTCGGCGACCGCCTTCTTCCGTTTGATCTGTTTCCACTTGCTATGGCCTGCCATGGTCCGATCCCGGAGGGGTGCTTACAGGACGAAAACTAGCCGTCGGCTCAGGGACCGGCAACGCGATATAGGCGGCGGGGCTCGTGGCCCGGGGGTTCGGGGCCCGTTTATGTTGGCTGGGCCCGCGCCTTGCTCTGCGGAGGCGAGGCTGGTGCTTCAGCCGACGGCCTGGGGAGACTGCATGCCATGACGCAACGCGCCAAGACGCTGGTCCTTCGTGTCGCGGGCAGCGCGTTTCTTCTGATCGCGCTTAGTCTCTATACCTCGGCCGAAAACCGGTCGGTCCTGGGCCGATGGTCGCCTTCCTTTGTAGGCGTCTGGCTCGTCCTGGCGGTTCTCCTCGTGATCTACGCCGCCCTGGCGCTCCGCCCCCGTGCCGCTGATGGGTCGCCGGCCGTGACGCTGCTCGACTGGGCCTTCCTGGTCTGGTCGCTGGCCTACCTCTTCGCCGCCCTGGCAGATCCGGTGCAGGCCGGCCGCCTCTTCGAAGCCAACCTGTTCGGCTCATCCACCGGCCCCAGTGCCGCGCTCGAATGGGTCGCACTGCTCCTGCTTCTGGTAGGCGCCGCGCTGGCCGGTCGCAGACTCTCGCCCAGACTTCGGGACGTGGCACTCCTGTTGGGAAGCGTCGCGGCTACGGGGATCGTGCTCGAAGGGGTGGCGCGGGTCACGGCCTTCGTGTCCCCGGCGCCGCAGGGTTTTCCCACCTATCGCAGCAAGATCTGGGGGCGACGCCATGTGCAGCTGAACCGGGCCGGGTTCCGGGACGTCGAGCCGCCCCCGGCCGCGGCCGACGGCACTCGACGAATCGCGGTGATCGGCGACAGCTACGCCTTCGGGTGGGGCATCCCCGACATCAGCGACCGGGTTGGAGAACGACTGGCGCGGCGGCTCACCGATCAGACCGGTGAGACATGGCGCTCGATCAACGCCAGCGAGGGAGATCGGAACACGCTCACCGAGTTTCCCTTCATGGAGTACGTGCTCCAGTTCCACCCGGACGTGCTGATCCTGCTCTACGTCTTCAACGATATCGACTACCTGCGACGGGTCACCCCGCGTGGAACCTTGACCGATCCGGGCTCGATGCTGGGCCGCCTGCATCCGCTCCGCCTGCTATTCCTCAACTCCTATCTGGTCCAGGAGATCTACATCCGGCTCCGGCACCTCCCGTTCTTTGCGGGCCAGGGAGTCGAAGACCCGTATCGGGATCCGGAGCTGGTGACCAAGCATGTGGCCGACGTGGAGCGACTAATGGGAGAAGCCCGCGCGGGCCCAATCGCGCTCCTGGTGCCGTTCGACATTGCGCCGGCCACCGATCCCGACTTGAGGGAGCGGTACGACCACTTCGTCTGCCGGCTCTTGGGTGCCGGTCTCCCGGCCGTCTCGGTTCGCGACGCCTTTCTGGGTCACGATCTGGGTCAGCTCACCGTGAACCCTTTCGATACGCACCCCAATGGCCTGGCCAACCAGCTGCTGGCGGACCAGTTGGCTCCGCTGATCGTGCGAGGGCTGCGCGATCGCCAGAGCGTTGGCGCGGATAGTCTGAAGAAGCGGATGACCTGCGGGGAGTCTGGTAGTGAACCGAGGTGAGTCGGGCCGGTCCTACTTCTCCGGGTCCATCATGTCTTCGAACCGCAGCCAGTTCCGATAGAAATAGAGATCTACGAAACCCGTGGGCCCATTCCGGTTCTTGGCCACGATCAGCTCCGTGGCGCCCTCCATCCCCTGGCCCGGCTGATACATCTCTTCGCGATACAGGGCGAGGACGACGTCGGCGTGCTGTTTGACGGCGCCGCCGCCGCCCAGGTCGTCGAGGCGAGGCCGGGGATCGCGGCGGCGGGCGTGATGGAGGGGGAGTTGGGCCAGGGCCAGGATCACCACGTCGCGATCGATGGCGGTGGCCTTGAGCGCGCGGGCCACCAGGGCCAGTTCCTCCTGGGCCGTCGCCGCGGCGTGAGGCGAGGCCACCATCTGCAGGTAATCCACTACCACCAGCACCGGTCGCGGCACCGCCTGGAGCACGTCGGTGACCTCATCGAACGCCCTTCCCGCCAGCGGCCGGATCATGAGCGGGAGCCCGCGCAGGCGAACCGCGGCCGCGCCGACCGCCGCCCGGGCCTCGTCGCTCATCTCGCCGGAGCGCAGCTGGTCGACCGATAACCGGGCCTCGATTGCGAGAGCGCGCTCCATGATCCGATCCTCGGACATCTCGCCGGAAAGCACCACGGTGGGATGGCCGCGGATCGCGCTTCGCATCGCGATGGCCAACCCCAGCGCAGACTTGCCGCTTCCGATGTCGCCGGTCAGGATGACGAAGTCCTGTTTGCGGAGCCCACCGCCCAGCACCGGATCCAGCGATGGGAACCCGGTGGGAATCGTGTCGGGGTGGCGCGCCTGGGGATCTTCGGCGTCCATGCGCCCGACCAGGACCTGCACGGAGGGTCGCTCGGCGCGTTCGGGATTGCCCGAGGTTGGGAGATGGGGCGGCCGACGAGGCGGGCGGGACCGCACGGCCTACCTCCCTCCTTGCCGGGCGGCACGGGCCGCCAGGGCCAGCGCCTCGGAGGCCTCGGCCCCCACCGTTTCCCTCGCCGGTGCGACCAGGTGAGCCAGCACCGGGGCCGCGGTCTCGGGCCGCGCGTCCCGCAGATGAAGCAGAGCGGCGGCCAGGGCTCGACGGAGCGGGGCAGGGAGGCTCAAGCTGGAAAGCCGAGCTTCCAATGCCGCGATCCGCTTGCGGTGGGCTCGCTCGGATAGCGGCGGGTCGAGCAACAGATCGAGGGCTGCGCGGACGATGAGCCAGAGCGCAAACACTCCGTCCCGCCGCGGTCCGCGGGCTGTCCGTGGCATGAGGGAGAGCAACTCGGTGCTGGCAGGATCCCAACCGGTCATGGATGATCGCGCGAAGGGGCGCTTCGGATCGGATGAGCGGAATGTAGAATGCGGGTGCAGCCGCCGCCAGCGCGTTGCTCGGCACCCTCGCCTCCGGTAAGCTTCACCTCATGGCGCGCCCGCGAAGCATTCTCTGGGTGGACGATGAGGTGGAGAGTCTCACCTCGCATGTCCTGTTCCTGGAACAGCAGGGGTTCATGGTCGAACGTGCCGCGCACGGCGACGATGCCCTGGTGCTGCTCCAGCGCCAGCCCTATGGGGTAGTCCTGCTCGACGAGCAGATGCCGGGCCGGCGCGGACTCGATCTCTTCCGGGCCATCCGGGCCATCGATCAGACCCTGCCGGTGGTCATGGTGACCAAGAGCGAGGAGCCGGAGACCCTGAAGGACGCGATCGGCGCCGAGATCTCCGACTATCTCATCAAGCCCGCGAGCCCCCGGCAGATTCTCTCGGTGGTCACCCGGCTGCTGGAGGGAGACCGGATCCGCCAGCAACGGCTCTCCCGCGATTTCGCGACCCGGTTCCGCGAGTTGGAGGCGGGACGGCGCGCCGGAATGGGGTGGCGCGAGTGGATCGCGCTGGTGGTCGAGCTGGCCGAATGGGAGGTGCGGCTGGGCCAGGCCGACGAGCCGGGACTTCAGGACGCGCTTCGCACGCTCCAGGGAAGCCTGCGCGGGGACTTTGCCCACTTCGTGGCCCAGGAATATCCCCGGTGGCTCCGGAGCGACCGGGCCGGTCGCCCGCCCTTGAGCATCGACATCGGCTCGGAGTTCCTGGCGCCGGTCCTCGAGCGCCACGGCAAGGCCTTGCTGGTCGTGGTGGATTGCCTCCGCCTCGATCAATGGGAGGTGCTGCGCCCGATCATCGGGACCCGGTTCGACATCGAGACGGTCCACTACCTCTCGATTCTCCCGACCGCCACGCCGTTCGCGCGGAACGCGATCTTCAGTGGGCTCCTCCCGGCCGAGCTGGCCCGGCGCTATCCCGAATGGTGGAAGGACACCGACGAGACCTCGCTCAACGCTCACGAGGGCGAGCTGCTGCAGCGGCAGATGAAGCGGCTGACTGGAAGGGACGTGCCGGTCCGCTACGAAAAGGTCTTCACCTCACAGGACGGCGAGGCGCTCCTGCGCCGACTGCCGACCCACCTGGCGCAACCGGGAATCACGGCGCTGGTGTTCAATTTCATCGACCAGCTCACCCACGGGCGGACCGAGAATTCGACCCTGTTCGAAGTCGCGCGGGACGCGCCGGCCCTGCGGAGCCTGACCCGGACCTGGTTCGAGCGCTCCCCGCTCTGGGGCGCGCTCCGCGCGGCGGACACCCGCGGCGTGCCGGTGCTGGTCACCACCGATCACGGGTGGATCCACTGTCATACGCCCGCCACGGTCTTCGCCAAGCGGGACGCGACCTTGAACCTGCGCTACAAGTTCGGCGACGACCTCCGGATCGAGGATCCCGAGGCCGCCATCGTGGTGGACGACCTGTCGAGCTACGGACTCCCCGAGCGAGGCGCCGATGCCCGCCTGCTGCTGGCCACCGGCGACCGGTTCTTCGTCTACCCCACCAAGTTGCGTGAGTATCAGGCCCGCTACCGTGGGGCCTTCCTTCATGGTGGGGTGGCGCCGGAGGAGATGGTGTTGCCCATCGCCCTGCTGACCCCCCACCAGGGCCGCTGATGTCCAGGCCGAGCACCGAGCTCCGGCTCCTCCGCTACGTCCTTCCGTATCGCGCGCTGTTCGTTCTTGGTCTCACCACGACGTTCCTGTCGTCGGTGCTGGACGGCTTCACCCTCGTCGTCCTGATCCCTTTCCTCAAGTACCTCTTCGGCACCGCCGGAGTGCTCACCACCGGTTCGAGCAAGCTTGAGGATGCGATGGACTGGGTCATGAACCCGCTCCTCGCTGGCACCACGCCCACCCAGGCCACGGTGCGAGTGGTGTTCGTGCTGCTAGCGGGTCTCCTGGTCAAGAACGCCATGGGTTACGCCTCGCGGCAGCTCTCGGTCCGGATCCAGGAGGGTCTGGTGCGGGACCTGCGTACGCAGGCGTTCGAACACCTGCTGCACGTTGATCTCCAGTTCTTCCAGCGGACTCGCGCGGGTCAGCTGGTCTCGCGCCTCACCAGCGACATCGAGCAGTGCAAGGGGGCTGTGACCGCGGCGAGTTCTCTCTTCCAGTACTTGGTGGTGATCCTGACCACCCTGTTCATTCTCACCTCACTGAGCTGGCGCCTCACCCTGCTGACCCTGGCCTGCGCGCCGGTGCTCCTGCTCGTCGTCCAGGTCATAATCCGCCGCCTCCGGGCGCATTCCCGCGATCGGGCCGAGCAGGGGGGGGAGGTCACTGCCACGGTCACCGAACGCCTGGCCGCCGTTAAACTGATCCGGGCCTACCGCGGCGAGGAACGGGAGTCGGCCCGCTTCCTCGATCAGCTGCAGCGGTATCGCAAGCGTGCGATCCGGGCCGAGCGGTTCTCCTCGCTGACCGGCCCCGTGACCGAGATCTTCGGCGGGATAGTCATAATGGTCATCATCTGGGCCGGCAGGACGGGGGCCCTCGGCGGACCGCCGGTGAGTCCCCAATCGGTTATTGTCTTCCTGATCGGGGCGTTGCGGATGATGTCTCCCCTCAAGGCGATCACCCAGTTCCCCGCCTCGATGGCCGGCGCCAGGGCCAGCGCAGACCGGGTGTTCGAAGTGCTCGACCGGCCGGCGCAGGACCTGGATCCCCCCGGCCTCCCGCGGGCCCGCTTCGAGCGGGACATCGTCTACGACCACGTCTCCTTCCAGTACGAGAGCCACGCCGAGGTGCTCCGGGACGTCACGCTTCGGATTGAGCGGGGACAGGTCGTGGCCCTGGTGGGACCTTCCGGCGCCGGCAAGACCACGATCGCGGATTTGCTGCCCCGCTTCTACGACCCCACGCGCGGCAACATTCTGCTCGACGGTGTGCCGACAACTTCGCTCGATCGCGGCTCGGTGCGCGACCTGATTGGCGTGGTCGGCCAGGATACGGTCCTCCTCAACGACACGGTGCACGCCAACATCGCCTACGCCAGACCGGAAGCGACGCGGGCCGAGGTGGAGCGCGCGGCCCGGGCGGCCAATGCGCACGAGTTCATCAGCGCACTGCCCCAAGGCTATGACACGATGCTGGGCGAACGGGGCACCCGCCTCTCGGGCGGGCAGCGGCAACGGGTGGCCATCGCGCGCGCGCTGCTCAAGGATCCGCCGATCCTGGTGCTGGACGAGGCGACCAGCGCGCTGGATACGGAATCCGAGCGGCTGGTCCAGCAGGCGATCGACCGGCTGATGCAGGATCGGACCGTGCTGGTCATCGCCCACCGCCTCGCCACCGTCCGGCACGCCGATCAGATCGTGGTCTTGGAGGCGGGCGAGATCACGGAGCGTGGCTCCCACGCCGACCTGCTCGCCGAGGGACGGCTCTACCGGCGACTCTACGAGCTGCAGTTCAAAGACGAGATCGCGCCTGCCATCCAGTAATCGCTCTCCCCATCCCTCATGAATTCTCCGTTCCAGAGTATGCAAGTTCTGCTGGTGACCCGATTCGACGAGGTCCTGCACGCGCACAATGTCCTTCGCCGCCGGGCCCTGGAGCGCCTCGGCTGCACCGTGGCCAGCCTCGACCCCGCGCGACGCGGGATCATGACCCGGCTCCGTGGTCACGACCTTTCCGATCGGGTGGCCCAGGCCATTGACCAGCATCACCCCGATCTGGTGCTGGTGATCGGTGGGGAAGACCTCGACGCCGCCCAGGTCCAGGCGCTGAAGCGCCGGGCCGAAGTGCCATGGGTGATCTGGCACACCGGCGACCTCCGCTCGCTCGCGGCGATCCGCGAGGTCGGGAAGGCCTATGATCGGGTGGCGGTGTCCGGCACCGACCTGGCCGCGGCGCTGGATGGGATCGGGGTCCCGGTTCAACTGCTGCCGCTCGCCTGCGATCCCTCGTTTCACCGGCCGATGCGTGCGCGGGCGCCCTATCGGGCCAACGTGGTCTTCGTGGGCAACGCGACCCCGCGCCGGGAACAGCTGCTCTCGACCCTGGTGGAGTTTGGCCTGGCGGTCTGGGGCTACGGCTGGAGGAAGACCGGACTCAAGGATTACTGCCGCGGGGAGTTGGAGACCGCGGAGAATTACGTGCGAGCCTACGCCGGCGCGACGGTGGCCGTCAATATCCACCATTCCATCGATCCCGACCCCACTCGCGACGCCAAGTCCTGCAATGAGCGGGTCTTCGAGCTGGCCGCCATCGGCTCGGCCCAGGTGGTGGATTTCCGCGGCGATCTCCCGAGCTACCTCGAGCCCGGCCGCGAGGTGCTGGTCTATCAGCACGCCGATGAGCTGCGGCACGCGGTTCAGCACGCCCTGGAAGACAACGGCTTTCGCGAGCGGGTGGCGGCCGCTGGTCGGGAGCGGGCCCTCCGCGAGCATACCTACATGCACCGCATGGTGAGCCTGCTCCAGGGGGTCAAGCGTGGTGCTGGGGGTGCAGCGCCGGCCCCATGACCGCCACGCGCACGGTGGGAGGATGACGTCAGTCAGTATTCCTCCGGCGGCCCGCTTCGCCGTGTTTCGCCCGGGACCCGCCGGCGACTTCATCCTGACGACCCCGCTGTTCGACGCCATCAAGCAGCAGCTTCCATCGTCCCATCTCACCGCGATCGTGGGGACCCGGGGCCGGCCCATCGCCGAGCACCATTCGGCCATTGACCACGTTCTACCATTCGACACCACGCCCCCGGGCCTGCTCCGCTTCGCGTGGGGGGTCTGGCATCGGCGGTTTGATGTGTGGATCGATCCCAAGCACCACTGGAGTCGGAACAGCGCGAGGTTGGCCCGGCTCAGACCCGCCAGGGTAACGGTGGGTTACGCCGGCCCCGACCGGAATCCCTTCGACTACGCGCTGCCCTGGCCAGCAGCCGGCGAGCATCTGACCAGTCTCTCGATCCAGCCGCTCAAGCTGTTGAACTTGAAGGTCCCGGAATCGCCACGCCCCAGTATCGGCATTCCGGCCGAATCGCGCGCCCGCGCGGCTCGACTGGTTGGCGACCGCTCCCGATGGACCGTACTGGTCAACAACAGCTCCGGACGCGGCCCCGGAAGGGAATGGCCGGTCGAGCATTGGCGCGAGCTCCTCTCCCGGTTGGCCGCCCTTCGTCCCACGGTCTTTTTCCTCAACGACCCGCCGGATCGCGTGGCGGAAGCGCAGGCCCTGATCGCGAGCGTCCGCCAGTCCGGTGTAGAGATCCAGGGGATCGCTCCGGGCAACCTGCTCGACGTGGCGGGCGTGGTGGAATTGGCGGATCTGGTGATCACCGTGGATACCTCGATCGTGCACCTGGCCGCCGCACTGGATCGGCCGATTGTCGCGATGTACTCGGCGGATGCCGAGGCCATGGCCCGCTTTAGGCCGCTGAGCACGGTGCAGGAAGTCGTGCCGGCGGAAGGAGGGCCGGTGGCCAGTATTCCGCTGGACCGAGTGGAGGCGGCCTGCCGCCGGATTCTGACCAGGCTCGACCGCGATCGACTAGTGGCTCGCGGGCTCGGCTAGGCGCGCGCTGATGGCGTAGGTGGGGCAGTTGCGGACGTAGTCCCCGTCCAGCGGCGACCAGACCTGGACCGGCTCCAGCACTTCGGCGCGACCCTCGTGATCCAGGCGAAAGACCGCGGGGGCCCGCGCGACACAATCGCCGCAAGAGACGCAGCGGGACCGATCGACGCGGATCCGCACCCGCCGGTGCGGAAAGATGCCGATCATTTTCGCATTAAGCGGCTCCGCCAGCCCGTCCAGCATGGTCGCGGTCGCGCGCCGTCCTTCCTCGATCAGCTCGCGGTTGGACCCGAAGGCAAACATGGAGACGTGCTCCACCCGCGGGTGGACCAGCAGGATCGGCGGCTGAGCCCAATCCTCGAGCCGGGTCTGCATCATGGTCTGCATGACGATCTCGAGACCGCGGATGTAGGTCGCGGCGAACCCCTCCTCCTGCACCTCGGCCCTGAGCGCCGTCGTGGACCCCACGTCCACCGCCATGATCGATCCGGTGCCCTGACCCGCGGCGGCCCGCACCGGCAGGTTCTCGACCACGGCGCCATCCACGTAGTGGCGGCCTTCGATTTCGCGCGGCGGGAGGATGCCGGGCAGGGCGCAGGAGGCGAACACCGCGTCGGCGACCCGGATGTGGCGCAGTCCCGGCAATCCCCAGAGCACCTGCATGCCGGAGTTGAGTTCGACCGTGTTGACCAGGAGCCGGTGCTTGAGGTCCTCGAAGGTGCGATTGCCAAGCAGGTCGGTGACCAGGAGCTCGAGCGGCTCACGCCGATACACCGCCGGCGAGCGCATCCGCTTGAGCGCCATGTCGATGTGCGCGACCTGGAACACGTCCCGACGCCGGATCCGGAGCCCGCGCTCGTGCATCTCCTTGAGCGGCATCCCCGAGGCCCAGGCGGCGCCGATCAGGGACCCCATGCTGGTGCCGACCACCAGGCTCGGTTGCAGCCCCCGCTCGTCCAGCGCCTGGAGGACGCCGATATGCGCCAGTCCCTTGAGGCCGCCGCCGCTAAGCACGAGGGTGAACGGCCCGTCGATCGACACGATGCTTGCCCCTGGTCCCGGATGGCCACTAACGTATGTCAAACCGAAAGAGGGGAGAAGTGAGCAACTCGCCGATCGCCCGGCAGTTTCGACGCGACGCGATGTTCCGCGTCGGCGCCCTCCTGGTGGCCGCCGTCGTGCTGGCCGCCCTCCTCGCTCCCGTGCTCACTCCCTACAACCCGGTCGTCGGTGATCTCAAGCACGCCTATCTCGCTCCACCCGGAACCAGCTTCCCGCTGGGGGCCGACACCCAGGGCAGGGACGTGCTCACCCGGGTGCTCTACGGGGCCCGGATCTCGCTCGCCGTAGGCGTGATCTCCCAGCTGGTGGCGGTACTCCTGGGAGTCACTCTGGGACTCACCGCCGGATATTATGGGCGATGGATCGACAGCGCGGTGATGCGCCTGGCCGACGTGACGCTCGCTTTTCCGACTCTTCTGCTGCTCATTGCCGTGGCCGCCGCGGTGCGCCCCTCGCTCCTGGTCGTCTTCGGGATCATCGGCGCCGTCGGCTGGGCGGGGATGGCGCGGCTGGTCCGGAGTCAGGTGCTGGTGCTGCGACAGTCGGAGTACGTCCTGGCCGCGCGCGCCTTGGGCGCCCGCGACGGCCGCATCCTGCTCCGCCACCTCTTGCCGAATGTGGTCGCGCAGGTCATCGTCGCGGCGACCCTGGGCATGGCCGGGGCGATCATGGCGGAAGCGGCGCTGTCGTTCGTCGGCCTGGGCGCCCAGCCGCCGACCCCGAGCTGGGGCTCCATGGTGGCCGAAGGCCGGGAGTTGTTGCGGGTGGCACCCTGGGTCTCGTTCGCACCCGGAGTCGCCATCGGCGTCGCGGTACTGGGATTCAACCTGGTGGGAGACGGACTCCGCGAAGCCTGGGATCCCAAGCTCCGCCGCCTCTGATCGATCTCCAATTCAACCGACAACCAAGCGACACCTCCATGTCCCAATTCACCGATATGCTCGCGAAGGGCTACGGCTTCACCGGCCCCTCGGCGGTGCTGGGCGCGGCCCTGGAAGGACAGACCGTCCATCCCGAGCCCAAGATCAGGCTCCCCCTGGCGACCCTGAACCGGCACGGACTAGTGGCCGGCGCCACCGGGACCGGGAAGACCAAGACCCTCCAGCTCTTGACGGAACAGCTGTCGGCGCAGGGGATCCCGGTGTTCGTCGCTGACATCAAGGGCGATCTGTCCGGTCTCGCCAAGCCCGGGGAATCGAACCCCAAGATTACCGAGCGGGCCACCAGCGTCGGGTGGACCTGGAAGCCAGCCCCGGTGCCGGTCGAATTCGTGAGTCTGAGCGGGAAACTCGGGGTCCAGTTGCGGGCCACCGTGAGCTCGTTCGGCCCCCTGCTCCTGGCCAAGGTGCTCGATCTCAACGACACGCAGGGCAGCGTACTCGCGCTGGTCTTCAAGTTCGCCGACGACCTGCAGCTGCCGCTGCTCGACCTCGCCGACCTGCGCGCGGTGCTTCAGTATCTGACCTCCGATGGCGCCAAGGGCGTGCTCAAGGACTACGGCGGGCTGTCGGCGGCGACGGTAGGGGTGCTGCTTCGGAAGATGGTCGAGCTCGAGTCGCAGGGCGCCGAGGCCTTCTTCGGAGAGCCCGAGTTCGACGTGAAGGACATGCTGCACGTGGGCTCGGATGGCCGGGGCGTGGTCACCTGCCTGGAGCTTTCGGATGTGCAGGACAAGCCCAAGCTCTGGTCCACCTTCATGATGTGGATGCTGGCCGAACTCTATCACAACCTGCCCGAGGCGGGCGACCTCCCCAAACCCAAGCTGGTGTTCTTCTTCGACGAAGCCCACCTGCTGTTCGAGGATTCGCCCAAGGCTTTCCGCGACCAGATCGAGCAGGTGGTGCGCCTGATCCGCTCCAAGGGCGTCGGTGTCTACCTGGTGACCCAGACTCCCAAGGATGTCCCCGACGACGTCCTGGCCCAGCTCGGCCACCGGGTGCAGCACGCCCTGCGAGCCCATACGCCCGACGATGATGCCGCCCTCAAGGCGACGGTGCGCACCTTTCCCAAGACCACCTTCTACGACCTGGCGCAGACCCTCACGTCCCTGGGGATCGGGGAAGCGGTGGTCACGGTGCTCGACGAGCGGGGCTCTCCCACGCCGGTCGCGGCGACCCGGCTGATTCCTCCCGCCTCCCGGATGGGACCACTCACTCCGGATGAGCTGGCCGCGGACGTGAAGGAGTCGGACTTCTTGAAGGAGTACGGGGAGCGCGTGGATCGGGAGAGTGCGCGGGAGCTGCTGGCCAAGCGGATGGCGCAGACCGCGCCGCCCGCGGCACCGGCCGGACCCGGCGCACCGGAGCGGGGAGCGCCGGCCGGCAAGACCGCGGTGGCGGTAGCGGGTGGCGCGATCCTGGGAGCGCTGAACTCCCAGATCGGCCGGACCATCGGGCGGGAGGTGGTGCGCGGACTCTTCGGACTGCTGGGTGGAAAGCCCTCCCGAGGGACCAGCCGATCCCGGTGGTAGGCGGTTCTACTTCTTGGTGACGGTCTCCTCCTTGAGCACCTTCTTGGAGAACCAGAAGACCAGGTAGGCCACCACCACGAAGTTGATGAAGGCGCTCAGCAGCGCGCCGATCGCAAAGTGGAAGGGCCCGATGTCCAGGGTCGAGGTCTGCCAGTTCCCGCCGGCGCTGGCCAGGATCGGGTTGATCAGCGGCATCAGGATCCCGTCCACCAGCGCCTTGACCAGATCTCCGGCCTTGCCGCCGATGATGACAGCGATGGCCAACCCGATCACGCCGTATTCCTTGAGGAACTTCATGAACTCGTGCATCGGCGGCTCTCCTAGCTGAGGGGAACGCGGTCGTGGCCGGTGGGGCGTCAGCTCACCATCAAAGCCACGTTGTTTTTCTTGCCTTTGCGCAGAAGGATGTACTCGGTGCCGTCGGCGTCTCGCAACAGGTTGTTGGTTGTGAGTACCTGGTCAACGGCATTCGAGACCTGCTCAAGGTTCACGTAGTAGCTCCTGGCTTGGATCCCGCGGCGTGCATCGGCCTTGGAAGTAGCCAGCTTTACTAGAACAAGGGCGTCTACTAGAGAAAGACCTCTAGCAATGTCGCGACGGGCAATGACCTCTCGGCGTAGTGCTTCTGGGAGTTTGACCGTGCCCGTCCCACTCATGCTGAATAGCGCAGCCTTCGCCTCTTTCGCACGACGCAGGCCCTCTTCGCCGTGGACACGTCTGGTCACGTCGTCTGCCAGCTGCTCTTGAGCTACCCGCTTGCCTGGGTCGGCACGATGTGCCGCTACAATTGTTGTGATCTGATCCAAGGGAATGAACGTGAAGAGCTTGAGAAAGCGCTCGA
The DNA here is from genome assembly GCA_035519565.1 of Gemmatimonadales bacterium. Classification (GTDB taxonomy): domain Bacteria; phylum Gemmatimonadota; class Gemmatimonadetes; order Gemmatimonadales; family GWC2-71-9; genus DATIWD01. Next base: position 7,528 of record DATIWD010000026.1, on the reverse strand, counting down.
CGTCTTGGTCCTCAGTGTTGAACCAAAACTGATAGAACACGTTCTCGTCCGTCCTCTTGAGATCCAACCAGACGTTACCGGCCTCGCTCTTCCCGAACTTCGACCCTGAGGTCGTGGTCAGCAGCGGGAACACCAGCCCGTGGGCCGGCTTCTGCTCCCGCCGTCCGATCAGCTCGATCCCCGCCGTGATGTTTCCCCACTGGTCGCTCCCCCCCATCTGGAGCTCACAGCCCTCCGCCTTGAACAGGTGCCAGAAGTCGTAGGCCTGGACCAGCATGTAACTGAATTCGGTGAAGGAGATTCCGCTCTCCATCCGGCTCTGCACCGACTCCTTCTGGAGCATGTAGTTCACGGTGAAGTGCTTCCCGGTATCCCGGAGGAACTCCATCAGGGCCAGCGGGCGGAGCCAGTCGGCGTTGTTGCGCAGCCGGGCCGCGGTGGGACCCTCAAAGGATAGGAAGTGAGCCAGCTGTCCGCGGATCTTGGCCAGGTTGGCGTCGATCTGCTCCACGGTGAGGAGTGGCCGCTCGGTTCGCTTGCCGCTGGGATCGCCCACCATGCCGGTACCCCCACCCAGAAGAGGGATAGGAGTCCCGCCGGCCCGCTGGAGCCAGGCCAGGCCCATCACCGGCACCAGGTTCCCCACGTGGAGCGAGTCGGAGGTCGGGTCGAAGCCGATGTAGGCGGTGATCGGCCCCCGGGCCAGCCGTTCCTTGAGCCCCGGGGTGGCATCGTGCAGGAACCCGCGGTCGCGGAGGGTGGAGTAGAGATCGTCCATGGGCGCGAATCGTACGGTGGGGAAACCGGCGCGGCAAGATGAGCCGGTGGTCATTCGACTCGATCCCGTCTAGCTTTCCTCCATGAGCCCGCGGCCGCTCAATACGCTGCGCCGATGGTGGTACACGCCGCGGATCCGCAGCAACGTCATCACCCTCCTCCTGGCGGGGTTCGCGTTTGGCACCGGCTTTCTGACCGGGGCCTGGCGACGTGCCTGTGTCGGCGGCGCCTGTCCTTCCCCCGCCAAGCTGACTCAGGGGTATGACCCCGAGCAGGCCTCCAAGGTCTATGCGGCCGACGGCCGACTGATCACCGATCTGGGGCTCGAGCGGCGGACCGTGATCTCGCTGAGCCAGATGTCGCCGGCGGTGGTGGCCGCCTTTCTCACGACCGAGGACAAGCGGTTCTACCAGCACCACGGCGTGGACTGGTTCCGGCTGTTGGGCGCCATCAAGGCCAACGTGCTGCACGGCGGGGTGACGCAGGGCTTCTCGACCATCACGATGCAGCTGGCCCGGAACCTCTGGCCTGAAGACATCAGCGGCCAGGACCGCTCCATCAAGCGCAAGATCCGCGAGGTGCAGGTAGCCTTCGAGATCGAGCGCCTCTTCCCCAAGGACAAGATCCTCGAGCTCTACCTCAACCAGATCAACCTGGGGAATCGCGCCTTCGGCGTCGAAGCGGCCGCCCAGCGCTACTTCGGCAAGTCCGCGCATGACCTGAACGTGGCCGAGGCGGCGACGCTCGCCGCCCTGCCCAAGGCGCCTGGACGGTACAACCCGAGGAAGAATCCCCATCTCGCCGTATTCCGCCGGAACGTGATCCTGGGCCTGCTGGAAGACGGCGGTCTGCTGACCGAGCCGGAAACCGAGCGTTGGCGTGCCTATCCGCTGGCGCTGTCGTCCCGGTCGGACTTCAGCGAAGTCGCCCCCTATTTCGTCGAATACGTGCGCCAGCAGCTCGATACCCGGTTCGGTCCCGAGCTCTATACGGCCGGGCTCCGCATCTACACCACCCTCGACCTCGAGATGCAGCAGGCGGCCGAGCGCGCACTCAGCGAACAGCTCGAGTCGATCGAAAGTGGCACCTACGGGAAGTATCCGCGCCAGACCTACGCCGAATACATGGACCAGAAGAGCGAGGACCAGGCGGCGCGAGATGATTCTCCGTATCTCCAGGGTCTCGAGGTGACCCTGGAAGCCAAGACCGGCTTCATCCGCGCCATGGTGGGTGGGCGGGATTTCAGCGACAGCAAGTTCAACCGCGCCGTGCAGGCCATGCGCCAGCCCGGCTCGACCTTCAAGCCGTTCGTGTACTCCGCGGCCATCCGGGCCGGGTATCCACTCTCTACCATCATGGTGGATGATCCGATCAGCGTGCAGCTCGACCCCAATCAGCCACCCTGGGAGCCGCAGAACTACGACGTGAAGTTCGAAGGGCCGATGACCCTGCGGAAGGCGCTCTACGAGTCGCGCAACATCATCGCGATCAAGCTGGGAATGGAGCTGGGTCCCCAGGCCGTGATCGGGGAGGCCACCAAGTTCGGGATCACCACCCGGATCCCACCCTATCCGTCGATCTACATCGGGTCCGCCGATGTGATCCCGCTCGAAATCATCTCGGCCTTCTCGGCCTTTGCCACCCTGGGCACCCGCACCGTTCCCACCGCGATCGATCGGGTCGAGGATCGCGCCGGGAATATCCTGTGGCGGCCGGTCTCCCGGTCCGAGCAGGTGATGAGTCCGGCCCACGCCTGGCTGATGAACGATCTCCTGCGAGACGTGGTGCGCCGGGGAACGGCCGCCGGTTCGGTCGGCGCCAAGTTTCCCATTCCGGCGGGCGGCAAGACCGGCACCACCAACGACTATACCGACGTCTGGTTCATCGGCTTCACCCCCGATCTGGTCACCGGGGTGTGGATCGGCATGGACAAGCCGGAGAAGATCAAGGCCAACGCGCAGGGCGGTTTGCTCGCCGCCCCGGCCTGGACCGCCACGATGCGGGAGATCTACGAGCGGCGGCCGGTTCCTCCCGACTGGGTCCGGCCGGACAGCCTGACCTTTGCCGAGATCGACAAGTCGACCGGCTACAAGTTCACGCCGTTCTGTCCCAAGGACGAGCACGCCGTCGAATGGTATCTGCCGGGCACCGAGCCCACCGAATTTTGTCCGGTTCACAACGCGTTTCTCGCGCCCGGTGGTGGGGCGAGCCCGTTGATGCCCCACCAGTAATGCCGGCCTGCCGGATCTCGGCGGAGTGGCTGCTGCCGATGGACGGTAGGCCGATCTCCTGGGGTGCGGTCCTGATCGGCGCCGATGGCCGGGTGACGGCGGTCGGCCCGGACACCGAGGTCCCCCGTTCTCCCGACATCCCCGAAGAACGATTCGCCGGCGCCGCTCTGCTTCCCGGTCTCGTCAACGCCCACACCCACCTCGAGCTCACCGGCCTGGACGGTCAGGCCGGAGACGCCGATTTCCCCGACTGGATCGCTCGGATCATCGCCCTCAAACGGGGCCGCACTCCTGCCGATTTTCTTCAGGCGGCCCGGGATGGGCTGGCCGCCTGTCATGCCGCCGGGGTTACGACCGTGGCGGACACCGGGGATTCCGGCGCGGTGATCCAGGCCCTCCATGAGGCGGGTGGAAGTGGAGTCGCCTACCTCGAGGTGTTTGGCCCCGAGCCGGCCCGTGCGGAAGCCCAGCTGGCCGACTTCCAGGCCAGAGTCGCCGCGCAGCGCCGCTTCGAGTCCCCGCGCGTGCGGCTGGGCGTCTCTCCTCACGCGCCCTACAGCGTGAGCGGAGCACTGTATCGTGGGGTGGCGGGATGGGCCGAACGCGAGGGGCTGCCCATCGCCGTGCATCTGGCGGAATCCGCGGCGGAATCCGAGCTGCTCGCCTCGGGGCAGGGTGCGTTTGCCAGGCAATGGGAGCGGCGCGGGATCCCGCTCCCCCCGAATCCCGGGTGCAGCCCGGTCGAGTGGCTGGAGCGTCATGGGGTGTTGGGGCGGCGTACGCTGTGCATCCACCTCATCCGGGTTGACGCACTTGATATCGAGAAGCTCCGGCGCGGCAACTGTGCGGTCGCGCATTGTCCCCGCTCGAACGCTCGCCACGGTCACGGCGATGCTCCCCTGGCGGCGCTTCGGGCCGCGGGACTGCGGATCGGGGTGGGTACCGATTCGGTCGCCAGCGTGAGCCCGCTCGACCTCCTGGCCGAAGCCCGTGCCGCGCGCCGTTTGGGCGGACTAAGCGCTGCGCAGGCGCTCGAGCTGTGCACCATGGAGGCGGCCCGGGCCATCGGCCTCGACGCCGACGTCGGCAGTCTGACGCCCGGGAAGTGGGGAGATGCCGCGGTTATCCGTCTCCCGAAGGGAAGCGGGGGTACCGGGACCATGGAGGCGATTCTGGAGAGCACCCCAGAGCAGATGATCGCGACCTATTTGGGCGGGAAGCGGGTGTGGCGCGCTCCCGATTGATTCGCCACATTCCGTCCCGCGAATTCCAGCCGGAGCTCGAGGCATGGACGAGCACCGCAAGTTGATCAAGCCCGTGACCCTGCCGGTCGGGGCGAAGAATCACGTCCCTCACCACGCGAAGCTCCAGCGCCACGCCGCGATCCTCAGGGTCATCAAGGACCGGCGGATCGAGAGCCAGGATGAGCTGCGGGAGGCGCTGGCGGGGGAGGGCTTCGCCGTCACCCAGGCCACCCTCTCGCGCGACATCCGCGAGCTCGGGTTGGCCAAGCTGGTGGATCCTCAGGGCGGCGCGTTCTACGCCAATCCCAGCGAGGGCCAGATGCGGCCCGACCTGGGCAAGGTGCTGCCCGCACTGCTGGTGAGCGTGGAGGGCGCGGGCCCGCTTCTTGTACTCAAGACCGCGAGCGGCGGGGCCGGGGCGGTCGGGGCGGCCATCGATCAGGCCGGCTGGAGCGAGGTCATCGGCACCATCGCCGGCGAGGATACCGTGCTCGTCATCACGCGAAGCGGCCGGCACCGGCAGGCGGTGGCCAGCCGACTCGAGTCCCTGGCCCGCTAGGAACTGGCCTCCCTTGCCGTCCCCTCTGGGCGCCGTTACGATCTTAGTCTGCTGGCCTACTTGAACTTGGAGTGACTGGTGCGCTGTCTTGCGCTCAATGCTTCGTTCGAACCCCTCACCATGGTACCGGTGCGGCGGGCCCTTCGCCTGGTCATCGAGGGGAAGGCGGAGATCGTCGAAGCGGACGGGGGTGAGCCAGTCAGAAGTGAGCGGCTGGTCCTTCCACGACCAGCCATCATCCGCCTCGTCAGGTTCGTCCACGTTCCCCGCCGTTTCCGCCGCCAAGTCACCAATACTTTCCTCTTTGCGCGAGATGACTACCGGTGCCAGTTCTGCGCTCGGTCTCCGGCGGAGTTCAAGCACCGTGAGTGTCTGACGCGGGACCACTTGGTGCCGCTCTCGCGGGGAGGGACCAATGACTGGACCAACGTGGTGACGGCCTGCAGCACCTGCAACACCCGGAAGGGGAATCAGCTGCCCGAGGAGTGCGGGATGCACCCGCGCATCCCGCCGCGGGAACCGCACTTCGTGCACCTGGCCTGGGCGGTTCGCCGCCTCACGGCGATCCAGGCGAAGTACATCCGCCTCTTCTACGGCGAGGCCGCACTCCGCGCCCTCGGCGACCTGCAGCAGTCGGTGGCCTGAGCCGGGCTTTCGGCCCGGTTCAGGGCGTCGAGCCCACCCGGAACTTCTCGCTTCGCGTTTCCAGTCGCAGGCTGGGCAGACCAGCCAGCTTGAGCACCAGCCGCTTCGCTCCACGTCCGACCGCACTTCCCACGTTTTCCCGGCCTTCCGCCGCGGGGGCGACGTCTTCCACGAAGAACCGCTCCAGCTCATCGAGGTCGGTATCGGAGAGCGTGGTCACCTGGATCGAAGCGACGTAGTAGTACTCGCCCACCTCGGTCGGGGCCATGGTGACCCGGTAGGAGCGTCCGATCGCCGCGGCCAGCGCGTCCTGGGTCGCGTAGCGATTCTCCTGGCGCGCCCGCCCCGTCAACCGCACCACGGTGTACTGGTCCAGCAAGGGCTCGTGTCGGACCGCCACGTCCCACTCGACCTCCCGCTCGGTGGCATCGAACCAGGCGCCCCGGGATCGCCACAACTCCACCCGATAGTGGATCCGGAGGGGAAAGCCGGACTGGAGCATCGCGGTCCACCGCGAGTCCCGGAAGAAGTAGCGGACGCGGATCACCGGGCTCTGCGAGCTCGGCGTTGTGGTCTCGGTCGCCAGGCTGACGTCCAGCAGGACCCTGGTCGTGTCCTGGGCCCGGCCGAGAGACGGCGTCGCGGCACCCAACAGCGTCGCCAGGAGGGCGATCCCGAGCCGACGCCTCACGGCACCTCGCCTAGAACCGCCGTTGGAGCCGTACCATCACTCGAACCGGCTCGCTGCCGGTCAGCGCCTTGAGGAGGTAGGCCCCGATGCCGCCGGCATCCAGGCCGATCCCCAGGTCGCCCTTCCACTCTCCGATATTCGGGATTCGATCGTTGGGCACGCGACCGGGCCCGTCTCCCGTGAGCCAGCTGTTGCCGCCGTCCGCGAACAAGACCAGGTCGGCCTCGTCGATGCCGAGGAAGCGATTCAGGTCCGGCCGGGCTTCGTCCTTGAACTGGAACCCGAGGCCCAGGCGGAAGCGCCGTCGCAATTCCGCCTGGAGCACGATGGTCCGATCGCACAGCGCGGGTTGAGCGGCATCATTCGATCCCGCGGGAGCGCAGGTGAAGGCGCGGAACGGATACCCGGCCAGCCAGTCCACACCACCCAACGACAGCCGGCGTTGCACCGGGAGCGGATCTCCCCCGGCCCAGCCCCCGGCCCAGAGCCGGAAGTTGAGCCGGAAGTCGGGAGAGAGCCGGTTGTACCGCCGAGCATCGAGGATGAGGCGTCCGAACCCGTAGTCCCGCGTCGGGATCGGAGACCGGACCTCGGGCGGGAGCGTGGCCGGGGAGACGTTGTCGCTCATGGCGTATTCGTAACCCAGGTGAACCAGCCATCCCGAAGTAGGGCGCTTCCGGTTGTTTCGCGTGTCCAGATCGAGGCCCAGGCCCAGGATCGAGTATTCGCCGTCGTCGATCAGGGGATTGGGGCGCCAGCCGTTTTCAGTGGTAAACAGTGACCACGGGTCGTTGGCCCGGAGCGTCCGCTCCTTCTGCCAGCGATAGGACAGGTCCAAGCGAAGCGGCTTGGCCAGGTAGGCGAAGGCCGATCCGGCAACTCCCTCTGCGTTGTAGTAGTCCCGGTTGTCGTTCTGACTCAGGATGGCCCACCAGCCGATTTCTTCACGCCCCTGCGTCTGTTCCTCGATGCCGTTGACCTGGCTATAGGCGCGGAGGCCGAAGCCGTACCCCGTGGGGCCCTTGAAGCCCCAGTCCATACGCACGGAATACCCGAAGGGGCGGCCCAGCGGTGCATCCCATCCCGAGGTGCGGACGATGCCGCGCAGCTCGAGGCGCGCGGCCACGGTTGGGCTCACCTTCCAGTCGAAGGCGGGGCCGAAGATGATCGGGAGACCTTCCACCCGGTTGTAGGTCGCATTGGTCGCGAGCAGCAGCGTGGTGCGAATCTTCCCGGTCTGGAAGCTGGCTTGCGCGCTGGCGAGCTCGGCCGGGGTCTTGCCCGGCTCGCGGACCGCGAGCTGGCCGTTCGACCGGCGGTAGACCGGCGCCGCATCCCAGAGGACCCGGCTGCCCGATTCCAGCTGGCTGCCCCCCTCCGT
>DATIWD010000025.1:0-75030 GCA_035519565.1 Gemmatimonadales bacterium | reverse complement strand
GTCCCCGGGGCCGTTCGAGCGTTCAGGCTACTGGACTACTGAGAAGTTCCCTTGCCTCGATCGGTGCCCTTCAGGACCGCTTGGGCATATCCGTTGTGCGGGTCTCCACCCTGGCTCAGGATCTCGGCTACCCGGGCGGGTCCACGGTTGTACGCGACCAGCGCCAGCTCGACTTCACCCTGGTACTGGCGAATCAGCGTCTTCAGGAATCGGAATCCCAGGCGCAGATTTACGTCGCGATCGTACAGCTGGCTCTCTGAGAGGCCCGGTTCGAAAAAGCGGGCCGTGGCCGGCAGAATCTGGGTGTAACCCAGGGCGCCGGCGGAGCTCTTGGCGTGGTCGTCGAAACTGCTTTCGACCTTCACCAGACGGAAGCCGAGGGCAGGATCGATGCCCTCGCTGAGTGCGATGTCGAACACCGCCCCGGCCAGGTCGGCCGGAATCTGGTAGCGGCTGGAGTAGGTGACGATCTGATTCAGGCGGTCCAGTTGAATCTTGGCCACCGCCAACTCGCCCTCCGTGGTCTCCAGGCGCAGGTTCACCGTACGGACCACGTCGGCCAATCCCGCCGGAGTGGGCACCACATCATCGGGGTGCGCCCGGCGGCTCCAACCGGCCAGAACGCTGATCGCCAGCGTCCCGAGCACCAGCAAGCCGCCACGGAGCAACAGCCTCCGCGGCCGCTGACTGCGGTCGGACAGGTCGTTCGGGTTCAACGGCATTGAGTCCTCCTTCAGGGTTCAGGGCGTCGGCCTGGCACCGGAACTACCCGGCACGCGACCAATCGCCTCGGGTCCCACCAGTTTTGCTGACCAGGCGTACGGCCTCGATGACCATCCCCCGGTCCAACGCCTTCACCATGTCGTAGACGGTGAGGGCGGCTACTGCGACTGCCGTCAACGCCTCCATTTCGACGCCGGTACGGCCGACCGCCGAGGCGGTGGCGGTTATCCGAACGCCGGGAAGTGCCGGGTCGAGCGCCGTCTGCACGGTCACCGCCTCGAGTCCCAGGGGGTGGCACAACGGAATCAGGTCCGCCGTGCGCTTGGCTCCCATGGTCCCGGCGATCTCGGCGACGGCCAGGACGTCGCCCTTCTTCACTCTGGCCTGCTCCACCTGCTCAAACGCAGCGGTCGACATCCGCACCGCACCCTCGGCTACCGCGGTGCGCCGGGTCTCGGGCTTGCCGCTCACATCCACCATTCGAGCGCGGCCGCTCTCGTCGACGTGCGTCAGCTTCACAGCGTCCTCGCCAGCGCGTCGCCCAACGAGGCGAGCAGCAGCTGAGGGTTCACATTGCCCTGGGCCACGGCTCGGGCCTCAAGGACCCGCTCGGTCGCCCGCAGCAACGCGGCCGGGGGGCGGCGGCTCAGTCCCTCGAGGGGCCCCGACGCCACCGGCGATTCGCCGAGAGCGGTTCGGGTCGCCTCGTGCAGCGAGTCTGCCAGGGCATCGAGCAGCCCCGTGAAGTCCCCGCGGGCCGACCAGGGCGCCTGTCGAAGCGACTGCTCCGCCCGAGCCGTCGGTCCCGCGAGCACTGCATTCAAGACGTCCACCGCCAACTGCCTCGCCTTGGCATCCGCCGCGCCTGCTCCGATCGCGGCTCCGATACATCCGCCGGCCTGACGGACTCGCGCGGCGAGAACGGCGGCATTCGGCGCCGGCTTCAGCACGCCGCGCAGGAACTCTTCCACCTCCCGATCCGGGAGCCTTCCCACTCTCACCGTGACCGTCCGGGAGCGGATGGTCGGGAGCACCAGCCCGGGATCTGTGGCGGTCAGGCAGAGGACCGTGTCTGCCGGTGGCTCCTCCAGGAGCTTGAGGAGCGCGTTGGCCGCCTCCGGGTTCGCTTCCTGGGGCACCAGCCGCTCGGCCTCTCCCAGGATGAAGACCTTCTTACGTCCCTCCACCGGGGTCAGAACTGCCCGTCGCTGGAGCAACCGGGCGGTGGCCACGAAGTGCCCTGCCATCCCCCCAAGGGCCTCATAGAGCGGCGCCGCCCGCCGTTCGGCCACCACGGCAGCGATCGCCTCCTCTAGTTCCGTCACTTGCCGGTCGGCCTCAGCTGCCTTGGGCCGGGGGACCGGCATGAACCAATGCAGGTCCGGATGGCCAAGCCCCAAGACTCTCCGGCAGGGGCCACAGGTCCCGCACGGCTCGCCATCTCGAGGCGCTTGGCAAAGGATCAACTGCCCGAGCCAGAGGGCGAGGCGCTGTTTGCCTACCCCGCTGGGCCCCGTGAATAGGAGCGATTGCGGCAGCCTACCGAGGGCGTAGGCCCTGGACAGCTGCCGTCGTCGGACATGATGCCCCACCAGAGGGTGCATAGTCACCTTTGGAAGCTAAACTGGTGAACAGAAAATGGTAGTGCCAACAGATGTAACAGATTTAGAAACAATGAGTTAACAAATTCTGAAGACGCAAGAATGGGCCCAAGAACCGTCAAAAACCCCTCCAGTAGTAGAAGTGATTGCTCGCATTTGTACTAGATAGGAGAGCGTTTGCTCACAGAGCTACCAGTAGCGTATTCTACAACGACTTACGGGCCAGCTCGTGAGCCATCCAAGTGACGTTTTCAAAACTGTGAGCAGATGCTCGCAGTTGGCCTGTTCTAGCCATGAAGCACACCTGTGGCGCTGAGTTCTGGCTGGAAGCTGCGGTGACAGTGCCTGGATACGATGAGGCGGGGAATGAGCGGCCGGGAGATCGTGGGAGGCAGGATGACACGCCTGGACTCGGGATCAGACTGATCCCAGCAGGGGGTGCTTCGGGCAGCTAAGGCTGGGGCTGACTACTGCGGTGACTGGCTGGAACAAGTCGTTGCCCGCTTGATTCGCCTTTGCCTCACGTTTATCCTGACCGCCGATTCCCGAGTAGCTCAGTTGGTAGAGCAGCTGACTGTTAATCAGCGGGTCGCAGGTTCGAGTCCTGCCTCGGGAGCTCTTCAGTTCGGCTGGCGAACCGGTCTCCCGGGGTGAATCACCCCGTCGCTCCGCCCCTTTACATAGGCCCAGATGGCCTCCACCCGCTCGTCCTCGAGATAGTCAGGGGCGAATGCGGGCATCCCCCCGGACTTTCCCTGCCTGATGACCCGCATGAAGTCCTCAGGGGTCGGTACCGGCCCGTCAGGCTTGACCGACATGACCAGCCAGGGCGCCACCCCCGAGTCGAGGACGTCCTGGGCGTGGCACCTGGCGCAATGGACGCTGTACTGCCGCCAGCCTTCGTAGGCCTGAACCGAGACGGTATCCGTCTGGGCGAACGCAAGGGACGGGAACGGGACCAGGACTGCCACAGCCGCTAGTACGACCGACACCACAGAGCGACGGCGGCGGGGACCGAGAGGGCGGGGCATCGGGGCGCTCACGATGAAGATCGGTTCATCTTATCCCTCGATGCCCCGAACCGTGAGACCCCGTCGAGGGTCTGCTCCTAGCAGCCCTCCGCCTCTTCGAGGGTGCGGGGCCAGTCCTCCTTCAGTAACCGGGACATGGCCCGGTCGGCCAGCAGTCGGCCACCGGTCTGGCAGCGGGCGCAGTAGTTGGTCTCGTTGTCGGCGTAACGAATCCGCTGGATCAGGGAGCCGCAGTCGGGGCAGGGCTTCCGGTACCGGCCATGAACCGCCATCTCCGGTCGGAACGCCGTGACCCCTTCCGGGAACTCGTGTCCGCTCTGTTGCCGCAATCGGTCAATCCACTCTGTCAGGATGTCTCGTGAGGCCCGATACAAGCGTCCGATTTCGTCGGGTGCGAGGCGCTGAGTCATCTGCAGTGGTGATAGCCGGGCCCGGTGGAGGATCTCATCCGAGTAGGCATTGCCAATCCCACTGAACAACCGGGGGTCGGTGAGCGCGCGCTTGAGGGTGTGGTTCTCCTTCTGGAGCGCGTGGCGAAACTCCTCCATGCCTGCTTCCAGCACTTCAATGCCGCCGCGGTCGAAGGAGCGCAACCCGTCGGCGCCTGATACCAGGTGAAGCGAGGCACGGCGTTTGGATCCTGCCTCGGTGAGGACCAGACTCCCTGACGGAAAATCGAGCGCAGCCAAGCCGACCTTCCCCGGCAACTTGGGAGGTGGCTCTCCCGGCTTCGACCTGGCCTTCCAGTGGAGCCGTCCGGCGATCATGAGGTGGAGTACGAGGTACAGGTCTCCCTCCAGGCCGATGACGATTCGCTTCCCCCGGCGGCCCAGCGAGGTCACCGTCTTGCCTTCTGCTTCGGAAATGGGAGGGGAGACGCTTCGGAGCAGAAAGGGTCCGCGGATTCTGACCCGTTCGAGTCGCTGGTGAAGCAGCCGAGACTGCAGTGCCTCGAGGTAGATCTGAACGTCGGGCAGTTCAGGCACAGGGAGACGTGGTGAGCCCGGCTTTCATCCGGCGCGGGGGATGGCCTGGGGCTCGTGGAACAGGATGATCCCATAGTCCCCGATGGCGACGAACCCCAGGGCCTCGTAGGTCCGCTGGGATACGGGATTGGTCCGATCGGCGAAGAGGACGGCCTGCTCCACGCCTCCCTCGCGCTCGGCGAGCAGCATCCCGGCCACCACCGCTCTCGCGTACCCGCGTCCGCGAAATTGGGGAGGCGTCCACACGCCGCCAACCGTGACTTCGAGGGGGAGCCTCGCGTTGATGGTCGCACTGGCGACGGCAGCCCCTCCCACCTCGAGAACCCAGATGTTCCGCGTCGCCAGGAACTGGTCGACGTGCTCGCGGCAGGAAGATCGGAGCTCGGCCGAATCCTCGAACCCAAGGGCTTCTTCGGAAAACTCCGCTCGCCACTTGACGAGCAACTCACGATCGGCCCGGGTGCCGAGGCGACAAACGACCTCCTTCCCCGACAACACCGCCGGCACCTGGAGCTGGTCCAGGTACAGGCGGTAGAGAATATCGGGGGCATCCACCGCCGCGTCGACTTCGGCGAGGCCGAGGGCTCGGCGCGCTTCCGTGATCTGTTGCCAGGGCCCCATGAAGCCGGCGATCAGTCGCCCGCTCTCCTCGACGGCGCTCTGAACCACGGTCGGCAGGGCCTGGGGGGCTTCCACCAGGACCATCCCGTTCCAGCAGTGGGCCGCGGCGCCGATGATGATGCCATCCTCGAAGGCTGCGGCGTACGTGGCCTGGTTGGACAATCCCCGGTCCTCGAGGCCGGCGGCGCGCAAATTGGAGCGCATGATCATGCTGCTCTCCGGCCGCTGGGCGAGAAACTGGTCGAGTTCGGCTTCCTCGCCGGGTTGGAGGACTCGGACGCTCTGCATGTAATGGTGTCGGAGTTCGATGGCCTGCCTCTGGCGCCCCCACCCGGGGACGGGCAAGTTCAATCTAGTGTGAGCGACTTCCCTCTGGAGAAGAAGGCGTGACCGATTCCCGTTCCCTGGTGCCCGAGACCTCGAACCTGCACGTGCTCAGGATGTCGCCGCTGGCGACACCCCGCCAGATGCGGGATGAGCTGCCGGTGCCCCGGGCGACCGCCGTGACGGTCGTGGATGGGCGCCGGGCGGTGCGGCGTGTTCTGGCCGGGGAGGACCAGCGCCTCCTGGTCGTGGTAGGCCCGTGCTCGATCCATGATCCGACCGCCGCGCTGGAATACGCCGGACGCCTGGCCGCATTGCGGAGCGAAGTCGACGACGCCCTGTGCCTGATGATGCGGGTCTACTTCGAGAAGCCGCGCACGACGGTCGGATGGAAGGGCCTCATCAACGATCCGCACCTGGATGGGAGCCGGGACCTCGAGACTGGGCTGCGCCTGGCGCGGCGGATCCTCCTCGAGGTGAACGGCCTGGGGCTGCCGGCGGCGACCGAGATGCTGGGCGTGGTGATTCCTCAGTACATCGCCGACCTGGTCTCCTGGACGGGGATCGGTGCACGGACCGCGGAATCCCAGACCCACCGGGAGATGGCGAGCGGACTCTCGATGCCGGTCGGATTCAAGAACACGACCGACGGGAACCTGCAGATCGCGCTGGACGGTCTGGTTTCGGCCGCGACCCCGCACAGCTTCGTGGGACTGGACGACGAGGGCCGGGTGGCCATCGTTCACACCTCGGGGAATCCGGATCGTCACCTGGTGCTCCGCGGCGGCGCCGGGAACACCAACTACGACGCGGCATCGATTCACCGTGCCGTCGACCTCCTGCGCCTCCACGGCCAGTGTCCGCGGCTCATGGTGGACTGCAGTCACGGGAATTCACAGAAGGACCATCGCAAGCAGGCGGTCGCGATGCGCGAGGTGCTGGCCCAGATCGCCGCCGGAGAGCGGGCGATCATGGGTGTGATGGTCGAGAGCCACTTGCACGCCGGCAACCAGCGGCTGGAGGGTGACCCGTCGAAGCTGCGCTATGGGGTCTCGATAACCGACGCCTGCATGGATTGGGAGACGACCGCGGAGCTGATTCGCGAGGCGGCCGCGACGATGCGTCGTGCCATTGCCGCCCGGGTGCCTGCGCCTCAGCGAGCCTGAGTACAGGGGCATCCACGAAGCAGAAGAGGCCGGCTCGCCCTGGGGCGAACCGGCCTCTTGCCGTCTCGAGGACGGCCTACCGCTGGCGCGTCAGCTGACCTTGGTGACGTTCGCCGCGGCGGGGCCCTTCTGGCCCTGGATCACGTCGAACTCGACGCGATCGCCTTCGGCGAGGCTCCGGTAGCCATCGGCCTGGATCGCCGAATGATGGACGAAACAGTCCTTCTGGCCACCCTCCGGCGTGATGAAGCCGAAGCCCTTGGCGTCGTTAAACCACTTGACGGTGCCGGTCGTACGCATACTGACCTACTCCTTGCATTGTGTAATCGGAGTCCGGTCAGAGCCGCGTGCACCGACTACAGGTTGGTTCGTGAAGTCGAGCCCTCACGAGAGGCTTCCTGCCGGCAGTCAGCGGCGCTCGCCGTGGCTGCCTGCGCGTTCGGCTAACAAAACAGGGCTGGCGCGTGGCCAGCCCTGTAAGGTGTCTGCCGAACTTGCGCGGAATAAATTAACGAACCCAGGCCCCGCTGACAAGCGGTCAGCGGTCGATGGAGGGGACTGCAGCTTCCGTGGCCGAAAAGGCCTCGGTCATCTCGAGGGCCTCCCGGAGGTACCGGCCGGTGTGCGAGCGTTCCACGCGCGCAACGTCCTCGGGGGTCCCCTGAGTCACCACCTGGCCCCCAGCATCCCCCGCCTCGGGGCCCAGATCCACGACCCAATCGGCCCGCTTGATCACGTCGAGATGGTGTTCGATCAGGACCACGGTGTGCCCGGCGTCGACCAGCCGGTCGAGCACCTGGATCAGGACGCGCACGTCGTCGAGATGGAGCCCGGTGGTCGGCTCATCGAGGATATACAGGCGCCGCCCACCCTTCCGCCCGCTGCGCGCCAGCTCGCGCGCGATCTTGAGCCGCTGAGCTTCTCCCCCGGAGAGCGTGGTCGCCGGTTGTCCCAGCCGCAGGTAACCGAGTCCGACCTGTTGGAGATGCCAGAGGGCCTGACCCAAACGGGGCTGATGGCGGAATCGGTTGATGGCCTCGTCCACCGTGAACTGGAGCACATCGTGGATCGACTGGCCCCGGATCTTCACGTCCAGCACTTCCCGCTTGAACCGCGTGGCCTGGCAGACTTCACACGGCACGAAGACGTCCGCGAGGAAGACCATCTCGATCTGGACGTGTCCGGCGCCTTCGCAGGCCTCGCAACGCCCGCCCGCCAGGTTGAACGAGAAGGTCGATGGGGTATACCGTCGCTGCCGTGCCAACGGCTGCTGCGCGAACAGCTCCCGGATGTCATCGAAGCCCTTGATGTACGTGACCGGGTTCGACCGGGGTGAGCGGCCGATCGGCGATTGGTCGATCAGCAGGACATCCTCGAGCGATTCCCATCCGGTCAACCGACGGACGACCCCGACTTCCTCGCCGAGGTGGGCCTTCGCGGAGTGGGAGCCGGTGAGGCGGGCCTCGAGGTGGCGGTACAGCACCTCATGCAGGAGGGTGCTCTTGCCGGAGCCGGAGACGCCGGTCACGGCGGTGAGCGCTCCGAGTGGAATGTCGACATCCACCTCCCGGAGGTTGTGCAGCGTTGCTCCTCGGACGCGAAGCCACGAGGCAGGCGCGCGCCGGGCGCTGGGAACCCCGATCCGTTTGGCCCCGGTGAGGTACTGCCCGGTCAATGACTCGGTCGCGCCGGCGACGGGACCGGCGTAGACGACCTGGCCACCGCGCTCGCCGGCCCCGGGGCCAAGCTCGAGCATGAAATCGGATTGCCGAATCGCCGCCGGATCGTGCTCGACCACGATCACGGTATTGCCACTCCGACTCAACCGGTGCAGCAGGGCCAGGAGGCGGTCGATATCGCGGGGATGGAGCCCGATCGACGGTTCGTCCAGGACGTAAAGCGCATCCACCAGCTTGGCGCCCAGGGCATTGGAAAGGGAGATCCGCTGCGCCTCTCCACCGCTCAGGGTTCGCGTGAGGCGCTCCAGCGTCAGGTAGCCGAGCCCCACGTCGCGCAGAAAGCCGATGCGCTGATCCAGCTGCTCGAGAATCAGGTGTGCCACCTGGCGCTCGAAGGGGTCGAGCGGGAGTTCTCGCAGCCATTGGGCCAGCGCGTCTACCGTCTGCGCGGCCACCGCGGCGATGGTCTGGCCGCCGATCCGGACCGAGAGGGCGTGCTCGTTCAGCCGGGCTCCTCCGCAGACCGGACAGGTCTTGGCCAGCTGGTACTGGCGGAGGAACACCCTGATGTACTGCTTGTAGCGCTTCTCTTCGAGCGCCTTGAGAAACGGGAATACGCCGACATAGCGCCCCCGCCGCCCATGCAGGAGCTCCCTCTGCTGGGCGGGCTTCAGGCTGGACCAGGGCGCGTCCACGTCGATGCCGAGGTTCTTCGCGGTGGTGGCGAGGAGGCGTCGCCGCCCGTCGTACCGCGGCTTGGTCCAGGGATCGATGGCCCCGTCGGCGAGGCTCCGGGAAGGATCGGGGACGATCAGCGATTCGTCGTACTCGAGGACCGCGCCGAACCCGTTGCAGCCGGTGCAGGCTCCACGCGGGTTGTTGAACGAGAACAGGGCCGGTGTCGCGGCCACCGCGGGCGTGTCGCACAGGCTGCAGCTGGGGAACTCCGTGAAGCGAAGCCGGCCGCCGTCGTGCAACGCCAATCCCACGCCTTCCCCTTCCTGGAACGCGGTGCCGAGGGCTTCCGCCAGGCGGCCGGCCTGGGCGGGCTCGGCGACCAGGCGATCAACGATCACCAGCACTTCTCCAGACCGAGCGAGATCGAGCCCCGGCGGCAATGCATCCAGCTCGGCGGGCACATCATCCGCGAGAAGGCGGACGAACCCCATGGCTCGGAGGTTCTCGACTACGCTGTCGTGGCTCTGGCGGGCCGTGGGTGGCAGCGGGAACGCGACCTGGATCCGGCCCCGCGCGTGAGCGAGGATCTCATCCGCGGCGGACTGCGGTGTCTCGCGGCGGACCGGCGATCCGCAGACCCGACAGAACGGCCGGCCGACCCGGGCCCAGAGCAGGCGGAGATAGTCGTAGACCTCGGTCGCCGTTCCCACCGTGGAGCGGCTGGACACGGTCGGGTTTCGCTGCTCGATGGCGACCGCCGGGGCCAGGCCTTCGAGGCGGTCCACCCTCGGCTTGGGCATCCGCTCCAGGAATTGCTGGGCGTACGTCGAGAGCGACTCGATGTAGCGGCGCTGCCCTTCGGCGTAGAGGGTATCGAACGCGAGGGAACTCTTGCCGGAGCCGGAGGGGCCGGTGACGACCACCAGGGCGCGACGAGGAAGATCGACGGTGATCCCGCGAAGGTTGTGCTGACGGGCGTTGACGATGCGAAGGACGTCCGCGGACATGGTGACGAAGGATACCGAGACTCCCACCCGAATGGGCAGATGGTCAACTCGGATGGCTCAGCCCATCTGCCCCTCGGCGTTATGGAACGTTACGTTTCCCCCGTCATGGCGATCGTCCTCTCCCCCAGTCTCGTCCGCAAGTGGTTCCTGGTCTTCGTCCTCGTCTCGCTGCTCGGCTTCGGGGCGGTTTTCGTCTACGGCAACGACCTGCCGGCGTTCGTGGCGGCCGCAAGCCAGCTGCAATGGCGCTGGATGCTGGTGGGCGTGGGGCTGGCGGCGCTCGACTGGATCGGCGGTGGCCTGCGACTCTGGGTGCTGGTGCGTCACGTGCACTCACCGGTCTCGATGAAGGGGATGATTCTGGCGGGCGGCATGGGCGCCTGGGCAGGATACCTGACGCCACTCTCGTCGGGCTCGGGTCCGATGATGATCTACACGATGCGGCGCTACGGGGTCCCGCTCCCCGACGCGGTCACCACGACCCTGATGTCGTTCATCGCCACGGTGATCTTCTTCGCGCTGGCCGGGCCGCTGGCGATCATCCTGGGCGGCGGCCGATCCCTGGAGCGCTACGGCAATTTCCTCGGACTCTCGCTCTACCAGTTGTTCCTGGGGAGCCTCGGGATCTTTGCCGGCCTGGGACTCGTCATGGTCCTGGTGATCATTTTCCCCCATCTGATTCGCGAGTCGCTGCACGGATTGGCCGAGCGGGTAGGCCGCCGGAGCCAGCGAGTGGGGGAGCGTCTGGAGGCCCTGCGCGCGGGGATCGACCGGGCGCATCAGAGCTTCGTTTCCTTCAGTAGCCCACAGGGCTGGCTTTCCCTGGCTTGGGCCACGCTGCTCTCGGGGCCCTCGCACGCCAACAAGCTGCTGGCGGGCTACGTGGCGCTGCGGGCGGTGGGGGGGCTGCACGCCAACTTCGTCGACGTCCTGCTGCTCCAGACCCTGATCACGTTTCTTCTCTATTTCGCGCCGACTCCAGGAGCGTCGGGTCTCGCGGAAATGCTCTCGGCCGCGGTGATGTCCTCGGTCTATCTGCCGCCGGCGCTCACTCCGCTCTACACGCTGGTCTGGCGCTGCATCCTCAGCTACTTCACCCTCGCCTTCGGCTTCGTGGTGTTCTCCCGCTGGGTCCGGCAGGGCCTGCGGGGTATTACGGCCGGCTCGGACGAGATGCCCGCGGTCGGCGCAGGGTGATCGGGTGACCGGCTTTCTTCCAGAAGAAGACCTGCCAGCCCGCGGCTACGACGCGGCGCTGGCACGACGTCTGGTCGCCTACCTCCGTCCCTACCGCTGGCCGACGGCGCTGGCGGTCCTGGTCCTGCTCTCCCTCTCCGGCCTCGCGCTGGTCGGTCCCTACCTCACCCAGCGCGCGCTCGACATCGCGATCCCGCGGCAGGACCTGGGGCTCCTGGCTACGCTCGCCGCCACGTTCCTGGTGGTTCTCGTGCTGGAATTCCTGCTCGACTACGGGCAGGCGGTCCTGACCTCGTGGATCGGCCAGCGCGTCATGTGCGACCTCCGCCTCGAGGTCTTCAGCCAGCTCCAGCGGCTCAACATCGGATTCTTCGACCGCAATCCGGTCGGTCGCCTGATGACCAGGGTGACGTCCGACGTCGAGACCCTGAACGAGCTGTTCTCGAGCGGCGTGGTCGCAGTGCTCGGCGACCTGGTTACCCTGGTGGCGATCATGGTGATGATGATCGTCATCGACTGGCGCCTGGCGCTCGCCGCCTTTGCCGTGATGCCACTGGTCTTCCTGACGGTCTCGGTCTTCCGGACCAGCGTACGGGACGCGTTCCGGGAGATCCGGGTTCGTCTGGCGCGGCTCAACAGCTTTCTCCAGGAGCATCTCTCGGGGATGCGGGTGGTCCAGTTGTTCAACCGCGAGCCGGAGGCGGCACGCCAGTTCGGGAGGATCAACGATGAGCACCTGGAGGCGCACCTCAAGTCGATTGTGGTCTACGCGGTGTTCTTCCCGGTGATCGAAGTGCTGACCTCCGTCGCCCTGGCGGTACTGCTCTATTACGGCGGGGTACGGGCGTTAGCGGGCTCGGTTACGGTGGGCGTCCTGGCCGCGTTCATTCAACTCACCCGCCGGTTCTTCCAACCACTCCAGGATCTGTCGGAGAAATACAACCTGGTCCAGAGTGCCATGGCCTCGGGCGAGCGGGTCTTCCGGTTGCTGGACACGCCGCTGGCGGTGGTCGAGCCGGCTCGTCCGGCGCGGCTCCGCCCGCCGGTTCGCGGATCGGTTGCCTTTGAAGGGGTCTGGTTCCGCTACGACGGGGTTGCGGACCCGGAGAGCCCGGTCGGGCGTGAGGGCCAGAGGGAGCGGTGGGTGCTGCAGGACGTTTCGTTTACCGCGCGGCCCGGGCAGACCGTGGCGCTGGTGGGCGCCACCGGAGCGGGGAAGACCACGATCCTGAGTCTCCTGCTTCGCTTTTACGATCCGGTGCGGGGGCGCATCACGATCGACGGGACCGACCTTCGCGAGCTCTCGACCGCCGAGCTGCGGGGACTGATCGGATTCGTGCAGCAGGACCTGTTTCTCTTCACCGGGGACCTGCTCCGCAACCTGACCCTCGATATGCCGGTCACGGCGGACCAGGCAAAGGCTGCGGCTCACCGGGTGGGTGCGGACCGGTTCATCGAGCGATTGCCGGCCGGGTACGGACACGTGCTCGGCGAGCGGGGGAGAAGCTTGAGCGTCGGGGAGCGGCAACTGCTGAGCTTCGCGCGAGCGCTGGCCCTGGATCCCCGGATCCTGGTGCTCGACGAGGCCACCAGCTCGGTCGATGCAGAAGCGGAGGCGCAGATTCAGCGGGCCCTGGCGGAGCTGATGGCGGGCCGGACCAGCCTGGTCGTGGCTCACCGGCTGAGCACCATCCTCCACGCGGACGAAATCCTGGTGCTCCATCACGGGGAGATCCGTGAGCGCGGCTCCCACCGCTCTCTGCTGGCCCAGGGTGGCCTCTATGAACGCCTCTACCGGTTGCAATTCGGCCCCGGTGCCACGGCGAGAACGGAGGCCAATGGACGAGATCGCGTGGCCTAGCCAAGCGCATCAGGGGACGACACTTCCACGGTGCGCGAGGGCACTGTCAAGGGGCGATATCCGGGGTCCGATTTCGCTTGCGCGGCCATTAGCCCGCAGATACGTTTGACCCCAAGTTCGCCGAACAGGACCTCTCTTCCTTATGGAACTCGAACTGGCCGGGCAACGCTTCACCATTCCCGTGGGCGAAGCGGCCATTGGCTCGGACCCCTCTTGTGCCATCCGGGTGGCGGGGGTGGGCGTACGGCCGGTACACGTCCGGGTTCAGGGTACTCCGGATGGCTCAGCCGCGGTCCGGCCGGCGGATTCCGAGGCGGTCGTCGAGCTGAACGGGGTCCGCTTGGGCGCCGACCCGGCGCCGATCCTCCATGGGGACAAGCTGCAGGTCGGCGACCAGGAGCTGGTCTGCGTCGATCCTCGGCGGAGCGGCAGCACGCAGTTCATCAGCGGGGCCGAGCTGGCGAAGATGGCGGCAGCGAAGGGGGTCGGGCCCAAAGCGCCGACCGCTTCGACCGGTGGTCGGCTGGTGTGTCTGACCGATGGGCGCGAATACACGGTAGGTGACCAGCCACTGGTGTTCGGTCGTGAAGCCGGCTGTGACATCGTGGTCCCATCCAAGGAAGTCTCCCGCCGACATGCCGAGATCATGGCTGCGCCCCAGGGCTACGTCCTGGTGGACAGCAGCGTGAACGGCACCTTCGTCAACGGCGAGCGGGTCGCTGCGCAGCGGCTACTCTCGCGGGCGGATGTGATCCGCGTCGGTGACCACGAGTTTCGGTTCTACGCCGACAGCGCTCCCCCGGCGCCGCCTCCGGTGTCGGGAGCTCCGGCGACCACGCCGTTGCCCGGATCCATTCCGCCGCCGGCGGGCATGGTCGCGACCACGCCGTTCCCGGGATCGATCCCGGTGCCGCCGATGCCGCCCGCCCCCAGTGCGCCGCCGCCGGCTCCACCGCGTGTGACCGGACCGACGCCCCCAGGCGCGCAGCAGCGGCTGCACGACACCATGTACGGGGCCGCGATGCCGGCCCCCCCATCGACGCCTCAGCCCACTGCGGCTCCCCGTCCGTCGGGGACGCCGCCGCTGGCCAGCATGCTGGTGCGAAGCGGGATGCTCAAGGGGAACCGTCTCCAGGTGCGGGTCCCGGTGGTGAATATCGGACGGGCGGACTACAACGACCTGGTCATTCCCGACGAGAGCGTGAGCACCCAGCACGCCAAGCTGCAACGGCGCGAGGAGGTCTGGATGCTGAGCGACCTCGCCTCGACCAATGGCACTTTCGTCGACGGAGAGAAGATCACCAGCGACACGCCGCTGAGCCCGGGGACCGTGGTGCGGTTCGGAGAGGTCTCGGTCCTGTTCGACCCATCGGATGACAACGCGGCCGTGAGCCGGCCGTCGGGGACGAAGGTGATGGGGGCGGTGCCGACACCACCGCCACCGCCTGCCGCTCCACGTCAGGCCGCGCCTCCTCCGGCGCCTCCTCCGCCCATACCCGCTCCTCCTCCCCCCGCTCCGCCGGCCCAGGCAGGAGCGGAGTCGGCACCACGGGCCGCGGCGCCTCGGAGGGCGCCGGTGATCGTGGTCGCCGGGAAGAAGGAGCGACCGTGGTGGGTCATTCCGGCCGTGGTTCTGGCCCTGGTCGCAGTCGCGGCGGCCGTCTTTTTCTTCAGGTAATCGGTCCCGTGAGATTCACCTGCGCCGCACGGACGGATACCGGCATCGTCCGGTCGGGAAACGAAGACAACTACCTCATGTTGTCCGACCGCGGCGTCTTCATCGTGGCCGACGGCATGGGTGGGCACGCCGCCGGTGAGGTAGCGAGCGAGATGGCGGTGCGGCTCATCTCCAAGGAGTTGGGGTCCCTCCGCGGCCTGAATGACGAGGAGGCCGGCGACCGGATGCGGAAAGCGATCATCCAGGCCAATCACGCCATCTTCGAACGAACGCTCACGGAGCACGACAAGCGGGGGATGGGCACGACCACCACCGCGATGATTCTCCTCCCGCATCGTTTCCTGATCGGCCAAGTGGGGGACAGCCGGGCCTACCTGCTCCGGAACGGCCACTTCATTCAGGTCACCAAGGACCACTCCTACGTGCAGGAACAGGTGGACCTGGGCCTGCTCACCCCCGAGCAGGCGCGGATCCATCCCTACAGCAACGTGATTACCCGGTGCATCGGCGCCAACGCCGAGGTGGTCCCCGACCTCTACTTCGGCTCGCTCAGGCCCGGAGATGTCGTCATGCTGGCTTCCGATGGGCTCACTGGCATGCTGGAGGACGATCAGCTGGTGCAGATCCTCAAGACCGGGGCAGGGCCACAGCAGTGGGTAGATGAGATGGTCTCGGAAGCGAATCAGCGCGGCGGGCTCGACAACATCACCGTGATCGTGATCCGGATCGAACCCGAGGAGGCCACCCCTCACGGTACGCCCGCGGCGGCCGGACAGCAGAAGAACTAGTCCCTCAGGACCCGAGCACCTTCTCTCCCGCTTTCAGCCGTCGTTCGACCACTTCCTTCGGTAAGGTCATCACCTCGAGAGCCCGCTCGGGGGATCGCGCGCGATCGGCGGTGAAAATCCGCAGCCGGCGCGCGCTCTGATAGAGCTCCCCCGCCACGCGGGGGAGGCCGAACTGCCCCAGACGGCCTTCGCCGGTCAGGCGCTCGATCCGCCCGCCCCGGGTCAGCAGCGGGAGATCCACCGACAGCATCGAGGGGTTGGACGGAAAATCCAGCAGGAGCTGTCCCGCCTGGAGGCCCAGCTCCCGGGCCAGCGCGTCTTCCACCCGACTCAGCAGCTCGCTGTCCTGGCTGACCCAGTCCTGGGTCTCCGCGGGGGCCTCGCTGGCGGACAGGTCGAGCGCCCGTTTGTAGAGGCGTCGCGCCTGCACCGCGCGAGTCAGGCCGGTGGCGTCCACCGCCAGGAGTCGCTCGGTCAGGCCGTCGTCGGTGCTCTCGGCGATCCGCTCGAAGCCGAGGGAACCGGCCGCCACCGCGCTCCGCACGGCCCGCTTGAACATGCAGGTGGCCGATCGCACCGCGTGGTGCCAGTACACGTTCCGGAACATCTGATACTTGGCGAACAGCAGGGACTCCAGCGCACTGATCCCCTTCTCCAACACGCCCACCTCGATGCGCCCCGGTGAGGTCTCGACCAGCGTCAGGGTCGCGAGCAGGCGATCCACGTCCACCGCGCCATAGGGGACGCCACACATTCGGGCGTCGCGACTGAGGTAATCGATCTTGTCGAGGTCGAGCGAGCCCGAGATGAGCCCGCGCAGCGGACTCTCGCTGTCGCCGGTGATCAAGCGCCCGATCTTCGCGACCAGCTCCGGTCCTCCCAGGGATGCCAGCCGATCGCCCAGGTCTCCCCGGGTCAACTTGGCGACGCCCAACTTCTCGTGATGCGGGTACCCGGCCTCCTCCAGGGTGTGGGAGAAGGGGTAGTGGCCCACGTCGTGGAGCAGCGCGGCCAGCCGGGCCGCCAACTGCACTTCCTCCGGCACGGCGCTGAGCTCGCCGCGCTCGGCCAACACGGTGAGGGCCGATCGAGTCAGGTGGTAGGCGCCGAGGGCGTGCTCGAAGCGGGTGTGGGTGGCGCCGGGATAGACCAGGAAGGCGTGACCGAGCTGACGGACATAGCGGAGGCGCTGCATCGCCTCGGTGTCGAGAACGGTGAGCGCCCCGGGATCGACCCGGATGTTATCCCAGATCGGATCCCGTACGACTTCGAAGTCGCCCATCAGGTGGCTCCGGCCGAAGGGCCGACGACCGGTCGGCCGGGCCGGCTCAGCTGGAGCCCGGTTCGGCGGCGAGCTTCCACTGCTCGGACAACCGCCAGAGGCCGACCAGCATGAGATCTCGAATCAGGCCGAGCTCGCGCGGGAGATGGTCGTAGAGGGTCTCGAACAGCTCCTGGTGCGACCGCAGCTCCGCCTTCCAGGCGTCCCGGGGAACGGCCATCAGGTCCCGATAGCTCTCGGGGCCGAAGCTCTCGAGGCCTTTCCAGTTGAGATCGTGGTAGCGGGGCATCCACCCGAGCGGGCTCTCCGCCCCACCGGCGCGGCCGGCGGCGCGGTTGAAGATCCACTGCAGGACGCGGAGGTTCTGACTGTACCCCGGCCAGATGAACTTGCCCTGCGCGTCCTTCCGGAACCAGTTGACGCCGAAGATCGCCGGTGGATCGGAGATCGCTCGCCCCATCTTGAGCCAGTGACTGAAATAGTCGCCCATGTGATACCCGCAGAACGGGAGCATGGACATGGGGTCACGCCGCACCTGTCCCACCGCTCCCGCCGCCGCCGCGGTGGTCTCCGAGCCGATGGTCGCCCCGAGGTAGACGCCGAGGGCCCAGTTGGGCGCCTGATAGACCAGCGGCACCAGAGCGGCGCGACGGCCGCCGAACAACATCGCCGAGATCGGTACGCCCTCGGGGTTCTCCCATTCGGGATCGATCGAGGGACATTGGGCGGCAGGAGTGGTGAAGCGCGCGTTGGGATGCGCAGCGAGCCGCCCGGTGCCCGGGGTCCAGGGCTGTCCCTGCCAGTCGATCAGCTCGGCCGGGGGCTCGTCGGTCATCCCTTCCCACCAGACGTCTCCGTCAGGGGTTTGGGCGACGTTGGTGAACAGGGTGTTGGAGGCGATGGTGGCCATCGCCATCGGATTGGACTTGAGCGAGGTCCCGGGCGCCACGCCGAAGAAGCCGGCCTCGGGGTTGATGGCGCGCAGGCGGCCGTCGGGGCCGGGGCGAATCCAGGCGATGTCGTCGCCCACGGTGGTGACGGTCCATCCCTCGCAGCCCTTGGGCGGCAGCAGCATGGCCAGGTTGGTCTTGCCGCAGGCGCTGGGGAAGCCGGCCGCGATGTAGCGCTTCTCTCCCTCGGGACTCTTGATGCCCAGGATCAGCATGTGCTCCGCCATCCACCCTTCGTCCCGCGCCATCACCGAGGCGATCCGGAGCGCGAAGCACTTCTTCCCGAGGAGGGCGTTGCCACCATAGCCGCTTCCGAACGACCAGATGGCCCGTTCCTCCGGGAAGTGGACGATCCACTTCTCTTCCTTGTTGCAGGGCCAGGGGACGTCCTTTTCGCCGGGGGCGAGCGGCTTGCCGACCGAGTGCACGCAGGGCACGAAGCTCTGGTCCTTCAAGGCCTCGAGGGCGCCGCGCCCCATGCGGGTCATGATCCGCATGTTGATGGCGACGTAGGGCGAGTCGGTCACCTCAATCCCGATCTGGGCGAGCGGAGATCCGATCGGTCCCATGCTGAAGGGGACGACGTACATGGTGCGTCCCCGCATGCACCCGGTGAACAGGCGCTTGAGGGTCCCGCGCATCTCGGCCGGATCGATCCAGTTGTTGGTAGGTCCGGCCTGCTCGCGCCGCTGGCTGCAGATGAAGGTCCGGTCCTCGACGCGGGCTACGTCGCCGGGGTCGGAGAGAGCGAGATAGCTGTTGGGCCGCTTCTCGGGATTGAGCTTCTTCAGGGTGCCCGACGCCACCAACTCGGCGCACAGCTTGTCGTACTCGGCCGCGGAGCCATCGCACCAGTGAATGCGGTCGGGACGAGTCAGCTCGGCGATCTCCGCCACCCAGGCCTTGACCCGCTCATTGGAGGCCCAGACCGGTGCGTTCAGGAAGCTGGCGGTGGTAGTGCGCGTTTCAGTAGCGGGCATGCCAGGACTCCGTCCCATGGTGTTCCGCCGGGCCCCGATGGCGCCGGCGAGCGGCAGGGCGTAAATGTCGGCGTTGCTCGGCCGCCTCGCAACCGCCGCAGCGGTCAGCGGCGTCTGCGCCGGGTCCGCGCGTAGGCGCGGAGCCGCCGGAGGGTCCGTCGGTCCTGGGCAGGCGGGTCGTCGCCCTTGGGGGTCTCGATGATCTTGGGGATCAGGCGAAATCGCCGGTCGGTCATGAGGCGGCGGAACGGCTCGGCACCCAGGGAGCCCTCGCCGATGCACTCGTGGCGGTCTCGGTGGGAGCCGAACGGGGTCTTGGAATCATTGAGGTGCAGCGCGCGCAGGTATCGCAAGCCGAGCACCCGATCCCACTCCCGCCAGACGCCATCGAAATCGCCGACCAGGTCGTAGCCGGCCGCGTAGAGGTGGCAGGTGTCGGCGCAGAATCCGATGCGACGTCGCAAGGGGGTGGGGATCAGGGAACGGAGGAGAGCCAGCTCCTCGAAGCGGCTGCCCAGCGCGGTGCCGGTACCGGCGGTGGTCTCGAGCAGGATCATGGTGGCTCCGGGCGAGGCCCGAAGACAGACCGCATAGCCCTCGGCGTTTCTGCGGAGCCCGGCGTCCCGGTCATCCATGTAGTTGCCGGGGTGCGACACCACCCACCGGATACCAAACGTGTGGCAGCGCCGGAGTTCGGCGGTGAAAGAGGCGATCGAGCGAGCGCTTAGCTGGGGATCGGGGGAGGCGAGGTTGATCAGGTACGAATCGTGCGCCAGCACAGCGTGTACGCCGCTCTGACGAACCTCCGCGCGAAACCGACGGGCGACAGCCGGATCGATGGCGGGCTCCCGCCACTGGTTCGGCGTCTTGGTGAAGACCTGCATCGCGGTGGCGCCGATGGCCCGGGCCCGGGCCGGAGCGAGGTCCACGCCCCCCGCCGTCGAGACGTGGGCCCCCAGGAGATCACCGAGCATGACTCGTCCACCGGTTTCGAGTTTGCTTGACACCGTTGGGCCGTGGCGTACGTTCCTCCCGGCCTATCCCCGCTGTTGATCCCGTGACCGACGCCAGCCGTCCCCGCATCCTGCTCCTGGGCGACCCCGCGGCCCGCCCCGAGGGCCTCGAGCGCGCGCTGGTGCGCGGCGGTTTCCAGGTGACCGAGGCGGAACGGGTAGGCGCGGACCAGCCGCCAGCCAGTCTCGCCGAAGTCGTGGTGCTCACCGCCCAGCGTGCCGATGAAGTGCTCGCCGCCGATCTGGAACAACTGGAGACTCCGCCCTGGCGCGCCGTGCCCCGTGTGGTGGTGCTGGCCGCCGCCGACCGCGACGGACCGACCCGGGCGCTCGAGCTGGGCGCCGACGACGCCGTCGCCCCGCCGATCAACCTGGCCGAGCTGAATGCGCGACTCCGGGCCCGGCTTCGTACCCGGGATGATGCGCAGTCGGCCCAGGAGGCGATGCTCTCCCGCGAGCTCATGTTCGAGATCCTGCAGGACCTCGCGTCGGCGCTCCGGTCCGATGAGATCGTGGAGACGCTGGTGCGACGGGTCGGGCTGGCGCTGGAGCTGGCGCACTGCTCGTTCATCGTGGCCGCGCCGGGGGAGCGCTACGGTCGCGTGGTGGCGGTGTGCGAGAGCCCGGCCACCCGCGATCTCCGCGTGGATCTTAACCGCTACCCGGAGATCCAGGAGGGGCTCCGCACCGGCCGCCCGGTCCTGGTCACCGAGATGGCGACCGATCCGCTGTTCCAGGACATCCGCCCGCTGTGGGCGGAGCAGGGGGTCACGGTCGACATTCGAAGCGAGGCGGTGATACCGGTGGCGCTGCAGGGTCGGACCGGCGGAGTCTTCCTGCTTCGCACCGCCCGGCAGGACCCTCCGCTCAATCCGGAGCAGATCGAGTTCGCCGCCACGCTGGCCCACGCCGCGTCGCGGTTGCTGGAGAACGAAGAGCGCCGTGCGTCGATCGGTCGCCGCCAGGCCGGCGCCATCTCCACCGACCTGCTCACCGGCTGCGGGAGCCTGGACGCGCTGGACCGCCGGATCCGGGAGGAGTTCGAGCGGGCCCGCCGCTATGCCCTGAGCTTCAGCGTGGTACTACTCGACGTGGACCAGCTGCGCCGGTTCAACGAGCGGTTCGGCACGCCGGTCGGCGACAAGGTGATGTCGGAGCTGGGAGGATTGCTGCAGCGGGAGCTTCGGGCTCCCGATTTCGTGTCACGCTACGGGGGGGACGAGTTCGCGCTGGTCCTGCCGGAGACCGATCTCGAAGGGGCCACTTCTTCGGTGCGGCGGGTGCGGCACCTGGTCTCGAGTCATCCCTTCCCGGATCTTCAGCCTACCGACCGCCCGCAACTCAGCGCGGGGATTGTCACCTTCCCCCATCCCTCGGCGGCGGAGATCAAGGATCTCTTTGCGTTGGTGGAGGCGGCGTTGCTCAGGGGGAAGGCGCAGACGGACGGGCGGATCGGCACGGCGGAGAACGTCGCGGCCTAACGCCGCTTCCAACTGCCACGCCTTCCTGGCGCCGCCAGCCTTCCAGGTCGCGAACCGCTCATCGATACGCGCCTTCAGCAAATCGTAGTTCTCCCAGGTGTCAGCGACGTGGTAGAGCGTCGGTAAGCTCTTCCCTAGCAGTTGCTCGTAGTCAACGAGGAACGGGCCACGCTCGAAATCGAAGTGGGCCTGCGAGAAGGCCTTCCCCTCGCCGTTCAGCATGTCATCCAGGAGGACGCCGTCGCACCACTCCTAGACCTGCGGGCCAGTGCGTTCGCGCGTGCGGAAGGCGGCGATCTGGTCGGCGGCCTACTCGGCAAAGTCTGCGGAGTAGAGATTCAGGTCGATGAGCCAGCCAAGGTAGAGCCCCGGATGGACGAAGGCCTGCTCTGTGGGGAGCTCGGGTGGGAACTTGCCATCGTAGTGATACTTCGCTTTGTCGTAGACGACCGGCTCGGCCATGTGTCTCAGCGCCGCTTCTTCAGCCACTCCGCGGGATCTAACGCAATCCCGCTCTCGCCGCGGATTTCGAAGTACAGATGCGGCCCCTGGTCGCTGTTCTCCCCACCCACCGTTCCGATTGCCTGGCCCCGCGCCACCTGGTCTCCCGATCTGGCACTCAGCGTGCCCAGGTGTGAGTAGAAGGAGTAGTAGCCGTTGCCGTGGTCGAGCAGGATGGAGAGGCCGTAGGTCTGCATCAACTGGGCGAGAATGATGCGACCGGCTTCGACCGCCTTCACCGGGGTCCCGACCGGGGCCCCGATCCCGATGCCGTTGTGCCGGATCACCCCACCGCTGGCCAGCGTGTCCCGGCCGAACCGGTAGAGAATCCGGCCTTCGACCGGCCAGTCGAGCTTGCCGATGTCGCTGGTGCTGATGGAACCGGGAGTGCGCGCGGCCCCGGCCACGCTGGTCCGCTCGCGACCCAGCCGCTCCCGTTCCAGGGTCGCGATCAGGTCGTTGATCCGCTGTTCGTCCCGCTCGAGTGCCGTGAGGCGCTGCTCGGCGGTGCGGCTGGAGCGCTTGGCGTCCCGCAGGCGCTTGGATCGCTCGAAGGCCAGGTCGCTGTAGTTCTTGAGCTCGCTTTCCCGCTCCTCGCGGTTCCGTCCCAGCTCGGCTCTCACCGTGACCAGCTGCGCCCGCCGGCTGGCGACCTGGTCCCGGAGTCGCTCCACGTCGGAGACCAGGTCCCGGTCCTGCCGGCTGGTGAGAAACAGATACTTGTAGCGGCTGACCAGGTCTCCGAACGATTCGGCTCCTACCATTACCTCGAACGAGTAGAGCGGCCCGCGCTTGTAGATGTCGATCAGCCGGCGATCGAGCACGGCCCGACGCTCGGCGAGATTGTCCTGGGCCAGGGCCAGCTCGCTGTTGAGCCGATCGCCCTGGCGGTTGAGTCCGCCGATCTGGGTGTCCAGCTCGTTGACGATCCGGTTGGTGGCCTGGCGCTGGCGTTCGAGGTTGTCGAGCTCCTCGGTCAGGTCGTGGACCTGGCCCTGGAGCCGTTCGTGGTCGGCCTGGAGCTCTTCGCGCTCGCGCCGGATTTCCTCGAGCCGTTTGCGGCTCTCATCGATGCTTTGGGGAGTTTGCGCCGAGAGTGAGGTGACGGCGCCCAGCAATCCGAGTGCGACCAGGAGGGCGGCGGCGCGGAGCCAACGGTCACACATTCCGCAGGTGCCGCCCCACGCTGACCAGGCTCCCGCCCAGTCCGATCACGATCCCGAAGAGCACTCCCATGACGAGCTGGGGAGTCTGAAAGAAGACCAGACCTTCCCGGGCCACCTCGGTATTGCCGCGGAAGAGCAGGTAGCTCCCGTAGCACATGGCGGCGCTGAGCAGTCCGCCCAGCAGCCCCTTGAGCGCGCCTTCCAGCAGGAAGGGTCCCCGGATGAACCAGTTGGTGGCTCCGACCAGGCGCATGATCATGATTTCCTTGGCGCGCTGGAGCACGGTGATCCGGATGGTGACCCCGATGATCACGACGGCCACCACCGCGAAGGCCAGGCCGATCATGAGGACCACAACGCCGGAGAGATTGCGCAGGTGGTCGAGCTTCTCCACCCACTCCCGGCCGTAGCGCACTTCTTCGATGAAGCTGTAGCCGCGCAGTCGGTCCGCCACGTTCCGAACCGCGGCCGCGTCGCGGAATCCGGCCTTGAGCCGGATTTCGATCGAGGCGGGAAGCGGGTTGACCTGGAGGTCCCGGTACGCGTCGCGGAACTCGACCAACCCGCTTCGGGCCCGTCGCAACGCTTCCTCGTCGCTGACGTAGTTCACGCTCAGCACCTCGGGAAACGCCGAGATCTCCTGGGAGGCGAGGGCGACCGATTCGGGAGGGGTGTTGCGCAGGAGGTAGGCTACAATTTCGACCCGCTCTTCGACCTGCTTCAGGGCCCGCTGCAGGTTCAGCGCGACCAGGCCGAACAGGCCGACCACGTAGAGCGCAAAGGCAATGGTAATGATGGAAAGCGCCGAGAGCAGGGGCGCCCGGCGGAAGGTGAGGATCGCTTCCCGGAAGAGGAGCCTCACGGCTGCAGCCCGTCCTGCGGCTCATCCACTCTGCTATCGAAGACCACGGCTCCTTCTCTCAACTCCACGGTGCGATAGGAGACCTGTCGGACCAGATCGAGGTCGTGGGTTGCCATCACGACACAGGTGCCCCCCGCGTTGATGTCCCGGAGCAGCTGGAAGACACCGCGGGTGGCGCGCTCGTCCAGGTTGCCGGTCGGCTCGTCGGCCAGGAGGATCCCCGGGTCGTTGACCAGGGCCCGCGCGATCGCCACGCGCTGCTGCTCACCACCGGAAAGCTCCCTCGGATACGCGGTGGCCTTGGCTGCCAGGCCGACCTGGGTCAGCGCCCGCATCACCTTGCTCTGGATCGAATCCCGTCGAGCCCCGGTGACCTCGAGTGTGAACGCCACGTTCTCCTCCGCGCTCCGGTCCTCCAGCAGCCGGAAGTCCTGGAATACGATCCCCAGCCGCCGGCGGAGTCTCGGCACCTCGGCCACGGTCAGGGAGCCGACCGGGAATCCGGAGACCCGGAGGTCGCCAGAGGTGGGCCGCTGCTCGGCGTACATCAAACGCATCATGGTGGACTTCCCGGCGCCCGAGTGGCCGGTCAGGAAGACGAACTCGCCCTTGGAGATGTGAAGGGAGACGTCCCTGACGCCGGTGCCGCCCTTGGGGAAGGTCTTGGTGACGTGCGTGAAGCGAATCACTAGGCGTGTCCCAGTGCCTGTTCCAGGTCGGCGATCAGATCGTCGGCGTCCTCCAGCCCGCAACTGAGGCGGACGAACCCGTCGGCGATGCCGAGTTTGGCACGCTGCTCTTCAGTGAGATGGCGATGGGAGGTGAGTCGGGGCTCGGAGATCAGGCTCTCCACGCCGGCCAGGCTGGGGGCGTGGGCGACCAGCTTGAGCCGCTTGAGGAATCGCTCGGTGGTCTTGACGCTGCCCTTGAGCTCGAGGCCGACCATGCCGCCGAACCCGTCCAGCACCTGGCAGGCCAACTCGTACTCGGGATGCGACGGGAGACCGGGATAGTAGACCTTGCTGATGCCGGAGTGCTGCGCCGCCCACTTGGCGACGGCGAGTCCGTTGGCGTTGTGTCGAGCGATGCGGACGGCCAGGGTGGACATCCCGCGCTCGACCAGCCAGGCGGCGTGGGGATCGATCGCCTGTCCCCAGAGCATCATCAGGCGCGTGACCTCCTCGACCAGCGAGGCGGTGCCCGCGACCGCGCCCGCCACCACATCGCTGTGGCCGTTGAGGTACTTGGTGGCGCTGGTGATCACCACGTCGGCGCCGTGCTCCAGCGGGCGGAAGTTGATGGGACTCGCGAAGGTGGCATCTACCAGGAGTGCCAGTCCCGCTTCCTTGGCGATTTGGGCCACCGGGATCAGGTCGAGCAGGCGGAGCAGGGGATTGGTCGGGGTCTCGACGAAGATGGCGCGGGTGGCTTTGCGGACCGACCGGCGCCAGAGCCGGGGCTGATCGGGCTGCACGTAGCTGACCTCGATGCCCAGCCGGGCGAACTCTTCGTCAAACAGCCGCCGAGTCCCGCCGTAGATCCAGGAGCTGGAGAGCAGGTGGTCGCCGGGACGGAGCACGGCGAAGTGGGCCAACGCGGTGGCCGCCATTCCGCTGGCCAGGAAGATCGCGGCTTCCGCCCCTTCCAGCGCGGCGTACTTCTGGGCCACGCTGATCTGGTTGGGGTTGTTGCCGTACCGCGAATACATGACCTCTTCATCGGACCCGATCGGATTGGTGAAAGTGCTGCTCTGGAAGATCGGGGAGACCACGGGCGTCCAGTCGGCCCGCCGGTGCGGCTGCCCGTGGATGGCGAGCGTGGAGAGTCCGAGCTTGCGTTTGGTCATGTCAGAGGGATTCGACGGAAGTGACCCTGATCGGCGCAGAGCAAGCGGAGCAGAGCGAGCGATTGCAGGGCGTCGGCGGCGTGTTCCACGGTCCAGCCGATCGCGTCGGCCAGACTCTCCGCATCGCCGGTCTCGAGTTGCTGCGCCGCGGCCAGGGCGTCCTGCAATTCCGGCGCGAGCCGGCCCAGGGCCCGTGGGGCAGCTTCGGCCTCGACCTTCGCCAGGACCGCGATCTGATGGTGGTTCAAGACGTGATCGATGGCCTCGAAATGCTCTTCCCGGAGACCGGAGAGGACGACATATCGGTCGTCCTCGGTCTGGGTGCGGAGCAGCAACTTGGCGACGACTTCGTCGGCGCAGCTGAAGTCGAGGAGCCCAACCTCCGAGAAGTCGAGCAGGGTGGTGGCGCAGCCGCCTTCGGCGATGGCCCGCTCGATGCCGGTGCGGACGGCGGCGCCGGTGCTGCGGGTGACCAGATCCCGGTAAGGTACCTGGACCGTCTCCCGGAGCACCCGCTCTACCATAATGGTGAGGATCATCCGTCGATCTCGGTTTGGGCGGGAATCACGACCTGAAGTTGCGACCCGGGAAAGAACGGCAGGTCCTCGCTCATCGGCACGTCGTCATCCCATGGCGGCACGATGGCGATCCGTGCCGTCCCGCTCCGGATCGAGAGCTTGCCATTCCACCGGGTGAGGTAGCGCTTGATGCCGGCCAGGCCCTGGCCGCGTCCGGGGTCCCTGAACCGGCTGACCCCCTGGATGACGGCGGCTTCCAGCGCGGCGGCGTCACCCCAGCGGTCCCCGAAGCGGCGGGCCTGGGTGCTTTCCAGCGAGTGGCTGAATCCCACGCCGCCATCGCTGACCGCGATCACGACGACCCGCCGGCCGAGCCGCTTGCGAAAAGTATACGCGTGGACCGCTACCCATCCGCCGGTGCCTGCGTGCTCCACAATATTCTGACATGCCTCCGAAAGCGCCATAGCAAAACCGATGGTGGCCTTGGCCTCGAGACCCAGTTCGCCGGTTAACATGCGGGCCGCCCGCTCCTGAATCGCGCCGACCACCGCGTGAACGTCTTCCGAAGCGCGAACCGGCGTCACCGGAAGAAGGTAATCGGCGTCGTCCTCCACCTTGGTGCGGGGCACCTTGCCGTGAATTTCGAAGAATTCAGCCGCGTAACGGAAGAAACCCGTCCGGGCCCAGTAGCGGCGGACGTCGTCGCTGGATGGGACCGTAAAGAGGGGCCGCTCACGTCGCTGTTCCTTGAGCACCTGACCGGCGGTAAGCATTCCCACCAGGCCATAGGGGGAGGCCCATTGAGCGCCCCGCGCGTCGAACAGGGCCCGCTGGGCCGGATCGCCTGAGGCGAACGACTGGGCGAACTGGTCGAAGCTCTTGTCGTCGAACGAAGCCGGCACCTCCACGACCCGGGTCATACCGCCAGGAGCTCCCCGCGGAGGTGGCGGGCCAGGCTGCTGGCGCCCCGGTAGACAGCGGCCCGCCCCGCCATTCGATTGGCGGTGGTCATGGCGGTGACGACCGGATCTCCCGCCAACAGCCGGCTGAACAGGGTGGCGCCAAAGACATCGCCGCAGCCGGTGGGATCCAGGACCTCGATCCGTTCGCCCTCGACGCGGGCGGTGCGGATCGGATGGACTGGAGGGATCCCCTGCGCGCGGCGGTCGAGGGTCAGCTTCTCGAATCCGGGCGCCGCCACGTAGATGGCGCCGCGCGGGCCCAGGGTCACGGCCAGGAGTGAAACCCCAGCCGCGATAGTGTCGGCGGCGAGTGCCAGCGGATCGGGAGAAAGCTGCCGCATCTCGTCTTCGTTCACCTGGATGACGTCGAAGCAGCCGAGCCAGGCCGCAGCATCGGGGAGAGTGGAAGGAACCCTGACGCCATCCTGCGGCATCCCGAGCAGCAGGCTGTGGAGGTCGGCATAGATCGGACCCCGGACCCCGTGCCGGAGTGCCTGGGCGGTTCCCAGCCCCAGCTCGAACCCCGAGATGAAATTCACGTAGACCGCGTCGAGGTCGGCGACCAGGGGCCCCAGCTCGCTCCAGACCCAGGCGGGCACCCCGCCCGACATTCGCTCGCAGCGCCGCTCGTCGGACTGATAGCGGAGGGTCACCCGGTTGTTGGGGACCGGAACCTCCACGCACCGGGCTCCCGGGGCCAGACGGGAGAAGGTGCGCATCAGCTCGGCGGCCCTGGGACTGAGGTCCCGTCCCACCTTGATCAGGGGAACCAGCTCCCAGCCATCCGGCAGACTCGCGTCGAACCCGGCGAGCGCGTAGGCGATCCCACCCCACTCCTCCACCGGCGCGCTGGCCGGGTCCCGGCCGTAGATCTCGTCCCAGACCAGGGTGCCCAGCACGCCCACCTTACGCATCCATCCGCCTCACGCGTGCGGGCCGATGATGCCGGCCTCGATCTGTTCCTGAAAGGCGCGCACCGCTCCGTAGACGCCGGCGCAGCCCGGCAGCTCGCCGGGGACGATCCGGCAGGCCTGCACCGCGGGCTTGAAGGCGCGGCGCGACACCTCACGCCGCAACGGGACGAAAAGTGTATCCCCGGCCAGCGTGACGCCGCCGCACACGACCACGACCTCGGGATTGAAGATGTTGACCAGATTGGCGACCGCGGCGCCGAGGAACTTGGCGGTATCGGTTACCACTTCGAGGGCCGCCGGGTCGTCGTCATTGGCCGCTTCGTAGACCGTCTGGGCGGTGATCTTCGAGAGATCGCCGCCGACTCGCCGCGGCAAGTCGGTCTCGGCGCCGCTCTCGATCGCCTCGATGGCCCGAAGCGCGATGTTGGGTCCCGAGGCGTAGGCCTCGATGCAACCGTAGTTGCCGCACTTGCAGCGGCGACCGTTGGCGTCGATGGTGGTGTGCCCGATCTCGCCCGCCAGGTCGGTGGCGCCATGATAGAGACGCCCGTCGATGATGATCCCGCCGCCGATCCCGGTTCCGATGGTGAGCCCGATGGCGTCCTTGGTTCCGCGGGCCGCGCCTCGCCACCATTCGCCCAGCACCGCGCAGTTGGCGTCATTGTCGAGTGCCACCGGCAGGGCGAGTCCGGCGACCATCCGCTCCCGGAGCGGCATGTTCACCCAGCCCAGGTTGGGAGTCAGATGCACGATGCCGCGGTGGATGTCGAGCGGGCCCGGGGCCCCGATCCCGACGCCATCGATTTCGAGCCCGGCGACTTCCTGGCGCGCCGCGGCGATGCTCTGCCGGGCGAGGGCCACGATTCGCGTGACCACCGCGTCCGCTCCTTCCTCGGCCCTGGTCGGCTCGGTCAGGAGTCCGAAGTGTCCGTTGCCATCGGCCCGGACACAACCGGCCACGATGTTGGTGCCCCCTAGATCAATTCCGACGATGCACCGCACGGCGCGCCTCTCCCGCGTTCTGGACCTCAGTCAACGCGTTCAACACCTGGTCTACCGTCACTTCCTTCATGCAGCGATGGTGTCCCAGGGGACAGACCTTGGGGCCGTGCTGGGAGCAGGGCCGACACGGCATGTCGGGATGCTCCACCACCCGGTCGCCGGGGCGGATGGGGCCAAATCCGAACGCCGGTATCGTAGGGCCAAAGATGGCCACGATCGGCGTCCCCACCGCGCTCGCGAGATGGAGCGGTGCCGAGTCATTGGTCACCAGGACTGCGGCCCGCTCCACCACCGCCGCCGATTCACGCAGGCCCAGGGCGCCCGCCGCGTTGGCTCCCCGCGCGGCGGCTCGCTCGACGGCTGCCGCCAACTCCTCGTCCTGGGCTCCGCCGATCGCCACGACCGGCAGGGTGAGCCTGGCCGCCAGCTCCGGAAAATAAGGCCACCGCTTGGTTCCCCAGATCGATCCCGGGGCAATCGCGATGAACGGTCCTTCGATGCCCTGGGCCAGGAGCCAGGCATTCGCGGCCTGGCGGTCGCGTTCGGGGAGTGCGAGCCAGGGCTCAGGTACCCGACGCTCTCCCGGCTCGGCCAGCGCCTCGTAGCGCTCGATGGCGTGGACGCCCTGAGGAGTTGGGATTCTCCTGGTATAGCTGGGCGCTCCCGGCGCATCCGCAAACCCGATCCGTTCCGGGATCCGGGCCAGCCAGGCAAGGGCCGCCGAGCGCCAGGAGCGGTGGGCCAGGTAGACTCGACGGTACTGGTTGTCGCGCAGGGTTCGGACCATCCGCCGGAACCCGGGCCAGCCGCGGTCGGCACCCCGCTTGTCGTACGGAATGACCCGCCGCACCGCCGGGTGCGCCTCGACCAGGGATGCCGACGCGGGAGTGGTGACGACGTCCACCGGCCCGTGGCGCGCCGCCAGCATCTGGAGCAGGGGAATGGTCAGCACCACGTCGCCGATGAAGGCGGTCTGGATGACCAGGGTCCTGCCTCTCTCGGTGCTCGACGCGTCCGGCTCCCGGTTCACCGCCGCTTTGCCTCAGTCCACCTGGAGCACGGCGAGGAAGGCCTCCTGTGGAATCTCCACGGAGCCCAGCTGCTTCATCCGCTTCTTTCCTTCTTTCTGTTTCTCCAGCAGCTTGCGCTTGCGGGTCACGTCCCCGCCGTAGCACTTGGCCAGGACGTCCTTCCGGAGGGCGGAGATGGTCTCCCGGGCGATGATCTTCTGACCGAGAGCCGCCTGGATGATCACCTGGTAGAGTTGCCGGGGGATCAATTCCTTCAGTTTCTCCGCCACCTTGCGGCCCCAATCGTAGGCCTTGTCCCGATGGATGATGACACTGAAGGCATCGACCGGGTCTCCGTTGATCAGCAGATCCAGTCGGACCAGGTCGGCCTCGCGGTACCCGGCCAGCTCATAGTCGAGTGAGGCGTAGCCCCGGCTCAGTCCCTTGAGCTTGTCGTAGAAGTCGAGGACGATCTCTCCCAGCGGGAACTCCCAGTCGAACTCCACCCGGGTCGCGTCCAGGTATTTCATCCCGAGGTACACGCCGCGCCGATCCTGCCCCAGCCGCATGATGGCGCCGATGTATTCGGCGGGCGCCAGGATTCGCGCCTTGACGAACGGCTCCTCGATGCGATCGATCGACGACGCGTCGGGCAATTTGACCGGGGACTCCAGGACCATCATGTCTCCGCCGGTCATGTAGACGTGGTATTCCACGGTGGGCACGGTGGTGATCAGGTCCAGGTCGAATTCCCGCTCCAGGCGTTCTTGCACGATCTCCATGTGGAGGAGGCCGAGGAAGCCGCAGCGGAAGCCGAACCCGAGGGCGACCGAGGATTCAGGCTCGTAGTGGAGGCTGGCGTCGTTGAGCTTGAGCTTCTCCAGCGCGTCGCGCAGTCCCTCGTACTGGTCGGAGTCGGTGGGATAGAGACCGGCGAACACCATCGATTTGACTTCCCGATAGCCGGGGAGCAGCTCCGCCGCGCGCTCGTTGGCGTCGAGCACCGTGTCGCCCACGCGGGTGTCGCTCACGCTGCGCAGGTTGGCCACCAGGTAGCCGACCTCGCCGGCTTCGAGCTGGTCGGCGGGGCGCTGGCCCAGCTGGAGGTACCCGACCTCGTCAACGGTGTAGACGTCGTCTGGATGGGACCCGAAGGCGATGTCCATGCCCTGTCTCACGACGCCGTCGACCACGCGGATACTGGGAATGGCGCCCCGGTAGCGATCGAAATAGGAATCGAAGATCAGGGCCCGGAGCGGTGCATCTTCCACGCCGCCGGGTGGCGGGACCCGCTCCACGATGGCCTCGAGCAACTCGGGGATCCCGGTTCCTTCCTTGGCGGACACGGCGAGAATCTCTTCGCGCCTGACCCCGATCAGGTCCACGATCTCCCGCGCCCGCCGCTCGGGCTCGGCGCCGGGGAGATCGATCTTGTTGAGCACCGGAATGATTTCCAGGCCCGCGTCGAGGGCGAGGAAGAGATTCGACAGCGTCTGCGCTTGGACCCCCTGCGACGCGTCCACCACCAGGATGGCTCCCTCGCAGGCCGCGAGTGACCGGGAGACCTCGTAGGTGAAATCGACGTGGCCGGGGGTGTCGATCAGATTGAGCTCGTAGGTGAACCCGTCTTTGGCGGCGTACTGCATCCGCACGGCGTTGAGCTTGATGGTGATGCCGCGCTCACGCTCCAGGTCCATGGTGTCCAGCAGCTGCTCCCGCATCAGCCGCTTCTCGACCGCGCCGGTGGCCTCGATGAGCCGGTCGGCCAGCGTGGATTTCCCGTGATCGATGTGGGCGACGATGCAGAAGTTGCGGATTTGCTGTTGAGACATGCCCCAATATAAGGGTAGGAGGTCCGGCCGAACCGCCTAACGCTCGCCCTGCACGATGTGCCGATAGCTCTCCGGGTTCCACTGGGGCCGCGCCGTCGTGTTGGCGACCGTTTCCCCCACGTAGTAGACCAGTTTGACGATCCGCGACTCCTTTTCGGCGTCGATCTTGTCGGCGCTGTCGGTGACCTTGTGGTAATCGTCGTGAAGCCCGTTGAAGAAGAAGAGGATCGGTACTCCTTCCCGGGCGAAGTTGTAGTGATCGGAGCGATAGAACAGCAGCTCGCTGGGCCACTGATCGGCGACCGGCGTCATGTTGAGCTCGGGATGCGCGGCGGCGACCCGGGCCAGTGTGGTCCCCAGGTCGGAGTGCTCCTTCCCGATGACCGCGATGGTGTCCCGCCAGTTGCGGCCGATCATGTCCGTATTGAGGTCGGCCACGATGCTGTCCACGGGAACGGTGGGATG
Organism: Gemmatimonadales bacterium; assembly: GCA_035519565.1. Classification (GTDB taxonomy): domain Bacteria; phylum Gemmatimonadota; class Gemmatimonadetes; order Gemmatimonadales; family GWC2-71-9; genus DATIWD01. The sequence continues at coordinate 42,906 of DATIWD010000025.1, read as the reverse complement.
GTCGAGGAAGTAGCGGCTGCCCCAGAGGCCCTTCTCCTCGCCGCTCACCGTCATGAACACCAGGGACCGGCGCGGCCGCTTGGGGGCGGAGGCGAAGGCGCGGGCCAGAGTGATTACGCCCGTGGTTCCCGAGGCGTTGTCGTCGGCGCCGTTGGCAATGCTGTCCGGCTGACCCCGCAGGATCCCCAGGTGATCCATGTGCGCGCTGAACATCACGTACTGGTTCCTGAGCACGGGGTCGCTTCCGACCAGCATGCCGATGGTATTGGGCGCGGAATCGGCCGAGACGACCACGTCAGTCAGGTCGAATTTGACCGTGGCGTCCGGGATCTCCTGGAACACCTGCTCCTGGCTGCTGCGGAGCTGGGCTGCCGTGCGCCCGGCGGCGGCGAGCAGACCGGCCAGGGCGGCCTCGGGGAGCTCGAGCACGGCGGGCCGCTCGTTGGGAATTCCGATCACCAATCGTTCGGGCGCCTTCTTCGGGAGCCGGGCGGCAAACTCGGCCGGGCCGTCCATGGAGCCCCATAGCAATGCCATGGGCGACTGCTCGTAGAGGCGGCGGAGCACCAGGTTGGCGGTTGGGGAGAGCGCAGTGGCGTGCTCCAGGACGACGACGACCACCCGATCCCGGCACGGAAGACCCAACACCTGGTCCTCCGTGGCTCGTCCTCCCAGGAGCACCACTCGAGCGGTCACCGGCTGCTCCGGCAGCTGGCCCGTCACATGGCGCACGGATGAGGTGAAGGAGGCCTCGGTCCGGTTGCCGCCGACCTGCAGGACCAGCTTCGAGGCCGAGAGGTCCAACTGGCGCCGCTGAATCCGGTACCGCTGGAACCAGGTTCCTCCCTCGCCTGCCGGCTTGAGTCCCGCCTTCTTGAACTCCTGAGCGACGAACTGCGCGGTGAGATCCAGTCCCCGACTCGGCGTGTCCCGCCCCATCATGGAGTCGTCGGAAATGATCCGGATCCGTTGGGCGATATCCTCCGCCCTGATGGTGGCCGCGCCATGCGCGCTCTGGCCCGCGAGGAGCGTGGGGAGCGGCAACAGGCCCGCGGTCAGGGCGAGCCTGCGAACCGCACCATTCGGAAGAAAAGCCATGCCGGTCCTCAGCGAGGGGTGGCGACGGGCAGAATTGTATTGTAGTCGGTAGGGCGAGGGAACCGCGGCCGCTTAGTGCTTCTCCGGGCGGCGTTCGGTCTTGGGCTTCCCGCTGGGGTGGGTCTTGGGCTTCTCGCCTTTGACTGGTGCCGGTTGCTTCCCCTTCGGCGCCTCCGGCTGGATGCGCGGTTGTGAGGTGGTGGGGCCCAGCGATCGGGGAGGCTCCGGGGGCGGTGCGCCGCGTGGTGCCATGGCACCGGACGGAGCGGGAGCGCTGACCGGCGGGCGAATCCTGGGCTCGACTGGGGCAGGCACCGCTCCATGGCCGCCGAAGTCAAGGCTGCTTCGATCGGGGCCTTGTTCACTCGCCTCGAGTCCGGGACGCGGCCGGTTCGGCACCGTCGTCACCACCGCGCCGTAAGTCCCGGGGTCCTTGAAAACGAACCGGGGCCCCGGGCGCAGCGGCCGCACCATCACCACGTTCCGTCCGTAGTGGGAGTACGGGTAGTAGTAGGGGTCGTCGTAGACCACCAATCGAAATCGGGTGCAGAAGGCCTGGTAGGGATCCCAGGCCGAGTAGCTCAGGTGGGAGTGACAGTCGTAACAGAGAAACCTGGGGTAGGTGTAAACGCGATCGACGGAATAGGAAGTGACGTCGTAGTCGTAATGGGCGCCGCCCGCGATCTGGGCCGCGAAGTCGCCCAGCGCCACATATGGGTCGCCGCGAACCCAGCCATCCTCGACCACCCGGTAGTCCCAGCGGTTCCGGGCCGTGAACGCGTCATAGTTGAAGGGCTCGACACTGGCTACCGCGAACACGTATCCCAGCCCCGGGTCGTCATCGACCTCGAAGGTCGGTTCTCCATCGGGCCCCACGACCTCGAAGCTGCGTCCGCCCCGAGCCCGATTCTCTCCCCAGGGCTCGGCCGGAAACAGAATCCGCATCCGGCCGTCAGTATCGACCCGGACTACGGTGACAAAGGCGTCGCGGTCGACTTGGAGGTACACCCGGGCCGACTCGCCCTGGCGGTAGGGATCTTCGTGGTTGGTCCACAGGCGCAGATGCGGGCGGTCGTCGTCGGCTGGAGCCGGGGCGACTGCGAAGCCCGCAAGGGCGAGGAGCAAGTGGACCACGGAAGAACTCCGATCGGGAAAACGGCGGCCCCAAGCGCAGGGGCTGTGCCACGATGGCCTGTAGTCTAACAGATTGTGCGGTAATGGATTCGCCCCCGTGTCCCTGGCCGGAACATGACCCCGCCGTCCGGTCGCGGGGACAAGGCCGGCGCGCGTTGACTTCATCTGGCTCAGGGGGATACGTTGCGCCCGCCATGGCTCCGGTTTCCCCCCCGAGTGAGCGCCCCCGCCTCGACCTGCTGGACCCCCATGAAGTCGCCCGGCTGGGTGGGCTGGAATTGGTGACCCAGGGGGTGGTCGAGGGCTTCCTGGCGGGTCTCCATCGCTCCCCCCGGCGCGGCTTTTCGGTCGAATTCGCCGAGCACCGGATGTACCAGCCGGGCGACGAGCCCCGTTACGTGGACTGGAAGATCCTGGGCCGCGCCGACCGGCTCTACGTCAAGCAGTTCGAAGAGGAGACCAATCTCAGGGCCATCCTGGTCCTCGACGTCAGCCAGTCGATGGGATGGACCGGCGCTCCCGGCTCGGTCCTGACCAAGCTGGCCTATGCTCAGCGACTGGCCGCCGCACTGGCGCTGGTCCTGCTCCGGCAGCGCGACGCGGTGGGTCTGATCACCTTCGATGAGGCGGTCCGCTCGGTGACCCCGGCCCGGGCCCGCACCACCCATTGGCACCAGCTGCTGCGGGTGCTGTCCGCCACGACGGCGGGGAAGGGCACCGCCGCGGAACCGGCCCTCCGCCGGGTCGTGGATCTGTTGCGGCGCCGGGGCCTCGTGGTCCTGATCTCCGACCTTCTCCTGGACCAGGAGCTGGCGCTCCAGGCGCTGCGCTTTCTGCGCCACCGGGGCCACCAGGTCATGGTGCTGCATCTCATGGATCCCGCGGAGGTTCGGTTGAGCGGGCCGGCAGAGGCGCGATTCGTCGATCCGGAAACAGGGCGCGCCGTCACGCTCCGCCCCAAGGACTGGGCCGCCGCTTACGAGGCGACGGTGGAAGCCGCCGTCCGCGCGTGGCTCCTGGCCTGCCGGCGTGAAGACATTCACTACTTCCGGATCACCACCGATACGCCGTTCGGACTCGCGCTCCGGGCGGCGTTGACTCAAGCGCCCGCCGCCGTGTGATCGGGTTTCTGCATCCCTGGGTGCTGCTCGGATTGGCGGCTGCCGGGCTTCCCCTGCTGCTCCACCTGCTGGCCCGCCGTGAGCCTCCCGCCCTCGAGTTTCCAGCGGTGCGGTACCTGATGGAGACGGCCCGCCGTCACGAACGCCGGCTCAAGGTCCAGAACTATCTCCTGCTGATTCTTCGCACCCTGCTGGTGCTGGCCCTGGTGCTGGGGGCTTCAGGCCCGCATGTGGATACCCGGCTCGGGGCGGGGCATGTTCCCGGCGCGCTGGTCCTGGTGGTGGACAACAGCCTGAGCAGCGGAGCCGTGGTGGATGGCGTCCCGGTGCTGACTCAGCTGCGTGAGGCCGCTGGCCGAGTCCTGAGCGAGGCGACGCCGGCCGACACGCTCTGGTTGCTCACCGCGGATGGAATTCCTCGGCGCGGCTCGCCGGAGGCGCTGCGTCAATCGGTCGCGGGCCTCTCCCCTCTCAGTCTCCGCATGGACCTCGGCGAGGCCCTCCGGACTGCAGAGGATGTACTCAGAGGCTCCGGCCAGATCGTAGTAGTTTCGGATTTTCAGTTGACCGCCTTGTCCGCCCTGCCCGCCTTGTCCGCCCTGTCCGTCCTGGCCGTTCGCCCCTCCGGCTCCCCGCCTGCCAATTGGGGCGTGACCAGCATCGATCCGGGTCATCAACCGTGGACCACTGATGGCGGAGCCGTGCGAATCCTGGTATCCGGCCCAGCCCAGGCAACGGCTCCTCTGACTCTTCGGGTGGGCGATCGCCCGGCTCGCCGCGGGCTGGCGAGTGCCGGAGTTCCACTCGGCATCTCCTCTCCGACGGTTCCAGCTGGCTGGTGGCCGGTCGCCGCTGAGCTGGATCCCGACGAGGTTCGGGCCGATGATCGGCGGGTGACGGCGGTTCGGGTGCTGCCGGTAGCCGGAGTGGCGTGGCCATCCGACGAGCCCTACCTGCTGGCAGCGGCCGAGGTGTTGCAGGCGGGCGGTCGCTTCCGTCGAGGGAGCGAGGTCGCCCTCGGATTCCTGGGGCCCAACGCCTCGGTGGTGGAGCCGCCCAAGGATCCCGCCGGCATCGAGGTGCTCAACCGCCGTCTGGGAGAACGGGGAGTCGCCTGGCGCTACGGCCGCCTCAGTCTGGAGGCGGTGGCCAGTGACAGCGGGGAACTGGTGGGCCGCGAACGGGTGCTCCGTCGCTATGGACTGGAACCGGTGGGGAACGCCCGTACGGGGGTGCTGGCGACAGCGGGTGGCGCGCCCTGGATCGTACGGAGCGGACGCGTGGTCTTGATCGGCAGCCGGCTGGATCCGGAGTGGACCTCGCTCCCGGTCTCGGCCGCCTTCATTCCACTACTCGACGCGCTGGTCAATCGAATGGCTCGTGGCGAGGTCGCTACGGTCGAAACCGCGCCCGGCGATCCGGCGCCGGTTCCGGACCTGGCCACGGAAGTGCGCGCCGGCAATCGCACGTGGCCGGTCGAAGGCGGTGCCCGCTTCCGGCCTCCTGAACCGGGGATCTACTACTTTCTCGCCGGCCGGGACACGCTGGGCGCCCTCTCGGTGAATCCGGATCCCCGTGAATCCGAGCTGACGCGTGCCACCGATTCCCAGATCCGCGGGCTCTGGCCGGGAACCCGGATCGTCTCCACCACCGAAGCAGCCACTGCCGGGTTCTTTGGGAGCGCCCGGGCGGATCTGACTGGGCCGCTGCTCTGGCTGGCCCTGACCCTGGGGCTGGTCGAGCTGCTGGTCGCGAGCGGGCGAGGCTCGCGGGCATGAGCGTCTCCTTCATCGTCGACGCGTTCGAGCGGACGCCGGCTGCGCGCGCGATCGCCGAGCGCCTTCCTCCGCGCGGCACCGTGCTTCGAGTCGCCGGTCTCCCCGGCTCCAGCCCCGCCGTCCTGCTGAGCGGTCTCGCGAAACATTTCCCGCAGCGGGTCTTCACCGTGGTGGCGCCGACGCCAGCCGACGCCGAGCGGTGGCTGGGCGATCTGGCTCAGTTGACGGACTTGGCGGTGGCGCTCTATCCGCAGCGGGAATCGCTCGGGGAAGAGGAGCCCCACCTCGAGATCGCGGGGGAGCGGGTCGAGACGCTGGACGCGCTGCTCCACGGGCGGATTCGCCTTCTGGTGACCACTGTCCGCGCGACCATGGAGCGGACTCAGCTTCCGGCGGTGCTCTCGCGAGCGCGGCTGCGGCTGGCGGCGGTGGCGTCCGGGCAGCGGGGAGCCGGCCCGACCCTGAGCGAAGCGGTCGCCCAGCTGGGGGCGATGGGCTATCAACGGGTCCCGACCGTGACGGAAGTCGCCGAGTTCAGTGTGCGGGGTGGGATCGTGGATATCTATGGGTTCGGCATGGCGTTCCCGGCCCGCTGCGAATGGTGGGGAGACCAGCTGACCTCGGTACGCGCCTTCGATCTCACCAGCCAGCGGTCGCTCACGCCACTCGACGAAGTCACTGTGCTCCCGATCCGGAGTCAGCCCCAGGAGCCGGAGGAGATGCAGGCGGAGCGGCGCACGCTGCTCGAGGTGCTTCCGCCGGAAACGCTACTGATCCAGGAATCACCCGGGCCGGGCCGGGAAGAGGTGGCGCGGGCCTGGCAGGAGGCGGCCCACCACCTCGAGGTCGCGCGCCGCCTCGGAGAAATCACCCCGACCCGCGAGGAGCTGTTCGAGGAGCCCGAGGGCTGGCTGCAGCGCATCGCCGGCTTTGCGAGCCTCGTGCTGGGCGAGGAGCCGGCCGACCTGCACGCCGGACTCTCCCCCCCCGAGCGGGTCGATCGGGATCTTCCCCGCCTGCGCACCCTGCTCGCCGGGGGACAGCCGACCGTCATCCTCTGCGACAACGAAGGGCAGCTGGAGCGGCTGGATGAGCTGCTGAATGAAGGGCCGCGGGGTCCCACCGGCGCTCAACTGGTGGTGGGCTCGCTCGACGGCGGGTTCGTCCTGCCCTCGCTTCGGGTGCTCACCGACCACGAGATCTTCCGCCGGGCTCGGCGGCTGCGGCGCCCCCGGCGCTACCGGCAGGCGGCGCCCTCCGCGGCCACAGGGGTCCTGGCACTGGGGGACTTCGTCGTCCACCTCGAGCATGGCATCGGGATCTATCGGGGCATTCAGACCATCACGGTCGGCGAGGCCAAGCTGGAGGTCGCGGTCCTGGAGTACGAGGGCGGCGACCTGCTCAACGTTCCCCTGTACCGGCTCGACCAGTTGGAGCGGTATCGCGCGGCGGAGGATGGCTCCGATCGGCCGCCGCCCCGACTCCATCGCCTGGGCGGGACCAGCTGGCAGCGGGTTCGAGATCGGACCCGGGGCGCGATCAAGGACATGGCGGCCGAGCTGCTCGACCTCTATGCGCGGCGGAAGGTAGCCTCGGGGTTCGCCTTTCCGCCTGATACCAAGTGGCAGCGCGAGCTGGAGTCCTCTTTCCTCTATGAGGACACGCCGGATCAGCGGCGTGCGACCGAAGAAGTGAAGCGGGATCTCGAAGCTCCTCGTCCGATGGATCGCCTGCTGGTGGGAGATGTGGGCTACGGCAAGACGGAGATCGCGGTGCGGGCGGCGTTCAAGGCGGTCCAGGCGGGCAAGCAGGTGGCAGTCCTGGTTCCCACCACCATTCTCGCCGACCAGCACGGGCGCACATTCTCCGAGCGGCTGGTGGATTTCCCGGTCCGGATCGAAGTCCTCTCGCGATTCCGGACGCCCAGGGAGCAGAAGGCGCTGCTGGCTCGACTGGCCGCTGGCGAGGTCGATATCGTGATTGGGACCCACCGGCTGCTCTCTCCCGACGCCCGGTTCAAGGATCTGGGTCTCCTGGTGGTGGACGAGGAGCACCGCTTCGGCGTCAAACACAAGGAGCGGCTCAGGGCATTGCGCCTCTCGGTCCACGTGCTGACGCTGACCGCGACTCCCATTCCCCGGACGCTGCACATGAGTCTGGCCGGGCTCCGGGACCTGACCATCATCGAGACACCGCCGCGGGACCGCTCGCCGATTCTCACCTTTGTGGAACCGTGGGACGATGGGCTGCTCGAGGAAGCGCTGGCGCGGGAGCTGGATCGGGGAGGGCAGACCTTTTTCGTCCACAACCGGATCGAGACCATCAACACCATCGCCGAACGGGTCCGGGCTCTGGCGCCCCGGGCCCGAGTGGGCGTGGTGCACGGCCAGATGCCGGCGGAGCCGCTGGAAGAGGTGATGCGGCAATTCGTGGCGGGAGAGGTGGACGTTCTGGTCTCGACCATGATCGTCGAGTCCGGTCTCGACGTGGCCAACGCCAACACCATGGTGGTGCACGACGCCCACCGGTTCGGCCTGGCGCAGCTGTACCAGCTGCGGGGCCGGGTCGGCCGCAGCCACCGCCGCGCCTATTGCTATCTTCTCGTGCCCGATCTGATCGATCGCGAGGCGGAGGAGCGGCTCAAGGTCCTGGAGCATCACACCGATCTCGGCGCCGGGTACCGGATCGCGCTCAAGGACCTGGAGCTTCGGGGCGCCGGCGATCTGCTCGGCGCGGAACAGTCGGGCCACGCCCAGGCGGTCGGCTTCGATCTCTACCTCCGCTGGCTGGACGAAACCGTGCGGGCGCTCAAGGGGCAGGGGGAGGGCGAACAGCCGGCGCCGCCGGAGGTGGTACTCGACCAGCCGGCCCATCTCCCGGACGATTACGTTTCCGAGGACGACGTCAAGCTGGATCTCTATCGGCGACTGGCGCGGACCACCACCCCTGGCGACATTGAGCAGCTTCGCGACGAGATGCGCGAACGGTTCGGCCCCTTGCCGGCCGAGGCGGAAAACCTGCTGCATCTCTCCCGGCTCAGGATTCTGGGTGCGCGGATCGGCGTGCAACACCTGCTGGTGCACGGGGAAGAAGCGCGATTGAGTTTCCGGGCCGGCGCGGTGCCGCGGTTGGCCGGGCTCAAGGTCGCGCTGGACGAGGTGCAGTTGGCGGCCGAGGTTCGGCGAACGGTTCCGCTCGCCCTGCGCCTCACCCGTCTGGGCGGGGAACCGATGACGCCGGCGCTGGTCCGTGCCCTCCGAGCGGCCGTTGGCCCGGAGCCGGTCCTGGCGCCGGCCTCACAATGAATGGGAGTCTGGGCATGCGGGTAGGTCGCGGTCTCACGATCTGGGCGCTGTGCGCGACGGGAACGCTTGCCGGGTGTGGCGCGCCGGGCGACATGTTCACCGCGCATCCGCCGCTGGCGGCGACGGCCGGCCCCACCGGTCTGCCGGCTGACCGGCTGGCCGAGCTGCTCACGGGCCTGGGGAAACAGGTGAGCCTCAACAAGGCGGGCGCCGAGCTGCTGGCCGATGCCTGGATCAACTACAGCCTGTTCACCCAGGCGGTGACGACCGGCGCCGCGCTCGATGACTCGGCCACTGCCGCGCAGGCGATGTGGCCGCAGGTGGTTCGGGCGCGGCTGACCCATTGGCGCGACACCCTGGCCGCCCATCGGCCGGTGCTCCCCGATTCGCTCGCTGATAGCGCGGACGCCGCCGGGCGGGAACGGGTGTTCCAGCAGCTTCTGGTGATCGCGCCGCCCAATGCTCCCGCGCCTCAACGCGCGGAGGCCAAGAACAGGGCATCGCGCCTCCTGGCCCGCCTGGATGCCGGCGCTGACTTCGGCGAGCTGGCCATGAGGTACTCGGACGACACCGTGGGTCGGGCCGCCAAGGGGGTGATGCCTCCAGCGGTGCGTGGCACCTTTACGGCCAAGTTCGACAGTGTCGCCTGGACTCTGGCACCGGGCCAGCACAGTGGGGTGGTCGAGAGCCGGGCCGGATTCCACATCATCCGGCGGCCTCCGCTCACCGAGGTCCGCGCCAAGTGGATGGCCTACTTGACCGAACGCGAGCGCCCCCGGCTGGATTCCATCTACGTCATCGATCTGTGCGACCGGTACGGGCTCAGGTTTCCTTACAACACGCCGCAACTGGTCCGCAACGCCATGGACGATCGGGAGCACGCGCTCAAGTCGAATCGGCCCCTGGCGATCTACCAGGGTGGGGCCTACACCGAGCGTGAGCTGATCAACTTCATCCAGGCCGTGGGCCCCCTGGTGGTGACCCGCTTCGATCGGATGCGCGACTTCGAGATCATGCGATTCGTCAAGGGGCTGGCGCAGACCAAACTGGTTCTTCAACAGGCGGATTCGGCCAAGGTGGGCATCACCGAGCCGGAATGGCGCTCGATCTATCAGCAATACCGCGGCGACCTGGATAGCTTGAAACAGGCGCTCAGAATCGGGGGTTCGGCCGATGCGGATTCGGCCCGCCAACCGGTCTGGGTCGAAGGCAGGGTGAACGGCCTGCTCGATCGGATTGCCGCGGGAACCAGGAGCCGTCCTCCGGGCGGCGGGCTCATCAGTGTGCTGCGAGACCGGTACCCCTACCATCAGTTTCCGGACGGCGTCGCGCTGGCCCTTACCAAGGCGGCCATCGTGGCGAAGCAGCAGCGCGATTCCGCCGCGGCGAAGAAGCCGACGGGACCGGGCCTGCGACCGGCTCCGGGTCCGGCCCCGATTCCCGGACATGACAGCACCAGTACCGCTGCGCCCAGAGCAAAGGTGACATGAAGGCACGACTCGTACTTTTCGTCTTTCTGACGTTGCTCGTCGCGGTGGCCCGACCGGGACTGGCCCAGCAGCAGCGCTGCGATACCGCCCAGTCGATCGACCGAGTCGTCGCCGTGGTGGGGAATGCACCGATCCTGGCCTCGTACGTCGACGAGACCGCCTACCAGAGCATCGCGCAGCAGGGGATCAAGCTGCCCGACAGCGCCGGGGCATTGCGGGCATATTGCCGGCGGGTGCTCAACGAGATCATCGACGTCGAGCTCCTGGTCCAGGAGGCTCAGCAGGACACCGCGATCAAGGTGACTGACCAGGAAGTGGCCGAAGGGGTGGAGCAGCAGGTGAAGAACGTGCGGGGCAAGTTCGTTTCGGAAATCGAATATCGCGGCGAGCTGCGAAAGGCCGGATTCGACAGTCCCGATGAGTATCGCCGGTGGCTCAGCGATCAGCAGCGGCGGGAGGCGCTCAAGAACCGGCTCCTGGAGAAGCTTCAGGGCGAACACAAGCTGGAGCCGGTGATTCCCACGGATAAGGAGATGCGAGCGGCCTTCGAGGAACGGAAGGCGGAGCTGGGCGATCGGCCGGCGACCGTCTCGATCAAGCAGATCGTGGTAACGCCCAAGGCCGACTCCGCCGCCCTGCTCCGCGCCTATCTGCTGGCCGATTCGATCGCGCGCGGGCTGCGGAAGGGTGGCGATTTCGCCTCGGCGGCGAAACGGTTCTCGCAGGATCCCACCACCAAGGAACAGGGCGGGGACCTGGGCTGGTTCCGGCGCGGCATGATGGTGACCCAGTTCGAGCAGGTCGCCTTCAACCTCAAGCCGGGCGTCGTCTCCAATCCGGTCGAGACCATCTTCGGATTCCACGTGATCCAGGTGCAACGAGTCCAGCCGGGCGAGATCCAGGCCCGGCACATCCTCATCATGCCCGAGATCACGCAGGCCGAAGCGGACAGCGCCCAGGCGATGGGGGAGCGCATCCGGACCGCGGTCTTGAACGGGGCCTCGATCGACTCGCTGCAACGACTCTACAATGACCCCACGCTGGACAAGGACGCCAGCGATGTCTCCCTCAACCGGCTGCCGCCGGAGTATCAGGCGGCGATCGGCCAGCTGGATTCCGGCGCGGTCGTCCCGCTCTTCAAACTGCCGGGTCCGGTGTCCTATCGCGACAAGTACATCATCCTCAAGCTGATGAATCGCCGGTCGGCGGGTGAGGTCAAGTACGAGGATGTGCGGGACCAGATCCGCACCGGGTTGGGCAAGGACCTGGCGGTCCAGCATTACGTCGCCAGGCTCCGCAAGAACTCCTACGTGGAGATCCGGGGGTTCTAGACACGCCTCGTCGCCTGCGCCTTATCACCTCCCGACGGCCACGACTCGCGGTCACCCTGGGCGATCCCCGGGGGATCGGACCCGAGATCGTAGCGCGCGCGCTGGAAATTCCCCTCGAAGCCGAACTCACCGTCGTCGGTGCCGACGACCAGATCGAAGGACTGCCCGCCGCCCGGCTGGTCGGCGTGGGCCGCTGGGGCAAGGGTGGTCCGGCGTCGTCGCGCCCGGTCCGCGCCGGGCAGATTGCCGGACACAGCGTGGAGACCGCCGCCCGCCTCGCGCTCGAGGGTGCCGTAGACGGGATCGTCACCGCGCCGCTCCAGAAGCAGGCGCTGCATCTCGCCGGGTTCACCTATCCGGGACACACCGAGTGGCTGGCCCACCTGGCGGGCGATGTGGACGTCGCGATGATGCTGGCCGCAGAGCGACTGCGGGTCGTGCTGGTCACCACCCACGTCCCGTTGCGCTCGGTGCCCGAGCTTCTGACCGTGGATCGGATCGTCAAGGTCGGTCAGGTGACCCGGCGGGCCCTGCACGACTGGTGGGGACTCCAGCACCCGCGGCTGGTCCTCTGCGCCCTGAATCCCCACGCCGGGGAGGGTGGGATCTTCGGCGATGAGGAGAGCCGGATCCTGGAACCGGCCGCGACCAAGCTCAAGGCGGCCGGCCCGCTGCCGGCGGATACGGTCTTCGTGCGGGCGCTGCGGGGGGAATTCGACGCGGTGCTGGCGCCCTATCACGACGTGGGGATGACCGCGATCAAGGTGGCGGCCTTCGGCTCGGCGGTGAACGTCACGCTCGGACTCCCGTTTCCGAGAACCTCACCCGACCATGGCACCGCGTTCGATATCGCCGGCACCGGGCAGGCGGACCCGTCGAGCATGCGGAAGGCGCTGGAATTGGCGGTCGAGCTGGCGCGCCGGAACGTCGAAGCCCCGGCGCCAAGGTAGGCCAGGGCGTTACCCGCCGGCTGCCTCGAGGCGGCCGGTCACCTGTTGGAACCGCTCGAGCTTGAGCTTCTGACTGGCCCGGTTGGCCACCAGGATCGCACTGCAGGCGAGAATCACCTCCCGCTCGGCCAGATCGTTGGCCCTGAGCGTATTCCCCGTATCCACCAGATCCACGATCCAGTGCGAGAGCCCCAGGAGCGGGGCGACTTCCACCGATCCCGCCACGGTCACGACCTCGACCGGCCGGCCGGCCGCGGCGAAGTGTTGCCAGGCCAGTCGGGGATACTTGGTGGCGACTCTGGGCGTGATTCCCCCGGGCAGATCCGGATACGGCGATCCGGTCGGCGACGCGACCACCAGGCGGCAGTGGCCGAACCCGAGATCGAGCGGCTCCAGCACGTCGGCATTGGTCTCGCGGAGGACATCGGTGCCGGTCACGCCCAGGTCAGCGGCGCCCGATTCGACATAGACGGGAACGTCCATCGGCTTGACCGCGAGAAATTCGATGCCGGGCTCGGAGGCGGGCACCAGCAGGCGCCGCCCCGGGTCGCCAGTCAGCGCGATCCCCGCCCGCTTGAATCGTTCGAGGGTCGGATCGTAGAGCCGCCCCTTCGGGAGCGCGATGCGGAGCTGGGTGGTCACGGGGCCGCCTCGCAGATGGTATCGAGATCGAGGGCGACGCCCACCGCGGGACGAGCCGGGCCGAACTTGGCCATGAGTCCGTCGTAACGGCCTCCGGCGCCCACCGCCCGGCCCGCTCCCGCCGTGAACACCTCGAAGTGGATCCCGGTGTAGTAATCGAGGCCACGGACCTCGCCCAGGTCATAGACCAGGTGCGCCTGCTCGTCGGATCGCAGCGCGTCGTTCAAGGCGCGCAGGTGGGCGAGCCCCGGACGCGAGGCTTCCGGAGCGCTCCGCTCCGCTTCATCGAGCGCGGCCCGGCGCCCCATCACGAATGGCAGGGTGAGGAGGGTCTGGGCCAGTGATGATTCGCCCGCCAACGCGCGATTGAGGCTGGCCCGGTCTTTCCGGTCAATCCAGCGGTGGACGTCGGCGCGGAGGTCTTCATCCAGTGCGGCGAGGCCGGGGGCCAGGACTCCCACGTGGCCCAGATTGATCTGGAATTCACGGAGCCCCGCGGCGCGCGCCAGCGCCAGCGTCAGCCGGACGATCTCGACGTCGGCCTCGAGGCCACGCTCACCCAGCAGCTCCGCGCCCACCTGCAGGGTCTCCCGCGGGCGGCTCCCCCGCTCGGGATCCTGGCGAAAGACGCTTCCGGAATAGCAGAGGCGCAACGGCCGGTTGGCCGCCGCGAAGGTGGTGGCCGCTACCCGCGCCAGGCTCGCCGTGTAGTCGAACCGGAGCGCCAGCACGCGACCGTCCAAATCCATGAACCGTACCAGGCGCTCCGCCACGCCGGGGCCCCCGGCCCGCATGAAGACCTCCTCGTACTCGAAGCCCGGGGGCATGACTTCTTCGTACCCGGCGCCGGCCAGCACTTCCATGGTCGCGCGCTGGAGGCTGCGACGGTGGCGTACCGCGGGGCCGGTGAGATCGAGCGCACCGGGAGGAAGCGAGAGGGGGCGACGCGAGGGCATGGGCGAGCAAACTAACGGCGCCGGCGGTGAGCGGTAAGCGGCGCGCCACGAACGGGGAAGGGTCGAACGAAGAGCGTGCCGGAAGGCTCCGGCTCAGGTCTTTCCAGCCGCGCCCTGGAGGAAGCGAACCGATTTCACCCGCTTGCCTTCCATCTCCACGACTTCAAAGGTGTCTCCCGCTACGGTGACCCGATCGCCAGCCCGGGGCAAGCGTCCCAGCTGGCCGAAGATGTAGCCACCCAGCGTGGTGTACTCCCGGTCATCGAGCGACAAGTCATACTCGGCGTTGAGGTCCGAAATCGGCATGCTGCCGTCCAGGAGTGGCGCCCCTTCCAGAGGAGGGGCCGCCGGCGCGGCCTGATCGTACTCGTCGAGGATTTCGCCTACGATCTCTTCCAGCAGGTCCTCCATGGTGACCAGCCCCGCGGTCCCGCCGTACTCGTCGAGCACCACGGCCATGTGGACCTTGAGTCGCTTCATGTCGGCCAGCACGTCTTCCACTTCCCGAGTGCCGGGGACGAAGAGCGGGGGCCGCATCAAGGTGGCCACCGTGGTACCGGGCTTGGAGCGCAAGGCGGCCAGAATTTCCTTCGCGTGCACGACGCCTACGATGTCATCCAGGCTCTCGCGGAAGACCGGGTAGCGGGAGCGACGCGCACGCACCACTTCGTCTGCCGCCTGCTCGACCGTGAGATCGGCGGCCAGCGCCTCGACCTGGGTGCGGGGCGTCATCACCTCCATGGCATTCTTCTCGCTGAACTCGAAGACGCCGGCCAGCAATCGGGCGTCGGCTTGCTCCAGGCTCCCGCCCTCTTCGCTCTGCTCCACCAACAGACGGATCTCTTCGGGCGAATGGAGTCGCTCATGATGCTCGGGCGGCTTGACGCCCATCCAGGTGAGGAGCTGCCTGGCGACCCCGAACAGCAACGCGGTTGGGCCGGCCATGAGCCAACGGAATCCCATCAGGGGTCCGGCGGTCCAACCCAGGATCGTCTCCGGGTACGCCAGGGCGATGGCCTTGGGCACCAGCTCGCCCAGGATGATGTGAAGGAAAGTGATCGCGGTGAACGCGATGACTCCGGCTACGGCGTGGGTGGCAACCAGATGAAACGGAGAAGGCAGAAAGGCAAAGGCGCCGCCGATCAGGTCGGCCAGGGCCGGCTCGCCGATCCAGCCCAGACCCAGGGAGGTCATGGTGATCCCCAACTGGGTCACGGAGATGAAGCGGGTCAGCGATTGTACTGCCCGACGGGCGAGGATAGCTTTGCGATCCCCCTGCTGGATCATCGCCTCCAGCCGCGTCTTGCGGGTGGCGACCAGGGAGAATTCCGCGGCGACGAAGAAGGCGTTGGCCAGGACCAGGCCCGCCACCGACAGGAGGCCCACCGATGTGGACATACCCGGTAAGACTAGCCGCCCAGGCGGGGTCCCGGGAGGGCGGGCCAAGTCGATGATCCGTCAGATCACCGTGCCGCCGATGGAGCGGCTCAACCCCTTTCTCCCGCGACTGGTCGAGACCGATGCGGAGACCCGCACCGTGGTGGCCGCGCTGCTGGCCGACGTGCGCAGTCGCGGCGACGCCGCGGTGCGGGATGCCACCCGCCGGTTTGACGGCATCGAGCTGGCGCCCGAGGAATGGGAAGTCCCCAAGTCGGTGTGGCATGAGGCGTTGGACCGGATCAACCTGACCCTCCGCAACGCGCTCGAGACCGCCATCACCCGGGTCACCGATTATCACGTCCGGCAGCGTGACCAGGGCTTCCGACTGCTTCAGGAAGACGGGAGCATCCTGGGAATGCGGGTTACCCCCCTGGAGCGCGTGGGCCTGTACGTGCCGGGTGGCAAGGCCTGCTATCCGTCCACCGTGATCATGAACGTGGTCCCCGCGGTGGTAGCCGGAGTCTCCGAGATCATCGCGGTCACTCCGCCCACCGGCGCCATGGATGCGGTGCTTGCCGCCTGCGCCCTGGGCGGGGTCACTCGGTTGTTCCGGGTTGGGGGCGCGCAGGCGATCGGTGCCCTGGCGTACGGCACCGCCACCGTGCCTCGCGTGGACAAGATCGTGGGACCGGGAAACCGCTGGGTCGCGGAGGCCAAGCGGCAGGTGGCGGGAGACGTGGGCATTGATATGATCGCGGGCCCCACCGAGCTGGTCATCCTGGCCGACGCGACCGCCGATCCCCAGAAGATCGCCGCCGACCTGGTGGCCCAGGCGGAGCATGACGAAGACGCGGTGGCCTGGTGCATCACCACCGATACCCGGATCGCCGATGCCTTGCCCGCGGCACTCGAGGACGCCCTGGCCAAGGCCCCTCGCGCGGCCGTGGCTCGCGCGGCGCTCCAGCGTTCCGGCCTCCTGGTCTGGGTGCCGAGTCTTCAGGATGGAGTGGCGGTGATCAATCGCAGGGCCCCGGAGCACCTGGAGCTGCTGGTCCGGGATCCCGAGGGGATCTCCGAGGAAATCCGGCACGCCGGCGCGATCTTTCTGGGAGACAGTTCCCCGGAGCCGGTGGGTGACTACCTGGCCGGCCCCAGCCACGTTCTCCCAACCCGGGGCACCGCGCGCTACGCCAGCCCGCTCGGGGTGTACGACTTCGTGAAGCGGACCAGCATCATTGGATATAACCGCTCGCGCTTGTTGAACGATGCCGACCACGTGATCGTCCTGGCGGAGGCGGAAGGGCTGATGGGGCACGCCGAGGCGATTCGAGTGCGAATGAAGGAGAAGTGAGCAGGATGAGGGACTCATGACGGCCGGCAACCCGGGTCGCGCCGGTGAGGCAGCCGAGCTGGACCCCTGCCGCGCAGTCGCGGCGCACGCGGGACCCTCGACCTCGGAGGCGTCCTTCAGTCGGTCGGGAGCGCTGAAACGGCTGCGCTTCGTGCTGCTGCTCACCGCCGGGTTCATGGTCATCGAGGTGGTGGGTGGACTGGTGAGCGGGTCGCTGGCCCTGCTAGCCGATGCCGGCCACATGCTCACCGACGTGGGGGCGCTGGGGCTCACGCTGCTTACTGCCTGGATCGCGCAACGGCCGGCCGATCCCTCGAAGACCTACGGGTACCTGCGGTGGGAGATCCTCGCAGCCTTGGTGAACGGGGCCAGCCTGTTCGGCATCGCGGGGTGGGTGGTCTTTGAAGCGGTTGAGCGCTTGGGACAGCCGCCCACGATCAAGACCGGACTCTTTCTCGCGGTGGCCACTGCGGGCCTGCTGGTGAACCTGGGCAGCCTTTTCCTGCTCCGAGACCATCACAAGAGGAGCCTCAACACGCGCGCCGCCTACCTCCACATCCTGGGCGATGTCCTGGGCTCGGCCGGGGCAATCGTGGCGGCGTTGGTGATCCTGTTCACTGGATGGACGCCGGCAGACCCGATCATCTCGATTGGCATCGCCCTCCTGATTCTGGTCGGCGCCTGGCGGTTGCTGCGGGAGAGCACCGATATCCTGCTCGAGGCCGCCCCGGCGCACGTGTCCATGTCCGAAGTCCAGCGACTGATGATGG
This sequence comes from Gemmatimonadales bacterium, assembly GCA_035519565.1. Lineage (GTDB taxonomy): Bacteria > Gemmatimonadota > Gemmatimonadetes > Gemmatimonadales > GWC2-71-9 > DATIWD01. The sequence goes on along the minus strand of DATIWD010000025.1, from coordinate 25,600 downwards.
AAGTCCCGGGCGTCTCCGCGGTCCACGATCTCCACGTCTGGACCGTGACCAGCGGTATTGTCGCGATGAGCGGGCATGCCGTGGTTCCCAACCTCGACGCCCACCCGGGCGTCCTACAGGAGATCCGTGCCGCGCTGGCTCGACTGGGGATCGGGCATGTGACCATACAGTTGGAGACCGGGGGGCCGTGCGAGGAGGACGCGGCGGTCGGGGAGGGCAAGACGGACAAGACGGACAGGCATGACCATGTTCACCTTGGGTTAGGACACCACCATTAGGAGTTGGTCAAGACGGACAGGGCGGGCAAGACGGACAGGACGGAGAGGGCGGACAAGACGGACAGGTTGGACAAGAGAGCCCTCCTAGCGGTTATTCCCTTGGCGCAATTCCGTACCAATCTGCATTAGGCCGATGATGGTTCAGTGGGCATCCGGTTGATCTTCCCTGCATGATGCCGTATCAGAAGCTGCTCGCCTGGAAAGCCTGCCACGAGTTGGCGGTCGAGGTGTACAAGGCCACCAACTACTGGCCCCGGACCGAGCGTTACGGGTTGGCAGCGCAGGTACGGAAGGCTGCGTACTCTGCCTCGGCTCGTATCGCGGAAGGCCCCGCGAAGCCGGGGCGGGCGGAATTCAGGCGGTATCTGGACATCAGCAATGGGTCGTCCGAATTGTCTTCCGCCCTCGAACTCGCCCGCGATCTCAGGATGGTGGATTCGCTGGAATACGGGCGGCTGGAGTCCCTGCGCGCCAATGCCGGGAGGCTAACGTGGCTGCTGTATCGGTCATTGAGAGACGGGCAGGGCGGCAAAGACCGACAAGACGGAAGGTCAAACAAGGTGCTCACGCAGGACCGGAGGGGATCCGTCAAGACGCTCAGGCTGGTGTTGTTCTGGGGACGTGGGCTAGGCCACCTGTCCGTCTTGCCCGTCCTGTCCCTCCTGTCCTTCGTTCACCTGTCCACCCTGTCCGTCTTGTCCGTCTTGTCCCACTTGCCGGTTCCCACCCACTCGCCTATATATGCCGCGCGAGAGGGGGGTGAGAGCGTGTTCGCCCCCAGAGAGTGAAGGTTTGGGGACGCAGATGAAGAGCCAGGAAGCCATCCGGAACATCGCGATCATCGCGCACGTCGACCACGGGAAGACCACCCTGGTGGATCAGATGCTGCGTCAGGCGGGCGCGTTCCGGGCCAACCAGCAGGTCGAGGAACGGGTGATGGATTCCAATCCGCTCGAGCGGGAGCGGGGGATCACTATCCTGGCCAAGAACACCTCGGTTCGCTGGGGCGGGGTCAAGATCAACATCGTGGACACGCCGGGCCACGCCGACTTCGGCGGTGAGGTCGAGCGGATCCTGCGCATGGTGGATGGGGTCCTGATCCTGGTGGACGCGGCGGAAGGGCCGATGCCGCAGACCCGGTTCGTGACCCGGAAGGCCCTGAGTTTGGGGCTACGCCCCATCGTGGCGATCAACAAGATCGACCGGTCCGACGCCGAGCCCCTCCGGGTCCATGATGAAGTGCTGGGCCTCTTTATCGATCTCGAGGCCTCCCACGAGCAGCTGGACGCCCCATTCCTTTATACGTCGAGCCGGGCCGGGACTGCCACTGCGGAGTTGGAACACCCGGGGACCGACCTCAAGCCCTTATTCCAGGCCATCCTGGACCACGTCCCGCCGCCCAAGGGGGACCCCCAAGGTCCGTTCCAGATGCTGGTCTCAACGCTCGACTACTCGAGTTATGTGGGACGAATGGCGATCGGGCGGATCGAGCGGGGCCGAGTCGAGGTGGGAGACGAGGTGGCGCTGCTGCCTCTGGGGGAGCCCGGGCTGGTGACCGACGAGGCGATCGAGCGGAGCAAGATCACCAAGCTCTACTGCTTCGAGGGGCTCAACCGGGTCGAGCTGGAGCGTGCGGAAGCCGGCGAGATCATCGTCCTCTCGGGTCTCGAGGGGATCGAGATCGGGAAGACCATCACCGCCGCGGCGGTGCCCGAGCGGCTGGCCGGGATCGCGGTCGAAGAGCCGACCATCTCGGTGGATTTCATGGTCAACAACAGCCCCTTCTCGGGACGGGAAGGCCGGTTCGTCACCAGCCGCCAGGTGCGGGACCGGTTGTACAACGAGCTGGAACGGAATGTGGCCCTTCGAGTCGAGGACACCGAGAGCCCCGACACCTGGTCGGTCTCGGGTCGCGGCGAGCTGCACCTGGGGATCCTGATGGAGACCATGCGGCGCGAGGGGTACGAGTTCCAGGTCTCCCGCCCGCGGGTGATCACCCGGGTGGGTCCCGGTGGCGAGCGGCTCGAGCCCTACGAGGAGCTGATGATCGACGTGCCGGAGGAGCACCTGGGCACCGTGATCGAGAAGCTGGGTCCTCGGCGGAGCGAGCTGATGGAGATGAAGAACCCGGGGCAGGGGATGGTCCGTATGTCGTTCCGGATCCCGGCCCGCGGTCTCTTCGGCTACCGTTCCGAGTTCCTGACCGACACCCGGGGCACTGGGGTGATGCATCACCGGTTCCTCGACTACGGTCCCTGGGCGGGACCGCTGGCGGGTCGGAAGCGGGGGGTGCTGGTGGCGGACCGGCAGGGTGTGGTGGTGGCCTATGCGCTGGGGAACCTGCAGGAGCGGGCCCAGATGTTCGTGGCCCCCGGGGAGCTGGTCTACGAGGGGATGATCGCCGGGGAGAACTCCCGGCCCGGGGACATGGACGTGAACGTCACCAAGGAGAAGAAGCTGACCAACATGCGGGCCAGCGGATCGGACGAGAACGTGCAGCTGGAGCCGCCTCGGGAGATCACCCTGGAGTATGCGCTGGAGTACATCGAAGAGGATGAGCTGATCGAGGTGACGCCCAAGACGATCCGGCTTCGCAAGCGGGCGCTGGCGGCGTCTGATCGGAAGAAGGCGGCACGGGCGGCGGCTCGGGCCGCGGGTGCGTCGTAAGGGAGGTCGCGCGACCATGCGTTTCCACCGTTCACCTTTACTCGAGCCGGAGGAGATCATGTCGGCGTGGGAAGCGTCGCGGGAAGCCATCGAAATGCGTCGGCGGCGGGATGATGATGACTTCGACGAGGACGATGAGGGCTTCACGTTCGACGAAGAGGACGAGGACGACCTCGACGAGAACGAGGACGAGGACTTGGACGAGGAGGACAAGGAGGAGGACGAGGAGGGTTGGGACGAGGACATCGAGGAGCTGGAGGGCGACGAGCCGCGCCGCAAGCGGCGGTAGCTGTTGCCAGATGGGGGAGGGCGTGGGTATCGTGTCGGGCGGTCGGGGGCGGACAAGGCGGGCAGGGCGGTAAAGGCGGTAGGGGCGGACACGGAACTCAGGACTCAGGACTGAGCCTCAGTCCTCATCCCTCAGTCCTGCCCCTCAGGGCCTGTAGCTCAGGTGGTTAGAGCGCACGCCTGATAAGCGTGAGGTCGGTAGTTCAACTCTACCCAGGCCCATGAAGAGCAGGTGTCAGGTGTTAGGGTGAGCCCGCCATCCAGCGATGAGCGGGCTTTCTCTTTTGCCGTGCATTCAACCAGTGGCCAGTTGTTCCTGCCAATTCAGGCGGGTTAGAGACACGCGCGAGTTCTTGCCAGACTTTGCGGGCGCTTCAACTGGTCTGTCGTGACTTGTGACTTGAGATTTGTGACTTGAGACCCGCGACCCGCAGTAACTACCGCGTCGCGGTCGCTCGATCCATCTGGACCACCGCCGCCGCCACCACGTCGGGCGACTCTTCCTGGATGTAGTGGCCGGCCTGGGGAAGCCACTCGATGTCCATGTGCGGCACCACGAGATTCAGGCTGTCGAGCGATGAAGCCGTGATCATGTTGCTGTTGTTGGGGACGGCGCCCACCAGCATCAGCACCGGCGTGCCCAAGGTCTCTCCCGAAAAACAGATGTCGTCGGTGTCGACCGAGCGGCCCATGGCCTGGAAGGCGCGCAGCGTCACCTTGGGATCGCGGGTCAGCGGATCGGTGTAGCCGGCCAGGGCGCTATCGGTGACCCAAGAGGAATCGGCCGAGTTGTTGACCAGGCCGTTCCGCACGCTCTTCTTGATCCGCCCGGTGGTAAAGAGGAATGCGAACGGCAGGCCCACCAGGCGGCGCACCGAGTGGTTGGCCGCGGAATGCTCCTGGCCCCCGTCGAGTGCCACCACGCCGCGCACCAGCCCCGGGTGCCGGCAGGCGAGCCGGAGGGCGAGGGCTGCTCCCAGGGCGTGACCCACGATCATCGCGTCGGAGACTTGCAGCTCGCTCATCGCCCAGGCCAGGCGTTCGGTCTGCGCCGTCAGGGTATAGTCGGCCTTGGGCGGTCGCGACGAGTTGCCGGTGCCCAGCGCATCGATGATCACCACCCGATACCCCTCCGCCAGCAGTCCGGGAATCAGCTTTCGGTAGGTGAACGCGCCTCCCAGCATGCCGGGCAGCAGCACCACGGTGCGGCCGGCTCCGACCTCGTAGGTATTGATCTCATCGCCCGAGGGCAGCGTGAGCGTTCGCACCACCCCGGAGTCGGGGCGGGTAGTGGTCTTGGCGGGCTGTGACTTGGTCGGCGGGCCGAACGCGGCCAGGAGCGTCAGGGCTACGAGCATTGGCTCCAATCTAGCGCCCCGGACAACTCCTGGGCAGCGCCGTGACCTGAACTCGAGCCTGCATTGCAATGACTCCGGGTGAGAGGCGCTCATTCCCTGAGCATCCCGGCGCGTTCGGGGAAGCAGGCGGAACCTCGCTTCCTTCAATCCCGTGCCCGATGGATGCCGGCGCCCGCTCCAGTCCATCCAACCCAGGAGTTAGCCTGCTCGTCCCCAGAACTGATTGCCCCGCTTCGTGCTAGCGACACGAGCTCTTGTCTTGCTGCCGAGTCGGGTGGTATTCACCCAATTGCTGTCCGGTGCGCCGTGACCAGATTGGGCGGCTCATCTTCTGGCTGCGGCGAGCCCGTAGCGCGTCGAATCGCGCCACTCTGGCGTTGTTCCAGTGACCTCGTGAGCACTTTGGCGGGATCGCTCGTGCCGCCCGCTGAAGCTCGGAGAATTCCGGGACCCCGCCGGCCCCCAAGAGGCCGGCGGGATTTCCTCTTAGAGGCCCGGAGATCCCATCTACGGGGCGACCAACCGGTCCGGGGCGGAGGTCACCTCGAACTCGCCGCGCCGGTTCAACGTCCAAGCGGTCTCAGTGTGGCCGGGATCGAGCGGCCGCTCCTCTCCATAGGACGCGGTCGTGATCTGGTCGGCGCTGATCCCGTGATCGACCAGGTAGCGCTTGGCCGCGGCCGCGCGCCGGTTGCCCAGCGCGAGATTGTACTCGGCTGAACCTCGCTCGTCACAGTACCCGTCGATCCTGATCTGCGCGCCGCTGTTGGCGGCCAGAATCGCCACCTTTCGCTTGAGATTCGCCTCATCCGCGGGCTTGATCTTCGATTTGTCGAAGTCGAAGTGGATCATGATACCGAGATCCTGCATCAGGCTCGCCTGAAGGTTGGCCTCTCGCTCGGCGGCCGCGACCGCGGCCGCATCCCGCTCCATGCCCGCCCGGATCGCCGCTTCTCGGTCGGCGGCTTCCTTGGCCATCTGTTCCTTTTCAGCCTGGGCCCGGTTGGCGGCATCGATGGAGTCCTGACGGGCCTGCTCTTCGGCCGTGGGGCCGGGTGCCGGGGCGGGCTGTTCCGGCGGCTTCGATCCCCCACACGCGACCGCGAGCACCGCGGCCGCGACCATCAGCCTGCGCGCGGTAGTCTGCATATCTCCTCCTGGTATCATGGGTTGCCGAGCGGGACCTAGTTAGCCGCCCGAGGGTATCGGGAGGCTGAATGCCGGATGAAATGTTGTTAACGCCGATTAAGCCTCTAACTTGAGCCTGAAGGTGGAGAGCGGGCCATTGGTCATGCACGCCAGGAGTCACCGTGATCGTCCCTGCGCTCGCCGCGCTGGTTCTCTGTTCGACCGCACCGGCGGACATCGCCCCTGCGCCATACCGCGAGGCTAGACCCCCCCTCGCCACCGATACCCTGCGCGTCCGGGTGGTCGATAGCGCCGGGCGGCCGGTAGAAAACGCCACCGTCACCCTGACCGAGCTGGACCGGCGGCGCGTCGTCGACGCGGAAGGGTGGGCGGTCTTTCCCGATCTCCCGGTCGCCCGGTACACCCTCGAGATCGGGCGCCTCGGGTACGCCCCGGATGTCAGGGGCGTGGACCTCGCCCTGACGCGGGAAGTGGTGGTGACGCTCTCGATCACACCACTCCAGCTCGAGGCCATCACCGTCACCGTCACCCGGAGCGGGATTGACCCTCAGACGTCTTCCCTCCCTTCCGAAGAGCTGACCGGCGAGGCGCTCCTCCGAAGCCAACAGGTCTCCCTGGCGCATACTATCGACGGGTTGGCCGGCGTCCGGACGCTGAGTACCGGTGAACAGGTGGGGAAGCCGATCATCCGGGGCTTGACCGGTCCCCGGGTGCTCACCCTGGACAACGGACTCCGGCTCGAGGACTACTCCTGGAGCGATGAGGACGGTCCCTCGATCGATCCGCTCCTGGCCAAGCGGATCGAGGTGATCCGGGGGCCGGCCAGCGTGCTCTACGGGTCGGACGCGATGGGCGGAGTCATCAACGTGATCCCGGATCCGGTTCCGGACGCCCGAGGCGGCCGGAGCTTTGTCCGTGGGAGCACCGAGATCTACGGCGGGACCAACAACGGAGAATTCGGGGGCCCCCTGAGAGTCGAGGGCGCCTCCGGGGGCTTCGGCTGGCGCGGAATCCTGATCGGCCGGACCGCGGGCAACTACCACACGCCCGCCGGAAACGACTCGACCCCGACCGGCACCCTCTACAACACCGGCTACTACGCCGTGAACGGCGAGCTCGCCGTCGGCCTCAACGGCAACAGTTCCAACGGGACTCTGCGCTACGAGCATTACGGCGGGCACTTCGGCCTGCTGGACGGCCCGCCAGTGCCGGATGACGATTCCCTGGGCCCGCTCCGCAAACTGGGGGACGACCGGGTACAGCTGCTGACCAACTTCGTGCTGGGCGGTCTCCGCCTCGAGACCCGGAGCCAGTTTCAGCGCCACTCGCTTCAGGAAGTGGTGGACCAGAGCCGGGTCGGGGCGGAGGAGCCGACCTTCGAGCTCAAGCTCAACACCGTTAGCACCGACGTGCTCCTCCACCACACCGGCCGGCCCTGGCTCACCGGCACCCTCGGAGTGTCGGGGATGTACCAGAGCAACGAGTCGGAGGGGCAGTTCCCGCTGGTGCCCGGGGCGACCACCGGCGCCGGCGCCATCTTCGCCTTCGAGCGGGCCACGACGGGCCGCTGGAACTTCCTCGCCGGCATCCGGGGTGATCTGCAGCAGGTGAACGCGGACTCCAACACCGCCTTACAGCGCGGCGCGGAGAGCCGGACCCTGTCGGCCGTGACCGGCAACCTGGGCGCCGTGTACCAGCCGATCCCGGGTCTCTCGCTCGCGCTCAACCTGGGGCGAGCGTTCCGGGCTCCGACACTATTCGAGCTCTATACCAACGGCCCTCACCTGGGCGAGGAGCGATTCGAGATCGGGCTGCCGACCGCCAAGCCGGAGGTGAGCTTCAACACCGATCTCACGGCGCGGTGGCAGCGGGGCCGGGTGAGTGCCCAGCTGGCGGGGTATCGCAACCAGATCAACAACTACCTCTACATCCAGCCGACCGGCGGCACCGCCACGGTGATCACCGAAGAAGGCGACACCGTCACGCTGCCCGCGTATCAGTACGTCCAGACCTCGCGGGCTGTCCTCTGGGGGGTGGATTTCTCCAGTGAAGTGGCGGCCACGGCCGCCCTCAGCCTACGCGGCCGGTTCGATTGGGTCCTGGGCGACAACCAGGCGACCAACCAGCCGCTCCCCATGATCCCTCCGGTCCGCGGGGATCTGGAGGCGGAGCTCCACACTACACCGGGAGCCCGGCTCGGCAAAGCCTACGTGACCGCCGGGGTCGAGCTGGTGGCCAAGCAGACTCGGCTCGGCCCATTCGATACCCCGACCGACGGCTACGCCCTACTCGATCTGGGCGCCGGGCTGGAGCGTGCCCTGGGGCCGCGGACCATCAACTTCGGGATCCGGGTCCGCAACGCCACCAATGCGACCTACACCGACTATCTGAGTCGCTATAAACTCTTCGCCTACGGTCAGGGGAGGAACGTGCTGCTCCGCATGGGCATCGACTTCTAGCGGTTCTGTGGAATCTGCGGACCCATCGGTGTAATCTGTGGACATGCCCCAGCCCCTGATCATCACCGTCGCCATCACCGGCTCGCTGCCGCGTAAGAAAGACAACCCCGCCGTCCCCATTACCCCCGCGGAGCAGATCGAGTCCACCCACCAGGCCTTCGAGGCCGGCGCCTCGCTGGTTCACATCCACGTCCGGAACGACGACGAGTCTTCCAGCTCGAATCCCGAGCGCTTCGCCGCGGTGCAGGCGGGCGTCACGAAGCACTGCCCGGGGATGATCATCCAGTTCTCGACCGGGGGACGCGGTCGGCAGCAGAGCGAACGGGGCGCGATGCTCTATCTCCGCCCCGACATGGCCTCGCTGGCGACCGGCTCGGTGAATTTCCCCACGACCATTTACGAGAACCCGCCCGACTTCGTGGAGGGGTTGGCCAGGAGCATGCTCGAGTTCGAGGTGAAGCCCGAGATCGAGGTGTTCGATTTGGCCATGCTCTACAACGCCGCGAGTCTGCTCAAGAAGGGGCTGCTCCGCGCCCCGCTCCACGTCCAGTTCGTCTTCGGGATCCAGAACGCGCTCCCCGCTCGCAGAAGCATTTTCGATTTCCTGCGCTCGGAGCTGCAGGAAGTCCTGCCGGATGCCACCTGGGTCGCGGCCGGACTCGGTCGTCACCAATTCGAGGTAAACCAGTGGTGCCTCGAAGCGGGCGGGCACTGCCGCACGGGTCTCGAAGACAACATCCGCTACGATCAAACCCGACTCGCGGCCAGCAATGCAGACCTGGTCAACAAGATCGTGGAGATCTGCGATCGTTACGGCCGCCGGCCTGCCACTCCGGCGGAGGCGCGCCACATCCTGAGCCTGCGGCCGATGGCTTGAGCACTCGCGCGGCGCGAGTGCAGTCTCAGTTGCATCCTGCCTTCCCCTCTCGCCTTTTGAACAGTGACGCTCCCGTAGCCCTCCTCTAGTACCTGAGTTTCTACCCCTCTGGGCAGGTCAAGGGAGGGGGTCCCTTGTAGGGCCCTAAGCCATTGTTCTGTAGGCCGTTGTCTGACATCCACCACCCGCCGGCGTCTCCTCCGTGCCCCCGTTGGGCCGCCCTCCCCGAATTGAGCCCGGCATTTGACTCATTTCCGTCCAACCCCGGGCCTTAGCCCCGCAGGCTTCCCGGGTCCATCGAGCAGTCAGAGTGCCGGTTTCCATCCACCGCTCAACGCGGGGACATGGTGCCATGAGGATCCTGATCGTCGAGGATTCACCGCTCGTGCAGAAGATGTATGGCCTGGTCTTCATGGCCCGGGACCACACGCTGGACTGTGCCCTGAATGGGCGCGCCGCGTTGGAGCTCCTGGCCGCGAAGGGCAGCGTGTACGACCTGATCCTTCTCGACCTCCGGATGCCGGACATGGATGGTGTGCAGTTCATCGAAGCACTGCAGCAGCGTGGCCCCTCTTTCAAGAACATTCCGATCGTACTGACGACCGCTGAACCCGACGACTCGATCCTGGTCCGCCAGGCTCGCGCCCTCGGGGTCACGACGGTGGTGCACAAGCCCTGGAAGCCTCAGGACCTCCGCGAGGCGTTGAAGGGGTTGCTGCCGACGGAGCGCCACGCATGACGCCCCCGACCTTCCTGGTGGTGGATGACTCGAAGCTCCATCACCAGATGTACAGCCTGGTCTTCAACAAGGGCGAGCTGAGCGGCAGTCGCGTGTTCCACGCCTACAACGGGCGCGAAGGCTTCGCGCTTTACAGCACTCATCCCGAGATCGCGATGGTCTTTCTCGATCTCAACATGCCCGAGATGAACGGACTCGAATTCCTGGCCAAGCGCCGGGAAGCCGGCCTCCGCCTCGAGACGCCGATTGTCCTGGTGACCACCGAGGACAGCCCCGACGACGAAGCCCGCGGGCTTGCCGCCGGCGCCTGGGCCTATCTCCGCAAGCCATTCACTCCCGCTCAGCTCGCGGCCCTGGTGGCCAAGGCCGGCGCCGGCTCGGGCGCCCGGGGAAACGACTGAGATGAGTGCCGCGGAGAACCCCTTTGGGGAGTTGATCCGCGAGTACGTGGCGGAGTGTCTCCCCTTGGCGGAAGCGGTGCTCGAGCGCTGCCTGCGGCTGGAACGGTTCTGGGAGCACGGCGAACCGGGAGACGAGCTGCTGCTTCCGCTCAAGGGCGAGCTGCACACCCTCAAGGGCAACTCCGCCATGATGGGCCTCGGCGCCATTCAGGGGCTGGCCCACGGTCTGGAGGACCTCTGCGGGAAGCTCACCCTGCAACCGCAGCTTCGTGGCTCCGCCGGCAGCCTGTTGGTGCGAGGCGCCGGGCTGCTGATGGATCTCATTCAGGAAGCCGAGACCGCCCCGGCGACTGGTAACGAGGCCGACTCCTATCTGGCCGAGGCGCGGCAGTTCGTGGAGAGCGCGGAGACGGTCACCGAGCGGCGCACCGGCGACCGGCGGACCACCGATCGGCGCACCACGCGCGACGTGGGCGAGGTCGGGAACGACGGGGCCATCACCACCCTGCGGGTCGACTCGGCCCGGCTGGATTCACTGCTGGAAAGCTTCGGTGAAGTGATGATCGCCCAGGCCGGGATGCGGGAAGCCATGCGTGCGCTCGCGCCCCTGCGACGGTCGGTGGGAGAGATCGCCAATCTCGAGCTCTCCGCTCTCGCTCTGGAAAAGACCCTGAAGCGCCTGGAAGGCGCCCTGATGCAGACCCGGCTGGTCCCGATCGCCTCGGTGTTCGGCCGGTTCAACCGTCTGGTCCGTGACCTGGCCCGGGATCGCGAAAAGAAAGTCCGCCTCGAAGTGGCCGGCGGCGAGACTCGACTCGACAAGACCGTGATCGACCGCCTGAGCGAGCCGCTGGTTCACCTGGTGACCAACGCGGTGATCCACGGGATCGAGCCCACCGCCGAGCGGGCCCGATCGGGTAAGCCCCAGGAGGCCCGGATCACCCTGGCGGCGCGGCAACAGTCGGATCGGGTGCTCCTCACCGTCGAAGACGATGGTCGGGGTCTCGATCCCGACCGGATCCTCTTGAAGGCCCGCGCGCTCGGGGTCGCCCCGACTGCCGAATCGCCGAGCCTCGAGGAGATCTACGCCCTGGCCTTTCTCCCCGGACTTTCGACCGAGGACCAGGTGTCCAGCCTGTCCGGCAGGGGCGTGGGACTGGATGTGGTTGCGCGGTCGATCCGCGCGCTGGGTGGAACCGTCCAGGTCACCAGCGAGCCGGGTCGGGGGACGACCTTCGTCCTCCGCCTGCCGCTCACCGTGGCGGTGCTGCCCTCGCTCCTGGTCTCCGTGGGACAGGAGCGCTACGCCCTCCCGCTCTCGGACGTGGCGGAAACGGTGCGCATGGCCCCAGACATGATCCACGAGGTGGCCCAGCGAGGCATGGTGCTCTGGCGCGGAGCGGTGATTCCGGTCTCCGATGCGGGCCAGGTGCTGGGTCTGGGCGGGCAGCCGCGGGGACGCCGCTACTGCGTGGTGCTCCGCTCCGCGGCACGGCATCGCGGGTTGCTGGTGGACCGGCTGTTGGGGCACGAAGAGGTGGTGGTCAAGGCGCTGGACCCGGTGCTAGGCCGCCCGGCTGGCGTCTCCGCCGCGACCATTCTGGGCGATGGGAAAGTGGCCTGCATCCTCGACACGGTGAGGCTGGCAGACCTGCATGGGGCCGAGCTTTCGGCCTCGCGTCACTAAGCGATCAGCAGCGAGCAGCCATGACGACGCTCAAATCGGAACCGACCCCGCCGGACATCCTGGCCTTCGCCGACGCGCTGCAGCTCGGCGCCAGTGCGGCCCCGAAGGCCGAGGCGGATCGCGAGCTCCACCTGGTGGCCTTCCGGCTCGACCAGGAAGAGTTCGCGGTACCGATCGCCAAGATCCGGGAGATCGTCCGCGTAGGCGACATCACCCGGATTCCCCAGGCGCCGCCGCATATCCGCGGCGTCATGAACCTCCGCGGTCGGATCCTGCCGGTGGTCGAGCTTCGAACCCGGCTCGGCCTGCCGGTCCTGGAGCTCACCAGCACCTCACGGGTCCTGGTGGCGGACGCGCAGGGCCGAACGCTGGGGCTCCTGGTGGACTCGGTGGCTGAGGTCGTGAAGGTGCCGGAGAAGGCCGTGGTACCGCCGCCCGATGACATCCTGGCCGCCAACGCGGACTACATCAAGGGCGTGGCCCGGTTCGGGTCGCGCCTGCTCATTCTCCTCGACCTGGACCAGGCCGTGGTCCACGGCAACTCGAACTCCAACGCGACGAACGTCCCATGAGCGAGCAAGTCCTCCAAATGGTCCGGGACTGGACCATCCGGCGCAAGATCATCACCTGCTTCACTCTCGTGCTGATCATCACCGGCGTGCTGGGCGCCTTTGCGATCCGACAACTCGACCGCATGCATGAAGCGGTCGCCCTTGGACAGTCGGCGGGGGCGACTCCCGACCAGCTGTACCTCGGCGCCCGGACCACGATCCTCTTCCTGCTGGGGGCGGCCGGCGTCCTGGGCGTGATCCTGGCCTTCGGCCTGGCGCGCCTGATCGCGGATCCGCTCACGACACTGGGCATGGCCGCCGAAGAGATCTCCAAGGGAGATCTCACCCTCGACGTCCGGAGCCGCTCGCGTGATGAGGTGGGCTGGCTGGAGCACAGCATGCGGCAGATGGTGAAGAACCTGCGTTCGATCGCGGGCCAGATCACCACTTCGTCCCGCACCGTGGCGACCTCCGCGGAACAGATCTCTGCCTCCTCCACCCAGCTGGCCAAGGGCGCCGAGGCGCAGTCCAGCTCCACCGAGGAGACCTCTTCCACCATGGTGGAGATGGCGGCCCAGATGCAGGCCCTGACCAAGAACGCCGAATCCCTCACCGCCAACGTGGACCAGACGGCTGCCTCGATTCAGCAGATGAGTACGGTACTGGGGCAGACGGCATCGCACGGCGAGACCCTGTTGAAGTCGGTGGAGCAGGTGACCGGCACGCTCTCCAGCATGATCGACACGGTGGGCGGGATCGCCAGCCGGGTCCACCAGGTGGATGAAGTCTCCAAGCAGTCCGTCGCGGATGCTCAGGAGGGCGGGGAGAAGCTGCACGGCTCCATCTCCGCGATCGCGGAGCGGTCGCAGGAGATCGGGAAGATCGTGCGGGTAATCGAAGACATCGCCGACCAGACCAACCTCCTGGCCCTGAACGCCACGATCGAGGCGGCACGCGCCGGGGACGCCGGCCGCGGCTTCGCGGTCGTGGCCGAGGAAGTCCGCCGTCTGGCCGAGCGCTCGGTTCAGGCCACGCAGGAGATCAGCAGCGTGATCGACGGGGTCCAGAAGGAAACCCAGGCCGCGGTCTCGCTCATGGAAGGGGTGCTCTCGGGGATCGTGGGCTCGGTCAATCAAACCTCACAGCTCATTACCGAGGCGGCCATCGCCACCGAAGAGCAGGCGGCCGGCGCCCGGGACGTGATGGACATGGCCGGCACCATGGCCAACCTCACCCGGCAGATCGCGACGGCGGTCAAGGAGAACGCCTCCGGCGCTCGGGAGATCACCAGCGCCGCGCAGAAGATGAACCAGCTCACCCACCAGATGTCGGAGGCGGTAGGCGAGCAGAAGCGGGGCGGCGACATGATCGTCAAGGCGATCGAGTCCATCGCCATGGTCTCCCGCCAGAACCTGGTGGCGATCGAGCAGATGAGCGGCGCCGCGCGAAACCTCGCGAGCGAGTCCGAGTCGCTCCGCCAGCAGGTCGAAACCTTCCGCACCTGAACCGCGCCATGACCGCTTCACTGGCGAGCCAACTCGCCGGTCTCAACCCCTCTGACTCCACGACCCGGGAGGAGCTGATTCTCTCGGGGCTCGAGTCGGATCATCCCGAGACCCGGGAGACCGCGATCGCCTGGGCGGCGCGGCACATCGAGCCACAGACCCTGGCCCGGCTGGTGGCGCGTGAGGACCAGGCCACGCTCCGCAACTCGGCGCTCTCCGCCCTGGAGCGGCAGGGCCCGTATGCCATCGCCATGGTCGAGCGGATGCTGGAGGACATCGACCCCGACGTGGCCATGTTCGGTTGCCTGATCATGGGCCACATCGGAACGGAGACCAACGCGGAAGCCCTGCTCCGGCTCGTCGGCCACGCCAATGTGAACGTAGCCCAGGCCGCGGTGGAGGCGCTGGGACGGATCCGGGCCCAGGTGGCGCTCCCCGTCCTGGTGGACCTGCTTCAGCGGGAACCCTGGCTGCAGCTCGCGGCGATTGACGCCCTGGGTGCGCTGCAGGACCCGCGCGCCGTCCCTCCGTTGCTCGAGCTGGCCACCGACGATCTGCTGGCCGAGCCGGCGATGGACGCGCTGGCGCGGATCGGCGCGCCCGAAGCGGTCGCCCCGCTGATCAACCTCCTGCTGGTGACCGATCCGGTCGGCCCTCGCTGTTCGTTGCTCCGGGCCATCGCCGCCGGGCTGGAGCGGGCACCGTCTCCCATCTCGCTCGCGCCCGCGGGTCCCAGCATCCGGGCCGATGGCTCCGAGTCGGGCCTGTACGCCTTTCTGGGCCGGATCCTCCGAGGGCAGGATCCTTGTGCGGAAGCCGATATGTCAGTCCGCGAGGATGATCGGCAGCGCACCCGAGGGGGCGACGGGACCGTACGCTCAGCCGCGGCCCTGGTGATCGCGGCGGAGCTCGACGAGCTGTATCCCAACGTGGTCCGGTGGGCCGCCGAGCGGGAAGGCGCCGCCTGGGTGGGGGCCCTGGCTCGTCGCTACCCCTCGGTGTTGCGGCTGTCTCTCCTGCACTTGCTCGCCCATTCGGAACCCGTCGTCCGGCGCGGGGCCTTGCTCAGCCTCTCGTTCTCCTCGTCCGACCTCCCCGCTCTCACCGAGCGCCTGGGCGATCGCTCGGCCGAAGTGCGCACGGCCGCCTGCCAGGCCCTGGGCTCTCTGGCGGACGCGGCGGCGATTCCCGCGCTGGTCCGGTTGCTGACCGATGGCCCCGAGGAGGAGCGGAGCGCCGCGTCCGCCGCGCTGGCGCGGATGGACCCCTCTGCTCTGGAGGCGGCCCTGGTCCCCTGTCTGCGCGACGGCTCGCCCGAGGAGCTGATGCTGGCCGCGCTCCGCGCTCTCGATGGAAAGCGGTGCCCCAAGCTGGCCAACCGGATCCTGCAGCTGGCCCAGAGTCGCGCTCCGGCGATTCGCCGGGCCGCACTCAGGCTGTGCACGGGTCTCGAAGGCTCGAAGGCGGAGGTGCTGCTGCTGCGCGCGCTGGCCGACCGGGAGTCCACGATTCAGATGGAGGCGCTCGAGCTCCTGCTGCGCCGGCCCGGCGGGAAGGTGGTAGACACCTTGCTCGCTCTGCTCCAGACCGGCGATTCGCTCCGCTACCACGTGATCCGCGCGCTGGGCCGCATCGGTGACACGCGGGCCATCCGCCCGCTCGAAGCGCTCTGCCAGACCGCGCCGATTCACGAGAAGCTGGAAGCGATGGCGGCGCTGGTGCGCCTGCGGAGCCCGGTGGTCCGCCCCTTCCTCCTCGAAAGCCTGGACGTCTCGCATCCCGAGGTCCGGCGGGTCGCGGCGCAGGGCCTGGCGGCTCTGGCTACCGACAGCGATCTCGGCCTGCTGCAGCGCCTGGCCGACGATCCCGACTGGGTGGTGCGCAACGAAGCGGGGCAGGGACTGGGACGCCTGGGGCTGCCCGCGGCCCGTCGCACCCTGCTGGACCTCGCCCGGGACGTGGAACCCATCGTCGCGCAGACCGCGCGATCGGCTTTGCAAGGCGGTTCGATCGCCCAGGCGTCATGATCGGGCCCGACGGCGCCGGCTGGAAGCTGCTGACCGATCTGATGGCCGAGCGGTTCGGGTTGGGGTTCGATGGTCCGCGTCGGGAAATTCTCGAGGCCCGGATCCGGCCCCGCCTCCGCGCGCTGCACCTCCAGGACTTCCGCGAGTACTACCACTACCTCACCCTGCACCCTGAGCGCGAGACGGAATTCGCCGAGCTGGCCCGCCGCCTCACCAACAACGAGACCTATTTCTTCCGGGAACAACAGCACTTCGAGATCCTGCTCAAGCACGTCATTCCCTCGGTCGCCCCCACGCTGGGAGGGGCGCCGCTCCGGATCCTTTCGGCGGGATGCTCCTCGGGAGAGGAGCCTTACTCGCTGGTGGTGAAGCTGGTCGATGCGGGCTTGGGGTTGAACGGACTCTCCTGGGAGATCGATGCCTGCGATCTCAACTCCCAACGGATCATGCAGGCTCGCGGGGCGATCTACGAGCCGCTCTCCCTCCGGAGCTGCGACACCGAGACCCGGAATCACTGTTTCATCGAGGTGGACGGCCGGTTCCGGTTGCGGGACCGGTATCGCAAGGGAGTGCGGTTCTTTCAGGCCAATCTCGCGGCGCCGATCTCCGCCATGGCCTGGGGCGTCTATCACGCCATCTTCTGCCGGAACATGCTGATCTACTTCACCGACGATGCCTTTACCGCCTTGATCGCTCGACTGGAACGGGCGCTGGTCCCCGGTGGGTACCTCTTTCTCGGGCACGCGGAGTCGCTGATCGACCGGACGCCCACATTCGAGCCGCTCTATCTCGAGGGCGCGATGGTCTATCGCCGGCGCTGGGGAAGCAACGGCAATGGGAGCGCGGGATGATCCGGGTCTTCGTCGTTGACGATTCCCCCTTCGTCCGGAAGGCGCTGACCAGAGTGCTTCAGTCGGAACCGGAAATCCAGTTGGTCGGCACTGCGGCCAGCGGGGTCGAGGCCCTGGAGCGAATCCCCAAGGTGGAGCCCGACGTGGTCACCCTGGACGTCGCGATGCAGGGGATGGATGGCCTCAAAGTCCTGCGGTCCCTGCTGGCCTGGCGGCGTTCACTTCGGGTCATCATGATCTCTGCCCACACCCGGATTGGCGCCGAGGCGACCCTCGATGCTCTGGCCATGGGGGCGGTGGATTTCATCGACAAGGCGCGGCTGGACCTGCTCGATCTCGATGCGGTCCGGCGCGAGTTGCGAGAGCGACTCCTGGCCTGGGGCCCGGCCCCCGAGGATGGCGCCGCTCACCCCGCGCCGGTTGCCCACGCGGCAGCCAGCGACGCCGCCCTCGATGCCGCGCGTTACGATGTCTGCGTGATCGGGGCCTCGACGGGCGGGCCCGCCGCCGTCCAGAGCGTGCTGGAACGGCTTTCCCTGCTCTTTCCGATCCCGATCGTCATCGTGCAACACATGCCACCGGGATTCACGCGGCCCTTCGCGGAACGGCTCAATCGGGTCTGCCGGATCGATGTGGGTGAGGCGGGAGAGGGAGAACGGTTGCGGCCGGGTCGCGCGGTGATCGCACCGGCGGGGTATCACCTGCGGCTGAGCCGCTCGCTAGTCACCCTGCTCAGTGGTGAGGCCAGCTCGAGTCGCCACGTGCCCAGCGTGGACGTCCTGATGAAATCGGCCAATCAGGCCCGTCCCGGCCGGGTGCTGGGCGTGTTGCTCACCGGGATGGGGTATGATGGTGCGGAGGGACTGAGCCTGATCCGGGCCAGCGGCGGGACCACGATCGCGGAGAGTGCCGAGACCTGCGCGGTGTTCGGAATGCCGCGGGCCGCGTTGGAGCGGGGGGCGGTGGACTACCTGCTGCCGCTGCCGGATATCGGCACCGCGCTTGCCTCGCTCGGGACTGGGCGCCCGCGGCCCGCCGATTCGCGAACTTCCAGACCCTAGTCGCCACAAGATTTCATTAATTGCCGGGCTCTGGACCGCTCTCGTTGGACGGGTTACCGTAGAGAGCGGTTTTTCGCGTCTCTCCCTCTCGACTGGAGAACCATCCATGCGGCAGCGCGACCTGGTTCGGCTGGGCCTCGGGACCATCGGTATGGCTCTGTCCATTGCGGGCTGTAGCAGCTCCACATCCAACAATGGTGGTGGAGGGGGAACTCCCGGGCCCGATCTCTCGGGGAACTACGATCTGGTTTCGATCGCGCAGGCAGGTGGGGCCCCAGTGACGCCTCCGAATGCGACTGGGACACTTACCTTGACACAGACTTCGACGAATCACGGGACCTATGCGGTGGACTTGACTATCGCAGGCGCCCCTCCGACACACGTGGTCGATAACGGCACCTACCAGCAGAAGCACGTCAATGGCATCGACTCGCTCTACCAGGTTTCGAGTGGGGCGCTGGGCCAGCAGGTCGGGACCTACACGTTCAAGGACAACACCGGTGTGGGCATGGACACGCTTCTGGTGAACGTGACTGCGCAAGGCATCCCGGTGACCACCGTCTGGTTCAAGTAGATCATCCCCGCGACGGGCGCCAGAGCGACCGCCGACTCCCATGACGTCCGGGCCTTCTACCGCAGCTCCTCGGGAGACCGCGCCGCCGGCGCGCGGTCTCCTTTTTCTCATCCTGCTCCTGCTCTCAGTCCGGCCTCTGGCCGCCCAGGGCGTGGCCATGCTGCGCGGCCGAGTGGTCGACGCGCAGACCGACAGCGCCGTAGCCGGGGCCACCGTACTCCTCCGGGGAAGCGTCCTCAGTACCACCACCAGCAGCAGCGGCGACTTCGCCTTCCAGCAGCTCGACGCCGGGAATTACGCGCTCCGGGTCGTCGCCATCGGCTACCAGAGCGCCATCAGCGACTCCATGAAGTTGGAGCCGGGAGAGGTGTTGACCCTGGTGGTGCGATTGGAGCGCGCGGTGGTTGACCTGCCGGGGATCGTGGTCACTGCGGGCGGCGCCCAGGAGCGGGCCGGGGAATCGCCCGCCAGCGTGGCGATCCTCGACAAGAAGGAGCTCGTGACCCGGAACTCGATCGAGGTCGACGACGCGTTGCCGTTCGCGCAGGGCGTGACCTTCAATCGAGACGAGCCCTCGATTCGCGGCTCCACCGGCTATTCGGACGGCGTCGGCAGTCGGGTCCTGATGCTGCTGGACGGCCACCCGGTGCTGTCGCCCGACGGCGGGCAGGTGGATTTTCCCTCGCTCCCCATCATGGACGTGGACCGGACCGAGATCGTGAAAGGCGCCTACTCCGCCATTTACGGGAGCAACGCCCTGGGCGGCGTGATGAACCTGCTCACCGCGCCGATCAGCGATCAGGCCCATACCGCGGCCAGAGTCTTCTACGGCTATTACGACATCCCGGACCAGTATCGGTTCACCAGCAAGCTGCAGAGTTTCCAGGGGATCGACCTCCAGCGCTCTCAACGGGTGGGCCCCATCGGCCTGCGGCTGGCCGGAAGCCGCCATACGACCGACGGCTACACCGAGAACGGCGAGGGGGGCGTCTGGTCAGGGCGGATCAAACTGTCCTCGCCTCCCGAGAGCGCTCATCCCTGGGACGCCTACGCGATGTTCACCAGCAACGACGCGCAGGATTTCTTCACCTGGGAGTCGGACACCACCCCGCTCAAGGTTCCGTCGGCGCAGCTGGGCGACTGGAGCCGGGACCAGCACCTCTACGTCGGCGGCACCGTCCTCCCGGTCGCGCGGACCTCGTGGCTCCTCAGGGTCAGTCCGTACGTCAACTACGTGGCCAACCGCAACCACTACCACGACAATGCGGATTACCACAAAGCCGTACGGTACGGGACCTCGGTCGAGGCCCTGTTCCATCCGGAGCGCCGGAACACCATCACCAGCGGGATCGATGTGGCCGGCACCAATGTGAAGTCGAGCGACCTGGGGACCCCCTTCCTGGGTGACCTGGCCGCGTACGCGCAGGACGAGTTACGGATCACCGACCGATGGAAGGTGGTGGGTGGCGCCCGGGTGGACTATCACTCAGCCACAGGCAGCCAGTCCGAAGTCAACGTGAACCCCAAGCTCGGATTGGTCTACCAGATCAGCTCCTGGCTGACCGCCCGGGCGAGCGGCGGGCACGGCTATCGAGCCCCGGCGGCGATCGAGCAGTATGTCTCCACGTATCAGTTCGGCTTCCACGTAGTGCCCAACCCGGATCTGCGGGGGGAAACCGCCTGGTCGGCCGAGGTCGGCGCCACCGCCACCCCGATGGGACGCCTCTGGATCGACGCCGCGCTCTTCCAGAGCAACTACGACAACCTCATCGCCCCTGGCGCCGCTCCCAATCAGCCCTTCGTCTTCCAGTTCCAGAACCTCAACCGCGCCCGCGTGCGCGGCCTGGATGCCGGGGCCCGGGTCGGCGTGATTCCCGATCTGGTCCAGGTCGAAATGAACTACCAGTACCTGGACACCGAGGACCGCGACACCGGCCAGCCGTTGCCTTACCGCTCTCGCCACAACTTCACGGCGAGCGTCTCCACCTTCGGAGGCTTGATCGGCGTCGACTACCGGTTCCGCAGTCGGGTGGAGGCGGTGCTGGCCTATCCCCTGGACCCGCGAAACGACATCAACATCGTAGACCTGCGGCTGGGCTACCGGGCGCTCGGGACCTACTTCATGGCCAAGGTCTCGAATCTTTTGCAGGAAGCGTACGTTGACGTAAAGGAAAGGAATATGGGTCCCGTGAGAAACGTCACCCTCTCGATCTACCGCCCGCTCTAGCCGTCATCCGCTGCTCGTCCTTCGGGGGATCTATGTCGTCACGAACCGTACCGTGTCTCGCCGCTGCATTGCTGGTCGGCACCACGCTGGCCGCCCAGGTCCCGTCAACCGCCGTGCAGATCTCGGGCGCGGTGAGCGCGTTACCCGAGGCGCTCCGGGACGGTGCCACCGTGCTCGGCTATTCGAACTATCACCACATGGTGACTCTCCGGGAGGGTACCAATGCGATGATCTGCCTGGCCGACGATCCATCGCAGCGGGATTGGCACGTGGCCTGTTACCACAAGGATCTCGAGCCGTTCATGGCTCGCGGGCGTGAGCTGCGCGACCAGGGCGCCAACCGGGCCCGGGTCGACAGCGTCCGTCTGGCCGAGGTCCAGTCGGGGAAGCTCAAAATGCCGGACCACCCCGCCGCCCTCTACTCGCTCTTCGGAAGCCGGGACAGCGTGAACGCCAAGACCGGCGTCGCCTCCGGCGCCGAGCCGCTCTACGTGATCTATATGGCGTACGCGACGGCGGAGGCCACGGGCCTGCCGACGCTGCCGGGTGGCGGAAAACCGTGGCTCATGTATGCCGGGAAGCCCTGGGCGCACGTGATGATCTCGCCCTGAGCGCGGAGGGCGAAGTGGACGCGCGATTGTAATGGGAGTTCAGGGCGAAACGAAGTTCGGTTGCTGCTCCAGCGGGACCTCAGTCCATCGTTCGCTCTCCGACAGGGAGCCGATCGCCGCTCCGAAACCGGCGCCAGTGAGGCCGAAGAGCGTGGCGCCGAGCAGGGCTCTCGCCGCGGGGGTATTCGCCGTCCCCGATTGAGAATTGGTCGCCAGCAGGCCGGCGACCATGCCGGCCAGGGCACCCACCACCGCGCCTCGCAGCGCGCCGCGATCGGCATTGGATTGCGGCCCGGAGCTGACCTCGATGCGCCGAATGGTCGGGTGAGGGAGCGAGACCGGATCGGCCCAACTGGCCAGCTCCAGTCGGAGCGAGTCCTGATCGTGGGAGAGAACGGTGCCAATCAGCGGGGAGTTACCGGCCTGGGTACAAACGACGCGGACCCGTTGGCCGGGTCCGGGTTGAACAGCGACGTCAGTCTGCGCGGCCAGGTTGCCGGTTACGCCGCAGAGGGCGCAGACCAGCGGGAGGAAGCGGATCCGCCGAACTCCGGAAAATCCCATGCTGGGAATCTGCGGCCCGATCCCCGCCCGTCAAGAGGAAAACGCTAAATGGTGGAGAGGAGGGCCTTGAAGCGGGGGTGCTCCCGGAGCGATTCCAGGTCGGAATCGTTCTCCATCCATTCCCGGTGCCCGGAGCCGTTCCGCACGGCCCGCTCCAGGCAATCGAGGGCGCGGTCGGTCTCTCCGGTGAGGGCGTAGACACAGGCCACGTTGTAGAGGACCACGGAGTCCTCGGGGTCGATCGCCAGTGCGCGGCCGGCCCACTCGAGGCTCTTCTCCCGCTGACCGGCCTGGCAAAGATCCACCGCCCCCAGGTAGAGCGCCCGGGCGTCGTCGGGATTGAGCTCGAGATGCTTCTCGATGATGGCGATGGACCGCTGGCGCGCCGCGTCGGCTTCGGCCTGCTTGCCCATCCCCTTGTACGCCAGAGAGGCGAGAGCGGGCGCCTGGAAATCCTCGGGACGCACCTCGCCGGCCTGTTCCAGGTGCTTGGCGGCCTCGGCCAGTTTCCCCTGCTGGAAGCAGGCCCTCCCGTAGAAATAGTAGGCCTCGAACGACTTGGGATCGAGCCGGATGGCAGTCTCGAACTCCTGTTGCGCCTCGTCGTACCGCTTGCGCAGCGTCATGGCCAGGCCCCGCGAGGCGTGGGCTTCCGCCACCTCGGGCCCCAGCGCCAGCGCCTTCTGCGTCGCGTTGTCGGCGTGCTCCAGGTTGGCCTCGCTGGCGTCCCACCACATGTAGAGCAGCGAGCTGCAGTCGGCGGCGGCGGTGTAGGCCAGCACGAACTGGGGATCCAGTTCGATCGCGCGGGCAAACATGCGGCGGGCAAACTGGAGCCCCTTCTCCCGGTATTGGTGGGAGAACTGCCGGCCCTTCAGGTAGTACTCGTAGGCCTGGAGGTTGTCGGTGCGGGGCTTCTCGATGGCCCGCTTCTCTTCCTCGCTCAGGACCACCCGGAGCGCCTTGACGATGCTTCCCGCGATCTCATCCTGCACCGCGAAGACGTCTTCCAGATCCCGGTCGTAGCGGTCGGACCAGAGATGGTACCCGTCCGCCACGTCGATCAGCTGAGCGGTAATCCGGAGCCGGTTGCCCGCCTTGCGGACGCTGCCTTCCAGCACCGTGCTCACGTTGAGTTGCTCGCCCACCTGGCGGATATCCTGGTTCTTGCCCTTGAAGGCGAAAGCGGACGAGCGAGACGCCACCCGCAGCGCGCGGATCTTGGTGAGCGCGTTGATGATCTCTTCGGCGATACCGTCGGTGAAATATTCCTGGTCCCGCTCCGGACTCATGTCCGCGAAGGGAAGCACCGCGATCGACTTGGTCTTGTTGGCCGCTCCCCCGGACATGATGGAGGTGGGTCCAGGAGGGGTCGACACCCCGGGAAGCGCCAACGCGGCGGCCAGGGTGGTCCCGCTGTCGTAGCGTTCATCAGGGTTGCGCGCCAGCACCTTGGCCACCGCCCGCTCGATCCCTTCCGGGATGCTGCCCCGGAGCCCGCGAAGTGAGGGCACCGGCTCGCTCAGCCGCTTGACCATGACTGCCTGGGCGCTGGGGCCGCTGAAGGGCGGCTCACCCACCAGCATCTCATAGAGCGTGCAGCCCAGGCTGTAGAGATCGCTTCGGCCGTCCAGGTCGGTCTGCCCCGCCGCCTGCTCGGGGCTCATGTAGGCCGGCGTGCCGATGGCCGTGCCGGTCTGGGTGATGTTGTCGGTCCCGGCCTCGGTGATCGCCTTGGCGATCCCGAAGTCGGTGACCATGGCCTCGCCCTCGTGGAGCATCACGTTTTCCGGCTTGATATCGCGATGGACCACCCCGCGGCCGTGGGCGTAGGCCAGCGCCGCCGCGACGTGCCGGGCGATCTGGAGCGCTTCGTTCAGGGGCAACCGTTTCTCGCGGATCAAGCGGCCCCGGAGCGACTCGCCCTCCACGAACGGCATCACATAGTAAAGGAAGCCGTCGGCCTCGCCGGAGTCGATCAGGGTCAGGATGTGGGGATGATTCAGGCGGGCGGCGATTTCGATCTCCCGGAGAAACCGCTCCACGCCCAGCTGGGCGGCCAGGTGGGGATGCAGGACCTTGATCGCCACCGGGCGCTTGTGTTTGAGGTCCTGGGCGAGGTACACGGTCGCCATGCCCCCGTGGCCGATTTCGCGTTCGAACGTGTAGCGTCCGGCGAGCGCGGTCTGAAGGCGAGTTTGTGCGTCGGGCACGGCGAAGAACTCCGGGGAAAACCGAGGGTAGGATACCGACAGCGAGGAACCGAAGCTAGGGCAGCCTCTTCACGATGGAAAGGGGCAACGGAGTGGAGGAGACAGCGTCCCGATCCTGCTAGATTTGGAGCCCGGTAGGGAACCCACAAAGGAATCATGAGCGAACCGAAGAAGAAGCGGGTCGGGAAAGAAGTGGTCTGGCGGGAGGCGCGGGAGCTGGTCTGGACCCACCGGCGCCGTCTCTCCCTGGGGCTGATCCTGATGTTGATCAGCCGCCTCTCGGGCCTGGTCCTCCCGGCCAGCTCCAAATATCTGATCGATCACGTCCTGATCGCGGGACAGCGCCAGTTGCTGTGGCCCCTGGCTGGCGCCGTCCTGCTGGCCACCCTGGTGCAGGCCGTGACCTCCTTCGCCCTCTCGCAGGTGCTGGGCGTGGCGGCGCAACGGGCCATCACCGACATGCGGCGACGGATCGAGCAGCATGTATTGCGGCTCCCGGTCCGCGCCTTCGACGCCACCCAGACCGGCGTTCTCATCTCCCGGATCATGACCGACGCCGAAGGGATCCGGAACCTGGTCGGGACCGGACTGGTGCAGCTGATAGGCGGCCTGGTCACTGCCGCCATCGCGCTGGGGGTGCTGTTCTACCTCAATTGGCACCTCACCCTGGCCACCATCGTGCTCCTCCTGATCTTCGGCGGAGGCATGGCGCTCGCCTTTACGCGCCTGCGGCCGATCTTTCGCGAGCGCAGCAAGATCAACGCGGAAGTGACCGGCCGCCTGGGCGAATCCCTCGGCGGAATCCGGATCGTCAAATCCTACGTGGCGGAACGGCGTGAACAGCTGGTCTTCGCGCGGGGGATTCACCGCCTGTTTCGAAACGTGGCCGCGACCATGACCGGCGTTTCGGCCGTGGGCGCGCTCAGCGTCGTGGTGGTCGGGGTGATCGGGGCCCTGATGATCGTGGTGGGCGGAAATGCGATCATCGGCCAGAGCATGACCCTGGGCGATTTCGTGATGTACATCTTCTTTACCGGAATGGTCGCGGCGCCGCTGGTCCAGATCGCCTCCATCGGCACCCAGGTCACCGAGGCCTTCGCGGGACTGGACCGGATCCGGGAGCTGATGAGCATGCCCAGCGAGCTCGACGAGGACCAGAGCCGCGAGCCGCTGGGGAAGATCCGGGGTACGGTGGCCTTCGAGCACGTGAGCTTCGAGTACCGCCCCGAAGTGCCGGTCCTCAAGGACATCTCCTTCATCGCTCCCGCCGGGACGACCACGGCGCTGGTGGGACCCAGTGGATCAGGCAAGAGTACCCTCATCAGTCTGGTGATGGCCTTCAACCGGCCCACGGCGGGACGGGTGCTGATCGACGGGCGGGACCTGGCCGAAATTCGCCTGCGGGACTATCGGTCTCAGCTGGGGATCGTGCTCCAGGACAACTTCCTCTTCGACGGCAGCGTGGCGGACAACATCCGGTTCTCCCGCCCCGAGGCCACCACGGAACAGGTGC
>DATIWD010000024.1:0-11854 GCA_035519565.1 Gemmatimonadales bacterium | reverse complement strand
CCCCCCCCCCCCCCCCCCCGCCCCACCCTCTCCCCTGCTCGCCTAGTTCTTGGTGGTCGAAGCCGACCGGGATATTGCCAGGTCCATCAGCTCCTTGGGCGTCTGCGCCTTGCGGAGCAGTGCCATGGCCGCCTGCATCTGCTTGTCGTCCTGGGCCCGGCGGCGGAACTCGGCCGGCCGGCCGAAGACGTACCGGGCAACCTCGTAGCCCAGCTGATCATCCACCAGCGAGACGCCGCCATTGAAGGTCTCCGGGCTCATGGTGACGCCCTTGGCCTTCAACCGCTCATAGACCTTGTCTCGCATCGCCGGTGTGACCTGGAAGGTCTCCGAGGTCACCGACTTGTCGTTCTTGATCTCCAGCGCGTAGGTCGTGAGCACGTCGCGGAACTCGGCGATCTTGGGTCCCATCGCGGTCACGAACGCCCGCTCGCCCGGGCTCAGGGTGTCCTGAGTCACGGTGAGATCGGGAACGATGCCGCCCCCGCCCTTCACCAGGCGACCCGAGTCGGTGTGATAGGCCGTCGTGTCGGTGTTGATTGGGGCCGTGGCTGCCTTGGCTGCCTGCTCCGCCTGGTCATCCTCGTTCCGCGCGGTGCGCTGAATCGTCCGGCCGCTCGGCGTGTACCAGCGGGCGGTCGTGAGCTTCAGGGCCGAGGTCTCGGACAGGGGATAAAGGGTCTGGACCAGCCCCTTCCCGAAGGTGGGGGTGCCGATCACCACGGCGCGGTCGTGGTCCTGAAGCGCGCCGGCGACGATCTCCGCCGCACTGGCGGTGCCCTCGTTGACCAGCACCACAATGGGCAGCCCCGGCCAGGCCTGCTTGGCGTCGTCCATGAACCGCCGGTTGGATGCCCGGGTCCGGCCCCGCGTCGAAACGATCTCCTGGTTGGAATCCAGGAAAAGGTCAGCCACTTTGACCCCCTGATCGAGGAGGCCGCCGGGATTGCCGCGGAGGTCGAGTATCATCGCCTTCATCCCCTTGGCCTGCATCCCGCTGATCTCGTTCCGAAGCTCGGCGCTCGAATTCTCGCTGACGGGATTGAGGGAGATGAAGCCTACGCCGCCCGGGAACATCGTCCCGGCCTGGACCGAACGCACGTGAATCTGGGCCCGGGTCATGCTGTACTTGATCGCCCCGGAAGTGCCGGGCCGCCGGACCTGGAGGTCCACTTTGGTTCCCACGTCGCCCCGAAGCGCTTTGACCGCCTGCTCGTTGTTCCAGCCTTCGGTCAGCTTGTCATCTACCGCCACAATCTGGTCTCCGGTCAGGATCCCGGCCCGTTCGGCGGGCGTATCCGGAAGCGGAGCCACCACCGTGATCCATCCGTCCCGGACGTCGATCTGGATGCCCAGGCCGCCGTAGTTCCCCGTCGTGGTCTCGGTGAGCGCCTTGTAGTCGTTGCCGGTGAGCAGGACCGAATACGGGTCGTGCAGCTCCTCCAGCAGGCCGTTGGTGGCCCGGTTGTAGAGCTCGGATTCGCCCAGCGAATCCACGTAGTACCGGTCGATATAGGAAAGCACGTCGTCGAAGAGACGCGCCTGTTGATAGACGTTGCCGTCGTTCTTGACCCCTTGCTGCAGCAGCCAGCCGCCGGTGAAGAACGAGACGATCGCGACCGCTGCTATCAGCCCCCAACGATTCCGCATAAAACCTCCAGTCCGGTGGCCGTGACCATCACGGCCCCTACCCAAGCTAATCTACCCGCCCGGGAAACCGCGTCGGGTCCTTCCCCCGAAGTTCGTCCCAACTCGAGAGCAAGACCCGTTCCGGCGCCAGGCGACCGTCCAGGTGGATGATTCCGGGGCCGGTGGCGGCGGCGTAGTAGGCCGCCACCCGGGCATGAAAGTCCCGGTCTTCACGTTCGAACCGGTCGTCGCTCCGCCCTTCATGCTTCCGCCGGGCCTCACTCACCTCGGGCGGCACGTCCAGCACCACCGTCAGGTCGGGAACCAGCCCCCCCGTCGCGATCCCCGTCATCGCCCGGACTTCGGCCACCGGCACCCCCCGACCTCCGGTCTGGTAGGCCTCGGTGGACAGGAAGAACCGGTCCGAAATTACCGTCCTCCCCTGGGCCAGGGCGGGCCGGATCACGTGATGGACCAGGTCGGCTCGAGCGGTAGTGAAGTAGAGCAACTCCGCCCGGGCGTCCCATTCCCGATCATGCCGCAACAACTCGCGCCGGATCGCCTCTGCCACCGCGGTACCGCCGGGTTCCCGCACCAGCACCGGATCCAGCCTGGCCTTCCGCATCCGGGCCTCGAGTCCGGCGATCAGGGTGCTCTTCCCCGCCCCGTCGGGCCCCTCTACGACGAGAAAGAACCCTCGGGGATTCATCCCAGCGTGATGATGCTGCTCGTCGCGCCCTTCTCGATCCCCTGCCCGATCAGCTGGTTGACCCGCACCATGATCTTGTCGAAGTTGGCCCGCGCGACCACGTAGGCCTGCCCGATCGCGCTGGTCTCCAGTTCGCGGACCGCCGTCTCGTATGAGGAGGTGAGCGATTCGTCCGGCATCTTCCCCTGGGCGATGTGCTCATCCACCTGCCGCGCCAACCGCTGGATCGCCTCCAGTTTCTTCACGGTCTCGGCATCCTCGCGGAGGCGGCTTTCGGCCCGACGCAGCTCCTTGCACTCGGGAGTCTGCCCGATCAGCCGGCCCAGCTCTTCCGCCTTCTCCCAGATCATCAGGCTGCACTCCTGCGCGCGAGCAGATAGCGGGCGCGTCCGAAAAGGTCGTCGTGCACGGTAACTTCCAGCCAACCCGCCTGTTCCGCCAGACCGGCCAGGATCGAGGCCCGGGTCGAATCACATTCCATCGCCAGCCACCCGCCCGGTTTGAGGGCCCGGGCCGAGACCTCCAGCACTTCGCGCGAGGCCAGAAGACCGTCGGGCCCGCTGGCCAATGCCTCCCTCGGCTCCCAGGCCTTCACCGAAGTATCGAGCGATTCGTATTCGGCGTCTGTGAGATAAGGCGGGTTGGAGACGATGGTATCCAGCTCGCCCTCGCCTGGCAGACCGCTCCAATTGCCCTGAACGAACCTGACCGGCAACCCCGTAAGCGCCTGATTCTCACGAGCGAGAGCCAACGCCTCCTCGCTCCATTCGACGCCGATTACCTCGTCGTAGGTCCCTTCATCCGACAGGGCCAGCGCAAGACACCCACTCCCGGTTCCCAGGTCGGCCACTCTCCCTCCGGCTGCTCTCTCCAGCAGCAGGTCGACCAGACCCTCGGTCTCCGGCCGCGGAATCAGGGCTCGCCGGTCGCATCGAAGCGTGAGCCGCCGAAATCCGGCCCATCCCGTCACGTGGGCCAGCGGCTCACCCGCCAGGCGGCGGTGGATCGCGCGCTCGAATGCTTCGGATGCAGGACCGACGCTATCCTTGAGGTAGTCCGCCCCGACCGGGGCGTGCGGATCAATCAGGTCCTGCCAGATCCGAAGGGCCTCGCGTCCTGCCCCCGGAATCCCGGCCGCGGCCAGGCGTTCGGCGGCCTCGCCAAGCGCCTGACGCCGGAACAGAGTCGCCTCAGACATTCTGCAGCTCCTGCCGGCTGGCCATGCGGAGCGCGTCGATCAGCTCGTCCAACTTCCCATCGAGGACATCGGCCAGGTTGTGTACCGAGAGATTGATCCGGTGATCGGTCACTCGGCTCTGAGGAAAATTGTAGGTCCGGATCTTGGCGGAGCGGTCCCCGGTGCCCACCATGGCGCGGCGCTCGCGGGCGCGGGCCGTCTCCTGCTCCGCGATCATCCGGTCGAGCAGGCGGGCCCGCAGGACCTCCATGGCCTTGAGCTTGTTCTGGAGTTGGGACTTCTGGTCCTGCTGCTGGACCACGATCCCGGTAGGGAGATGGGTCACCCGGACCGCGCTGTCGGTGGTGTTGACGCTCTGCCCGCCGGGCCCTGACGATCGGAAGACGTCGATCTTGAGGTCGTTGGGCTGGATCACCACATCCACCTCTTCCGCCTCCGGCAGCACCGCCACGGTGGCGGCGGAAGTGTGAATCCGGCCCTGGGATTCAGTGGCCGGGACCCGCTGAACCCGGTGTACGCCCGACTCTCTCCGCAGCAGCCCGTAGGCTTCAGGGCCCCGCACCGCGAAGATCGCCTCCTTGATGCCACGCAGCGATCCCTCGCTCAGCGAGATCGGCTCGACCGACAGACCATGCCGCTCGGCGAAGCGCGTGTACATCCGGAACAAGTCGGCCGCGAACAGGGCGGCCTCGTCGCCGCCGGTCCCGGCCCGGACTTCCATGATGGCATCGCGGTCATCGTGGGGATCGCGGGGCACCAACAGCTCGTGCAGCTCTTCCCGCAGGCGTTCGATTTCCTGGGTGAGACCGCCCAGCTCGGCACGGGCCAGGGCGGCCAACTCGGGGTCGGAGTCCTTGGCCACTTCGCGCGCCTGGGCGAGCTCCTCTTCCAGCTTGGAGAGCCGTTCGGCGCCGCGGACGATGGGAACCAGCCGGGCGTGTTCCCGGCCGAGGGCGGAGAGTTTGGCGGAATCGCGGGCCGTTTGGGGGTCGGCCAGCAGGTGGGCGACCTCGTCCGCCCGGGCGAGCGCCTGGCGGAGACGAGCCTCCACGAATTACTCCTGGGTGGCTTCCGCCGGAGCCTTGTCCCCCTGGTACTTCCGCCGGAAGCGGTCCACGCGGCCCGCCGTGTCAACCAGCCGCTGCTTGCCAGTGAAGAAGGGGTGACACTTCGAGCACACCTCGACGTGGATGGTGGGCGAGGTGGACCGGGTCTCAAAGGTGTTCCCGCAAGCGCACTGAACGGTGAGCTTGTAATACTTGGGATGCAGATTGGGCTTCACGGTACGACTCCTCTTTCCTGCCTTGAAAATCGGGGAAATTGAGCGGTGAAGTATAGCAACCACCGCTACTTCCGGGCAACCGACGGGTCACCGCCAGGTGCCCCTGCAGGGCACCCCTGGACCCCGCCACCCCCCGGGCCATGGCCCCGTCTCGGTTTGACACGACCAGAGCCCGCAAGTATCGTAACGTCCATAACTTCCATACAACGTAGAGAGTCGAGGGTGCGTGCCTCTTCCACCGCTAGAGGTCCTCAAAAAGGTCCCCCTGTTCGCCAGTCTTCCCGACCAGGAGCTGGCCGCTTTTGCCGAACTGGTGAGGGAACGGAGCTACCCCCGCGGGAGCGTCATCCTGTTCGAGGACGACCAGGGGGACTCGCTCTTCCTGCTGGCGGACGGTCAGGTGAAGGTGGTCCTGATCGGGGAGGATGGCCGCGAGGTCATTCTCTCGGTGCTCCGGGAAGGCAGTTTCTTCGGCGAGATGGCCCTGCTGGACGACCAGCCCCGTTCCGCCCACGTGATCGCGATGGAGGACTCGAGTCTCCTGGTCCTCCGGCGAGAGGATTTCCAGGCTCGGTTGAGACAGTCTCCCGAGGTGGCGATCGCGCTGCTTCGGGAACTGGCCGGCCGCCTCCGCCGGGCTGATGAAAAGATCGGCGGCCTGGTCCTGCTCGATGTCAACGGCCGGGTGGCGGACCTGCTGCTCCGGATGGCGGACGAAGAGGGCGGGATCCACATCACCCGAAAGATTACCCACCACGTCATCGCCCAGATGATCGGCTCCAGCCGCGAAACCGTCTCCCGGACCATGCGGGATTTCGTGGATAAGGGCTGGATCCAGGTCGGGCGCAAGGACATCCAGCTGATCAATCGTGCCGCCCTGGAGCAGTCGGCCGGGCGCTCGTCGTGACCTCCGCCACACCAGTGACCCTGATCACCCCCCTCTCGTGACTGCCAACGTCGCACTGGTCAGCGTTTTGCAGCATATTGGACTTCAGATGGCCAGAGGCCTTTCGTGACTTATACGGTCACGTTCTGGGGCACCCGCGGGTCGATTCCGACGCCGGGCGCGCATACGGCGCGCTACGGGGGGAACACGTCCTGTGTGGCAGTCCAGGGGCGGCAGGACCAGCTGGTGGTACTCGATGCCGGCAGTGGAATTCGGCCGCTGGGACATGAGTTGTCGCGGCGCCAGAACGGGGCGATGGGAGTGGATATTCTCCTCTCTCACACCCACTGGGATCACATTCAGGGGCTCCCGTTCTTCCAGCCTCTGAATACAGCGGGGAACACGGTGCGGATCTTCGGATCAGCGCAGGCCGGTGTTCCACTGGAAGAGATCCTGGACCGGCAGATGGATCCGGTGGTGTTCCCGGTGCCGCTCAAGGCGCTGGCCGCGGACCTCACGGTCACCGAGATCCTCGGAGGGCGCTTCGAAATCGACGGATTTGGCGTGGAGGCGTTTCGGCTGCGGCATCCCGGCACCACGCTCGGGTTCCGGCTGACGCCGCTGGCCGGTGGAGTCAGCATGGCCTACGTGACGGATAACGAGCTGGGGCCTGGCGGCTCCTACGACGTGCCGGCCGATTGGCGGAAGGGGTTGGTGAAGTTCCTGCAGGGCGTGGACACGCTCATCCACGACGGCATGTACTCGGATGAGCTGCTGGCGACCCGGGCAGGATGGGGACACTCGACCCCGGCACAGGCGGTGGAGTTGGCCAGGGAATCGGGATCCCGGCGACTGGTGCTCTTCCACCACGAGCCGGAACACGACGACGAAGCGATCGACCGCCTGTTGGCGGACACCCGCGCCCGGGCTCGGGCGAGCGCGCCCAAGCTGGAGATCGACGCGGCGCGGGAAGGCATGATACTGAACCTCAGTTGAGGAGTGTATATGACTCGTCAGGTGTGGCTCACGCTCGCGACGGCGCTTACGACGCTGGCCTCGTCCGCCGCGGCCCAGGACACTCGGCCGGGCATCGCGGTGCTGCCCTTCGAGAACGGCGGCTCGTACGGCCAGGACAAGGAGAACTTCGAGGCCCTGCAGAAGGGGATTCCCGCCATGCTCCTCAGCGAGCTGAGCAAGAATCCCGCGGCCCGTCTGGTCGACCGGAGCCAGACCCAGGAGATCCTCAAGGAACAAGACCTGGGTAAGGATGGCCGAGTGGATGCCAACACCGCCGCCAAGGTCGGGAAGATCGTCGGCGCCCGCTACGTGATCATGGGCAGCTTCATCGACTTCTATGGCAAGTTCCGCGTGGACGCCCGCATCGTGAACGTGGAGACCAGCGAGATCATGAAGGTCGTCACCAACGATCCCAGCCTCCAGAAGCGGGAAGACCTGTTCAAGATCATCCAGTCGGTCTCCGACAAGATCATGGCCGACACCAAGCTCCCGCCGCTGCCCACCGACGTGGCCAAGGCCGCCAAGTCGCGGGTAGTGCCGACCGAGGCGCTCACCTATTACAGTCGCGCCCTGCTCTACCAGGATCGGGGAGACAACGCCAAGGCCGCCGAGTACTACAAGCGCGCCATCAGTGTCTTCCCCGATTACGCCGAAGCCCAGGAGGGGTTGAAGAAAGTCTCGCCCGCCTGAGGCGGTGCTCGGACTCCTCGCGTCGATCGGTCGCGGTACGGCGCGCTGGCTCGCCCGCCTGGGCGCGCTGGCGCGCTTCGCGTTTGAGACCCTGGGTTCCCTGCCCGCGCTGCCGCCGGGCGGCCGGAGGATGACCGCCCGGATTTTTCTCAATCAGCTCCGGTTCACCGCGCTGGATGCGGTGGGGCTCATCGTCCTGCTGAGCGGGATCCTGAGCTTCCTGGTGATCTCGTCCTCCATCCGCCAGCTGGGCTCGGTGGGTGCCACCGACCTGATCGGCCGCCTCATGGTGGTCATCATCGCCCGGGAGCTGGGTCCGATTCTGACCGCCCTGGCCCTGGTGGGCCGGAGCGGCACCGCGATTTCGGCCGAACTGGCCACCAACACCGTGCTCGGAGAAGTGCGCGCCCTCGAGGCGATCGGCATCGATCCCCAGCACTATCTGGTCCTGCCCCGCCTGTTCGGGTGCATCGCGTCCGCGGTGATTCTCACCGTGGTCTTCGACGTGGTGGCGTTCCTGAGCGGCTTCCTCGCGGTCAGCACCCAGGGGATGAGCGGGGGGCGCTACCTCGGCATGGTGCTCGGCTCGTTGACCACCGAGGACATCGCCCTCACAGTAGCCAAGGGGCTGGTGTTCGGGGTCATCATCGGAGTGCTCCCCTGTTTCCAGGGGCTCTCGGTGCGCCAGGGCCCCACGGAAATTCCCCAGGCCGTGATCCGGGGCACGGTGGGCTCCATCGTGCTGATTTTCATCTCCGCCGCGCTGTTCGTACTGGTGGGCCAGGCATGACGCCACTGCTCGAGTTCGAGGGGATCCCCCTCCAGCGGCTCCGGCGCCGTACCCTGGCCGGGCTGGGGGGCTGGGCCGTTTCCGCCCTGCCGCCCGAACCACCGATCGAGAGCGACAATGTGACCCTCGCGGTGAACCCGTACGAGACGGTGGCGGTGGTGGGAGATGAGGCCAGCGGGGTCGACAACCTGGGTGGCGTGGCCATGGGACTCGACCATTCGCCCCTGGGCGCGGCGCGCGTTTACGGGACCGAGATCGCCTCCCTGGAGCGCCGCGAGCAATTCGCGTTTCGCCGGCGGATCGGATACCTTCCCGCCGGAGACGGCCTGCTGCACAACCTGACCCTGCGGGACAACATCCGCTTGCCCCTCGAGTTCGGGATCGAGGTCCGGCCCGGCGAAGTGGCGGGCCGGGCCGACGTCATCGTCGCCCAGGTGCGGTTGGGCAAGGCCGCCGAGCTGCGCCCCGCGCAAGCCAACGAGGAGGAGCGGCGCCGCGCCGCCCTCGCTCGGGCCATCGCGCTGGACCCCGAACTCGTAATCATGGAGCAGCCGTTCGACGGCCTCACCGACCGGGTGGCGGCCGAGCTGCTCGAGGTGGCGCGCGGCGGTGAGCTGGCCCAGGGCGGCCGCCGCGCCGTCTTCATTACCGGTCAGGATCTTCCGGTCCTGCTCCGGCCGCGGGTGGATCGGATGTTCCGGATCGTCCAGGGCCGCGCCGTTCCCGTGAGTCACTGATCATGACCCGTCGCACCGCCGATACCCTGCTCGGCCTCCTCGTCGTCGCGGTGGTGGGCGTGCTGGTGTTCGCGCTGAGCCGTACTCAGGGCTGGGCCGAGCGCCGGTTCTCGATCTTCATGATCACCGAATCGGTGCAGGACCTGAGCCTCGATACCAGGGTCTACCTCCAGGGCCTTGAGGTGGGCCGGGTCCAGAGCCTGGCTCCGCTGGTCGACCCCTCCATGGGACGGCCCCGGTTCGTGGCCAACCTTCGCCTCCGTCGGACCTACGACAACGGCGCCCCGCTGATCCTTCCCACCGGCACCCAGGCGGAGATTCGCCCGCTGGCGGGGCTCGCTACCGGGACCTTCATCGCGCTCGAAGTGCCGGTCCGCCCCTATGCCGCGGCGGCCCTCTCGCCCGGCGACACCATCGCGGCGATCCGCCGGCCGGGATCGCTCGAGGCGCTGAGCCAGGTGGCCGATTCGCTCAAGGACCAGGTGCGGGACGTCCTGCACGACACCCAGGCGCTGCTCGAGCGCCTGAACCAGACGGTGAACCTGGCCAACACGCATATCCAGCAGGTCGCCCCCGAAGTCAGAAAGACCATGAGCGAGGCCCAGGCGACGCTGGCGCAGCTCCGGCCCACGCTGGACCAGGCGACCAGGCTGCTCGAGTCGGCCGACCAGCGACTGGGGCCGATCCACGATTCCCTCACCGCTACCTTGACCGCCGCCCACAGCGCACTCACCCGGCTCGATACCCTCAGCCTGGCCGCCAATTCGGTCCTGATCCAGAACCAGGAAGCGATCCGGAGGACGATGAGCAACATCCTGGTCCTGAGCGCCAAGATGGACCACTTCGTGGACCAGGTGAGCCGGAAGCCGCTCAAGATGTTGAGCGGAGTGAAGCCGTTGCCGCCGGAGTCGCTGCCTCAATTGTTCCCGGTTACGCCGCCGGCGCAGGCGCCCTCCTCCCAGCCCCCCTCACCGCCGTCGCAGCCGTGAGGTTCCTCCTGCTCCACTCCGCCGGCTGGAATCCGGCCGCGATCGCCGAGGCGCTGGCGGCGGAGCAGGTCGAAGTGCGGCCGCTCCCCTCCCCCAACGATCTCAAGAGCGTTCAGGACGGGCGACCGGCCGTCATCGTGCTCGATCCCGAGAGCCGCAGTACCATCGCTCCGCTGGCCTTGGGAGGCCTGGTCGAGGGGGGTGTCGCGATCGTAGCCCTCGGGCGTCAGGGTGAGGACGACGTGCCCGCCGAGCTGCCGGCCGATCTGCTGGCGGGCTTCGTGCGCGCGCCGGCGGGCCCAAGACAGCTGCTGGTGGCGCTCCGGAATGCCTTCCGGGTTTCGGCGGCGCGACTGGAGGCGGGACGGGCGCGGGCGGAGATGGCGGCCCGGACCAGCGAGCTGACCGAACTGGCCGAAATCGGGATGCGGCTCACCACCGAGAAGAACTACCAGACACTGCTCAATCTGATCCTGAGCCAGGCGCGGCGGATCACCCAGTCGGATGCGGGCAGCCTCTACATCGTGGAGGCCGATGAACACGGCGGGAAGCGGCTGCACTTCATGCTGACCCAGAACGACAGCCGCCCGGACATCCCCTTCGTCGAATTCACGATCCCGATGGACCCGACTTCGCTGGCCGGGTACGCCGCGACCGAGGGGACGCCGCTGGTGATCGACGACGTCTACGATCTCCCGCCCGACGTGGCCTACTCGTTCAATCGCTCCTTCGATGAGCGCTCGGGATACCGGACCAAGTCGATGCTGGTGATCCCGATGCAGAATCACCAGGGCGACGTGATCGGGGTGCTGCAGCTGATCAATCGCAAACGCGAGGCGGCGACCAGGCTCACGACTCCGGCAGAGGCGGACCGGCAGATCGTGCCGTTCAGTCCCCACACGGTGAAGCTGGTCAAGGCGATGGCCGGCCAGGCGGCGGTGTCGATCGAGAACAGCCAGCTCTATGAGGCGATCGAGCGGCTGTTCGAAGGGTTCGTGCGGGCGGCGGTGACCGCGATCGAGCAGCGAGATCCGACCACCTCGGGCCACTCGGAGCGGGTGGCGGAGATGACGGTGGGACTGGCCAAGGTGGTGGACCGGGCCGACGACGGAGCCTACCGGTCGATACGGTTCTCGCCGGAGCAGGTCCGGGAACTGCGCTACGCGGGACTACTGCACGACTTCGGCAAGGTCGGGGTGCGGGAGAAGGTGCTGGTCAAGGCCAACAAGCTCTACCCGTCGGACCTCGACCTGATCCAGCAGCGGCACGCGTTCGCGCTGCGCACGGCCCAGTGGCACTTCGAGCGGGATCGGGCGAAGTATCTCGAGGAACGGGGACGCGCGGGATACGACGAGTTCGTGAAGAGTCTCCAGGCCCGGTTCGACGAGGAGGCCGCGACCCTGGACCGGTTTCTCCGGCTGGTGCTCGAGTCCAACAAGCCCAACGTGCTGGCCGCAGGCAATTTCGAGGCGCTGCACGAGTTCGCCGAGCGGACCTTCGAGTCCATCGATGGAACTCCGGAACACTTCCTCTCGCCGAACGAGGTCCGGTTCCTGAGCATCCGCAAGGGCAGCCTGGACGACGAGGAGCGACTGGAAATCGAGAGCCACGTCACCCACACCTTCGGGTTCCTGAGGAAGATCCCCTGGACCCGGGAGCTGGGTCAGGTGGCGGACATCGCCTATGGGCATCACGAAAAGTTGAACGGGATCGGCTATCCCCGGGGTGTCGCTGCCGGGGCAATCCCGATCCAGACCCGGATGATGACCATCTCCGATATCTTCGACGCGCTCACCGCGCAGGACCGCCCCTACAAGCGAGCTCTTCCCGCACCCAAGGCGCTCGACATCCTGCATGAGGAAGTCCAGGGCGGAATGCTGGATGGGGAGTTGTTCCGGCTGTTTGTGGCAGGCAAAGTCTGGGAGGG
>DATIWD010000023.1:0-7126 GCA_035519565.1 Gemmatimonadales bacterium | reverse complement strand
TGGAGATCGGCGAGGTGGGCGAGTTTCACGCCGGGAAAAGTACGGGTAATGGGAAGGGGGGAAAGGAGGGGCGGCGCTCTTCATGAACGGCGGCCTCGCCTGGCTATAATCCAGTACCTGATTCCTGGCTGATCCACGGCTGATGCGTGGGGCGTACCCTGGCTCCCGAACTCGGGCCCAATCGGCCTAAATCAAAGGGGAGCTATCGTGCCAGCATCGACCTTGACCCATCCTTCCCAGATTCCAGGGGCAGTGTCTCCGCCTCGTCCGACCTCCAGGCAGGACCTCGACCGGGCCGTCGAGCGCTTGCGCGACGGGGCTCCACGCTTCGCCAAACTGTCACTCGACCAGCGGGTGGCCCTCCTCAGAAGCATGCAGACCGGCTATCTCCGGGTCGCCGAGGAGACCGTCAAGGCCGCGGCGCACGCGCGAGACTTCCGGCTGGGAACTTCGGAAGAGGGTGAGGCCTGGGCGCTGGGCCCCTGGGCGGTCGTCCGCCACCTGAGGCTGCTCCAGCAATCGCTTCTCTCCCTCAAGCAGACGGGCAACACCCCGATCGGAAAGGTCGGTCGGACCATCGATGGCCGGTTGGCCGCCCAGGTGTTCCCGGCGAGCGGAATCGACAAGACCCTGTTTGCGGGGGTTCGCATGGACGTCCACCTCCAGCCCGGAGTCTCCGAGGCGAATCTCGAGTCCGGACGAGCCCGCTTCTACAAGGCACCCGGCCACCAGGGTAGCGTGGCCCTGGTGCTCGGCGCCGGGAACGTGGACGCCATCGTCTCGATGGACGTGAGCACCAAGCTCTTCAACGAGGGGAAGGTCTGCCTCGTCAAGATGAACCCGGTGAACGCATACCTGGGCCCGTTCCTCGAGCTGGCTTACGCGGAGCCGATCGCCCAGGGCTTCCTGGCGGTGGTCTACGGCGGGGCCGAGGAGGGAGAGTACCTGGTCAATCACCCGGGCATCGACGAAGTGCACGTCACGGGCTCGATCAACACCTATGAGCGATTGATGTGGGGGCCGCCGGGACCGCAACAGGAAGCCCGCAAGGCCAGCGGCCAACCGCTGCTCCAGAAGCCGCTCACGGCCGAGCTGGGAAATGTCTCGCCGGTGCTGATCGTTCCGGGTCCCTACACGGAAAAGGAGCTCCAGTTCCAGGCCGAGGACATCGCCGGCGCGATCATCTGCAACGGCTCCTACAACTGCGCCGCGGTGCGGATGATTGTCACCCCGCGGGGATGGAGCCGCCGGCCTGCGTTTCTCCAGGGGCTCGAGCAGCGGCTCGGGGAGGCGCGGGTTCGCCGGGCGTACTATCCGGGAGCCATGGACCGGTGGCGTACGCTGACGCAGGGACGGACCAACGCCAAGTACTTCGGGGAGGCCGGACCAGACCGGATCCCCTGGACGCTGCTGACCGATCTGGACCCCAACGACCGTGATGAGCTGGCGTTCTCCATGGAGCCATTCTGCCCCCTCTGCTCCGAGACCCAGGTTGGGAGCGAGGACCCGATCGAGTTCCTCGATCAGGCGGTCCGCTTCGCCAACGACCGGCTGTGGGGGACCCTATCGGCGGGCCTGGTGGTCCACCCGAAGTCGATGAAGGATCCGAAGATTGCGGAGGCGGTCGAGCAGGCGATCACCCGGCTGCGCTACGGGGTCGTCTCCGTGAACGGCTGGACCGGAACCTGCTTCGGAGTCGGCAACACGCCGTGGGGAGGGCACCCCAGTTCCACGCTGACCGATATCCAGAGCGGATCCGGCTGGGTACACAACGCGCCCATGATCGAGGGGATCGAGAAGGCGGTGGTGCGGAATCCGCTGACCGTGACGCCCAAGCCCGTCTACGCCCCCTCGCACCGATCGGCGAACCCCCTGATGCGCCGGCTGACCTTCCTCGAGGAGAATTCGAGCTGGGTTCGAGTGCCGGGAGTGATCGCGGCCGCCATGAGAGCTTAGGGGAAAGGACTGAGGACTGAGTGGGGGAATGGGGAAAGAATCGACTTGCGATTGTCGATCCCCTTCTGGGTTCGAGTTCTGGGGGTGAGGCTTCCCCCATGACCGCCTATCGGCCCCGTATCACCTGTCCGACTTGTCCGTCGTGACCGCCTTGTCCTTCTCGCGCCGGATCACCTTCCCGGGATACTTCCCCGTGGTCCGCCCGCTGGCGAACACCGGAACTCCATTCACCCAGACTCGCGAGATCCCCACCGAAACCAGGGTGGGCTTTTCGGGAGTCGCTCGATCCTTCACGCGGGCCGGGTCGAACAACACCAGGTCGGCCTGCTGGCCCACCGCGATGGTCCCCCGGTTTCGGATGCCCATGTGGCTCGCCGCCAGCGAGGTCATCTTGCGGACCGCCTCCTCCAGCGGCAGGGCGCTCAAGCCGCGGACATAGTGCCCGAGCACGCGGGGGAAGGTCCCGTAGCTCCTGGGGTGACCACTGGTCATGCCGCCGTCCGAGCAGATGTTGGCGTAGGGCCAGGTGATGATCCGCTCCACGTCATCCTCCGCCATCCCGACCCCGGTCACCGCATCGGCGCCTTCACCGGTCTCCCGTTCCATCGCATCTGACCTTGCGACCAGGTTGAGGAGGGTGCTCGCCGGATCGGTGTGCGTTCGCTCCGCGACCTCGGCCAACGTGAGGCCCACGATGGAGCTGTCGGGATCATACTCCATGAAGCGGAGGCCGTCCGGTGCCACCACCTCGCGCAACGCGAAGTCGGCATCATCCCGGTTGGTAAAATCCCGCGCGGGGAACAGCGTGGCCAGGTTCGATTCCCAGAAGGTGTAGGGGTAGACGTCCGCGGTGATATCGACGCCCTCGGCCCGGGCGCTATCCAGGCGGGCCAACAGGCGATCCGCCTGGTGCCACAGGGATCGCATCCCCAGCTTCATGTGGGAGATCTGCACCGGCATGCCGGTGACCTTGCCGATCTCGATCGCCTCCTCGATGGCCAGCCACTCCCGTCGGTCCTCGCTTCGGATGTGGCTCGCGTAGCGGCCCCCAAGGCTTGCCGCCTCAGCCGCGAGATTCAGGACTTCGCTCGTGTCGGAATAGATGCCGGGATCGTATTCCAGGCCGGTCGAGAGGCCGAGGGCCCCAGCCCGCATTTCCTGCCGGAGGAGAGCCCGCATGTGCGCCAACTCTCCCGGGGTCGCGACACGCCGGTAATCCTTCCCCATCACCCAGCCGCGGATGGTGCCGTGCCCCGCGTAGGAGGCGACGTTGACCGCGACCGGGGTCTGCGCGAGCGTCGTGAAGAGTCCGGCCAGCGGGAACACCGATTCGCCGTCCACTCCCACGACCACCGTAGTGACGCCCTGGCTGACCGCTGCGAGCAGATCCCGATGGGCGGCGAAGTCCTCACCGTTGTGGGAGTGGGTGTCGATGAACCCCGGAGCCAGTACCAGCCCCTTGGCCTCGGTCACCAGCTCCCTGGAGCGGGGAGTCACCTTCCCCACCGCGATGATGCGCCCGTCCTTGACGCGAAGACTGCCGCGGTAGCCGGGCTTGCCCGTGCCATCCACAATGGTCGCGTCCCGAATGACGAAAGTTTGTTGAGCCGAAGCGGCGGCCGGTCCCTTGACCAGCCCGACCATGAGGAGGGCCGCCGCGATGCGACGCATGGCCGGAGACGGCCAGCCGAACCACGCCATGGAGGAGGGGGAGGCTACTCGCCTTCGGGGAACGGTGGCACGTCGAGCAGCCAGAGCCCGGCCAGACGACTCCGCTGATCGACCTCCACCAGGCAACGATCTGCGATCCGCACCACGTGAGCCGGTTGGCGCCCGCCGATCCGGAGATGAAAGGTCTGCTGAGCGGCGTCGGTAGACATGGAGAGGGTGGTATCCATCTCCAGCGAGGCGATACCGGGCTGCGAAGCGCGGGAAGGAAGGAGAACCCGGCCATCCCGGGAGGGCTCGGGAGGCGTCAGCGTGCTGGTGCTGGCCACCTCGGGCCAGACCACGATGTCGATCCCCCGAAGCACCCCGCCGGCCACGTCGAGCACCGCCACCGACCCCACATCGTCGGTGAGCTCAACCGTGCCGGTGAGGCCGGTGCTCTTCCCGGCTGGCTTGAAGGAACCGGACAGGATGTCGGTCTCGGGGTCCCAGCTCCACCGCAGGGAGGGGACCCGCCCGGTGATCGGCTCGACCCGGGCTTCGAGCGTCATGCGGCCCTCAGGCGGCGCGCTGCGACGACTGGGTCCGGATGAAGCGCAGGATGCGGTCGAGCGCCGACTCCAGATCCTTGTCGGACACCGCGTAGCTCATCCGCACCCACCGGTCGTCCCCGAACGCGGCGCCGGGCACGAGGGCCACACCCTCCTTGGCCATCAATTGATCGCAGAAGGCCTGGCCGCCGCCCTTGCCCTCGCCGAGGGGGACTCCGTCGACGCGGAAGAAGAAGTAAAACGCGCCGTGCGGCTCGACGTACTCGACTCCGGGAGCCTCGGTCCGGAACCGCTCGACCACCCGATCCCGCCGGCGGCGGAACGCGGCCACCATCCGCTGGACGTCCTGTTCCACCCGCTCGTCGCTGAACGCGGCCGCCGCGGCCCACATCGCCGGATGGTTGGCGCCGGTGGTCATATGGGATTGCAGGGCCGCCATGGCCTTGAACAGGTGGTTCGGGGCCAGCGCCCCGCCGATCCGCCACCCGGTCATCGCGTAGGCCTTGCTGGCCCCGTAGATCAGGACCGTCCGCTCCAGGTACTCGTCGGGCAGATCGAGGAATGAGGCGGCCGGACCGGTCCCGTAGGAGATCTCCCGGTAGATCTCGTCTGCGATCACCCAGACGTCATGCTTCCGGGCCCATTCGGCGATGGCCTTGATCTCGGTCTTGGTGTAGACCGCCCCGGTTGGATTGCAGGGAGAGCAGATGATCAGACCCCGCACCAGCTTGTCGGTGTGCCGCTCCAGGTCGGCCGGACTCACCTTGAGGCCCCACTCCGGCGCTCCGTGCACCAGGATCGGTTCGGCCCGGCAGAGATGGACGATCTGGGGATAGGAGACCCAGGCCGGTGCAGGGATCAGCACCTTGTCCTTGGGGCCGAACAAGGTAAAGCAGGTGTTGAAGATGGAGTGCTTGGACCCGGAGCTGATCAGGATGTTGTCGGCATTGACGGGACGCCCGCCAGACAGGAGCGACATCCGCCGCGCAATGGCAGCCCTGAGCTCCGGAATGCCTACGTTCGGAGGGTAGCGCGTCATCCCCCGTTCGATGGCCTGGATCCCGGCCTGGGCCGCGACGGGCGGGGTGTCGAAGTCGGGCTCTCCTACGCTCAAATCGAGCACGTCCTCGCCCAAGGCACGCCGGCGCTTGGTCTCGTTGCTGATGGCCACCGTCTCGGATGGCTTGAGGTATTGGATGTTGCTGGACAGGGGATCGGGCATACGCGGTTCCGGAGCGAGTGCGTGAGCGGTGATTGAACCGGAAAGGTCCGTTCCCGGCGCATCGATGTCAACCGTGCTTCTCTGGCTTCGTACCTCGCATCCGCTTAGGTTGATCCCGCGCCGGAATCGGCTGTTTGACAAACGAGGAGAGGGACGTGGGATTCGCGGATTATCACCTGAGTCCGCCCTTGGCGGCGGCACTCCAGGTATTGGGTTGGCAGGATACCGACCGGCTGGTGCGGGAGACCGCGCCCAGCGCGGCCCGCGGCCATTCCCTCCTCGTCACCACACCGCCTTCGGCGCGCTACGCGGTCCCGACCCTCGCGGGACTCTTCTCTCGCTGCGCTTCCGGCGGGCCGATCACCCTCCTGGCCTGCCCCGAGTCCTCGCTTCATGAATGGGCGGCCGCGGTCGCTCCCCTGGCCCAGGCAGCCGGCCTTTCCTTTCATATGGCGACGGGCGCCTCCCGCGCCGCACGCCGGACCAAGGCCGGGGGCACCGATGTCCTGGTCGCTCCACCCAAGGTGCTCCTCGCGCTCCAGCGCCGTTCGGCCCTCAAGATCGAGCCGGAGGCGCCGCCCCAACTGGTGCTGGCCTGGCCCGAGTTGTTCGAGGACGCCAATGACCTCGAGCCCCTCATGCAGGACCTGCCCAAGACGGCACAGCGGATCCTGATCACCACCGACCCCGACGCGGTTCAGTCACTCGCTCAGCGTCACCTATGGAAGGCGCCGGCATTTGGTGAGGCGCCGCGCCGGCTTCCGGAGGCGGTGTGCAAGAGCGTTCGCGCCGTCGTGGTGCCCTGGGACCAGCGGGCGGCCGCCATCCCCGCGCTCCTCGAGCTCCTGGACCCGGCCACGGTCGTCATCTGGGTGGCCGATCCCGCGACCGAGATCGCCCTGGGCGCCCGGATCCGCTGCGAGATTCCGGAGGCCAGAACGGTCAGTGGGGACGCGCCGCCCGCGGATTTGATCGTGGCCTATGACCTTCCCAGCGCCGAGCGCCTGGAACAGCTGGCCACTGCCGGAAGCGTGGTGCTCATGGTTCCGCCACTGGCGGCTCCGTACGTGGGGCGCATGGCCCCCGGACACGGATCCCTTCGACTCCCGGGAGTCCTCGAAGCCGAGAAGTCCGAGGCGGCGACTCGGCGTGCCGGCATCGCCCAGGCCATTGACGCGGGGCCTCCAGCCGGAGCGCTTCTGACACTGGCGCCGCTCTTCGAGCGGTACGAGCCTGCGGCAGTGGCCGCGGCCCTCTATCACTTATGGACCCAGGCCGGCAAGCGAGCACCCGCACCGGCTCCGGTGGTACCGGCCGAACCGTTCGCGGGCATTCCCGCAACCGCGAAGCTCTGGGTCGGGATCGGCAAGAAGGACAACGTCACCGCCAACGATCTGGTGGCATCACTCACCCGCGAAGTGCGAGTGGACCGCAACGACATTGGAAAGATCGAGATCCGGGAGCTGTATACCCTGGTCGAGCTTCCCGCCCGCGACATCGAGC
This sequence comes from Gemmatimonadales bacterium, assembly GCA_035519565.1. Classification (GTDB taxonomy): domain Bacteria; phylum Gemmatimonadota; class Gemmatimonadetes; order Gemmatimonadales; family GWC2-71-9; genus DATIWD01. The sequence goes on along the minus strand of DATIWD010000023.1, from coordinate 226 downwards.
GGATCGGACAGGCCGTGAACGGCCTCACGATCAAGAAACGGCGAGTAACCGCGCGGGTGGATCGAGGGCGAGGAGCGCGAACCGGAGGCCCGAGCCGGCGGACGGAGTAGGGCCGGGGTGGCTAGCGCTTGTTGACGGCTGCCTTCAAACTCTTCGCGGCCCGAAAGGCGGGACCAACCGAAGCCTTGATAGTGATCGCCTTGCCGGTGCGGGGATTGCGGCCGGT
>DATIWD010000022.1:0-9057 GCA_035519565.1 Gemmatimonadales bacterium | reverse complement strand
CCCAGAACCCAGAACCCAGAACCCAGAACCCCGAACTCCGAACCCCGAACCCGTGCCCCTCTTCCCCGACCACTTCTCCTCCGTCGCCGGCCTTTACGCCGCCGCACGGCCGACCTACCCCGAGGCCCTGTTTGCGTATCTGGCCGGCCTGGCGCCACGGCGGGAACGCGCCTGGGATTGTGGCACTGGCAGTGGCCAGGCGGCTCGCGGCCTAGCGCAGCATTTCCGGGAAGTGATCGCCACAGACGCGAGCCAGGCTCAGCTCGCCGAGGCGACCACGGATATCCGGATCAGGTATCGGGTGGCGCCGGCAGAGCGGAGCGGGATCGAGTCGGAGAGTGTCGACCTGCTCACGGTGGCCCAGGCGCTCCACTGGTTCGATCTCCCGGCCTTCTACCCAGAAGCGCGCCGCGTGGTGAGGCCCGGTGGCGTAGTGGCCATCTGGGGTTACGTCGCGGCGACCTTGGACGACCCTGGCCTGACTGCCTTGCTTCATCACTTTCACTACGACATCGCCGGACCTTACTGGCCGCACGAGCGGGCCATCATCGAGTCCGGCTACCAGACGGTGGCGTTTCCCTTCCGGGAAGTGACACCGCCCGCCTTTGAAATGTTCGCGGATTGGACCCTGGCCGACCTGATGGACTACGTGCGGACCTGGTCCGCGGTGCGCCAACTGATTGCCGCAGGCGAAGGCGAGGAAGTGCCAGCGCTCGAGCGGGGGCTCAAGGCGTCGTGGGGTGACCCAGCGCGCCGGCGCCGCGTCTCCTGGCCCCTCAAGTTGCGAGTGGGGTACCGGGAAGCGAAGAAGTGCTAAGGACTGAGGACTGAGGACTGAGCACTGAATTGCAGCGATAAACGGCTCGACTCGGCTCAGCCAGCTCGCGACGGTGCCGATTCGGCTTTGGCCCATCGGAAGAAGACGATTCCGAACGCGAGCCAGATCGGGACATCCCCCACCACTTTCATCACGACTCCCGCGGCCTGCTGATCGTCCCGGGCCGAGATGCCCATCACCCGGGGGGCGAGCTCGTAGACCGCATAGAGCGGGTAGTCGGAGAAGGTGAGAAAGGCGGACGGGAGAATCGGAGGCAGGGTACAGACAAAGAGGTATGCCAGCTTGAGCGGAAGCGACAGACGCCCGACCTCGGCCGGTGCCAGCACCGGCCACCACAACATGAGGCCCCCGAGGAGCCAGCCCAGATCGATGAGCATGGTCCCCACCTGGCTCCGGAGCAGCTGATCCACCGCCTGCGGAAGATGGGTGAGGATAAGGATGGTGCTGTAGCCGACCAGTCCTGGGAGCGGGCGCGCCAGGAACCGGAGCGCCATTCCCCACCCCGGTTTCCGGTGGGCCAATCGGCTGATGGACGAAGGCGGAATCCCGGTGAGCAGCAACGGAGCCGCCACCAGGGTAAGCAGGATGTAGCTGACCGCGTGCGCGCTGGCGAGGTAGCCGGCGCCGAGTGGCCCCAGGGGCCAGTCCAACGAGATCCAGACCACCACCACGCCCAATCCGTAGCGGATCGCATGCCAGTCGACCCCACGAACCGCATGTCCTCTCCGGAGGAGAGCGGGATAGAGCCCGCTGAGCACGAGGATCACCAGCCAGATTCCCGGGTAGGCCCGCCACTCCCAATTCCAGGCGAGCCCGGTGGCCGAGCACCACCAGGTCATTGTCCGTAGTCCCGGACCGGGAGTTGAAGCTCTACGGTCCCGGCCTGCGCGAAGCGGAGCGTGATCGGGAGGACCTCTCCCGCCCGCGGAAGACGAGTCAGGTCCATCAGCATGAGATGCCGTCCGCCCGGCTCGAGGACGACTGTCTGGCCGGGAGCGATGGAAAGCTGCATCGCCGACATCCCGGCCCCGGTCATGCTGCCGTGAACCATGGCACTCCCTGCGATGCTGCTGGAAATCTCGACCAGCGTGTCGGGCGAAGATCCATGATTGAAGATCCGCAGGTACGCCGCGCCGCTGGCCACGGTGATCGGGGCCAGGGCGTACGCGTCTCGAATCTCCAACTGACCAATGTGAGCCCGTGCCGCCGGCTGCCTGGCGCAGGCGGTCAGGAGCGCCAGGCAAGAAAGGACGACCCCGGCCCTCACGGTCACCGCGGCTTGCCCCAGGCCACCAGTCGAGGCAGATCCGCGGCCCAATCGGCCTGCCGAATCCCGAACGGATAAAGCACGCGCAGCGAATCGTCGGCGGTGAATGCGAGCACCACCGCGCTGTGGGCCACGGAATAGCCGGTGGCTGCGGACCCGCTGTCAGAGCCCTCCCGAAAGGCGGGTGGCTGCCCGAGCTGGGCCTGAATCTGGTTCACCTCGGCGAGGCTGCCCCGGAGGCCGACGAATCCGGGATCGAAATGGTCCAGCCAGGCGCGGATCACCGAGAGCGAATCCCGGACCGGATCGGTGGTCACGAACACCACCTTGATCCGGAGCGCAACTTCGGGATCGATCCGATGGAGCGCAGCCGCGATGTTGGTCAGGTGCACCGGACAGACATCGGGGCAATGGGTGTAACCGAAGAACAGCAGGGTGACGTATCCCCGGGTCCCGCGCCGGAAATCGAAAACGCTTCCATCGGTCGCGGTCAGCGTGAAATCGACCTTGGCCCTCGGGTGTTCCAGGGCCAACCCGGCCAGGTCCCCGGGCCGGCCCCTGCTTTGATCGCCTCCGCAGCTCGAAAGCGCGGGCACCATGAAGGCCGCGACCCAGAGCCGGGAGTATACCGTCATCGTTTTTCGGCACTGGCGCGCTGGGTGGCCGAGCCCACCGACTCCGGCATGGTCCCGAGGACCACATCCCAGGTCGGCGTACTCACTCCATAACGCGCGTCCGGCGTGCTGTAATGGTGAAGCATGTGATGCCGTTTGATCCAGCGAAGCGGACCCCACTTCATCGGAAGGTGGTGCGTGGCGTAGTGCAGCATGTCGTAGCCCACATAGCCGATCAGAAAGCCGCCGAAGACCGGCGCCACCCATGACGGGGCACCCAGCAACTGGCCGATCACCCCTCGAAAGGCCCAGTAGAAGGCTACGGCCAGCGGGATGCTGGCGGCGGGGGGCATCACCAGTCGAGTCTTGTCCCACGGCTGCGCGTGATGAACGCCGTGGGAAAGATAGAGCAGCCGCGCCAACCACGCTGAAGAAGTGCGCGGCGAAAAGTGAAACACGAATCGGTGAATCAGGTACTCGGCCAGGGACCAGACGACCAGCCCCATCCCTGCGGCCAGCACCACCGTTAAACCGGGGAGCCGACCAGCCCCCTGGACCAGAAAGTAGCCCGCCACCGGCAGCCAGAGGACCGGGACCACGGCGGGATGCACGTGGGTGAACCATTCCAGGAGGCCGGACCGGAAGAGTCGAACCGGCTCTTCGTCGCGCCTCATCGCTTCGGGCATCATGAGCAGCTTCTCCCTCTTTCCTCGAGCATCGACAGATGTGGTGGAGCCCCGATGTCTCGCACCGGGTTCCCATGGTTGACGCGATGTCCAGCAGTTCTAGGAACGGGAAGCGGGAGGTGCCTGGGCGAGCGGGAGGAAGTGAGCGGATCGACGCGGGGCGGGTGCGGTCGCAGGTCGGATGGGTGAGTCCGCTGCCGGGACCCAGGTGAGAGCCGGGCCGGGACCGGGCTCCGGAACGCCGAGCGTGGGCGAGCAACAGCAAGTCCCCACACACTGGCAATCCCGCGGTGCTTGGGGAAGCGGCGACGTGGTGCCGTGGTGGCGATGGCCAGCCGGCGCGGAGTGGTGAAGCGAGGTCGCTATCGCGAACCCCGCCGACATCCCGCACGCATGTCCAACGCCGGGAAGCAGAACGGTCCACCCGAAGCCGGCCAGCGCCAGGCACAATCCGATCGTGCGTCTCACCCGGAATCGCATAGGCAGCCGCAATCTCACCGGGGAGAAACCCCGCCGCAAGGCAGGTGGCCCTGCTGTCCGGTCGTGCGTTTATGAAGGCGGCTGGGACTCCCCGTCGTCAAACGGGGCGGTCAACTGGAAGCGGTGGCCTTGGGTGATCCGTCGGAGAGGAGTCGCGGCGCGCTGCCCGGCCGGTAATCGAACGAGCTCACCTCGGGGAGCAGCGGGGGCAGCTCACCGGGGTGATCGCCGTGCATTACCCGCCCTTCCAGCCGCCGCATCATGGCCACGAACGAATTGCCCACCGCGTGGTCGAAGGAGCGCCCCGCCTCACCTTCGATGTGGGTCAGGGCCTGCTCATGGGTCCAGGCCGCCCGGTACGACTTGGGCGAGCGCAGCGCATCGTAAGCATCGCAGACCGCGATCACCTTGCTCACATAGTGGAAGTTCCGGGGGAACCGGAGGACCGGATACCCCGAACCGTCGGGACGAGCATGGTGCTCGTAGGCCGCGACCGCCGCGATCTCGTGCTCGTCGCTCTTCCGAAGCAGGAGCTTGGCGCCGTCCACCGGGTGCTGGCGGACCAGCTCCCGGTCGCTGTTGGTGAGGGTGTCCTTGGCCAGGACCTCCTTGGGGATCCGGGTCATCCCGATATCGTGCAGCAGGCCGGCGATCCCGAAGGCCCGCACGTCGCGGGGAGCCATGTCCAGGGTTTCCGCGAAGGTCATGGCGATGATGGCGACGTTGATCGCGTGGCGGGCGGCGTATTCGTCGGCGCTCCGAAGCTGGAGCAGCGGAAGCAGCAGCTCACCGTCGGCGTGCATCGCGACGGCCAGCGACCGGACCACGCCTTCCACCTCATCGAGTGGTACGTCGTGCAGCATCTCTGCCCGCTCGTAGATCCAGCGGACGATGTCGGCCTCCTCACCGAGCGAGTAAGGGAGCGTGGCGCCGGCGGAGGCCGCCTCCGGCGCCGGTGCTTCATACTCGCCGGTGACCCGGACCAGGCCGCTCTTGATCCCGTCCCGCGCCGGCAGCGGGACATTGTGCTCGCGGTCGGTGGTAATCCTGGCGAGCAAGTCTTCGAGAAAGAGTCCGTACGACACGAGGCTCACGGTGGGATCGAACTCCAGCCGCTGCACGCCCATCTGGTTCAGCTTCTTGGCCCAGGGCCAGTGCTGGAGATCGGGGAGCGGATTGTTCCCCAGGATCACCGCTCCGTCCATGAAGGTGAAGTGCGGGCAGGGATCCTCGTCCAGCAGTGCCCGCAGCCGGGCGTAGGTCATCTCCCCCACGCGGGACCGCGCGGGATGGCCGACCGCGTAGAGCTGCATCGTGGTCAGCGCATGGGCCAGCGAGTGGAGATAGGGGACGCCCTGGCTCACATGATCACCTTGGGTCCGGGCGTCGACGCCGGCAGCAGCCGCGTGGCGCCGGCCGCCTCCCGCACTTCCTTGTCCCGGTGCGCGATGCCCGAATCGATCACGGGGCCCACTCGGGGGTGAGTCCGCCAGTGAGTCGAGAGACCGGCCAGCGCCGCCACCATGTCCGGAGTCTTGGGCGCGAGCCGATTGAGGAAGACCCAGCGCCGCCGTACGGCATAGCGCCAGAGGCACTCCAGCACCTCGGGCTCCTGCACCGGGGCGATGGCCTTGAGCCCGATCGACCGGAGATCGGCCGGCATCGAGTGGGAGTTCAGCTGCTCGATGATCAGCCTGGCGCCCGCCTTGGAGCACCCATCCAGCGCCGCCACCAGTCCCAGTCGCAATGTGGCGGTGTCCGACGAGCGAAGCGCGTCCATCAGAGCCCGGTCGCGGGTCGAGGGATTCTTGAGCAGCAGCTTGAGCCCCTCGATCCGGACCCGCGCATCGGGGTGCGACATGCAGGCCGTAGGCGAGAACTCCCTGGGCAGCGTCGGCAGGGTGCCGAGGAGCTTGAGGAGATTTCGCTGGACGTACCAGGGCGCGTCCTTGATGCGGCCCGCCGCCTCGGGACCCACGGCGGTGCCGAAGCGGGCCAGCAGGTCGAGCAGTCGAGAGCGAATGCGTCGGTCCTTTTCGCTGGCCAGGGCGTCCAGCATCGGTCCGATGGCGCCGGGGCCGCAGCTGGGCACCAGCCGATCCAGCGTCTTCACGTCGACCGGCGCCAGGCTGAGCAGCACGCTTACGGTGTGGGGGTGGAAGACGCGGGTCCGGAGCTCACGGCCCACCGGGTCGAGCGGCGGCACCAGTTGCAGGATGTCGAGCAGCCGCCAGGTCTGTCCCCGGGCTACCATCCCGTCGGCGGCGCGCATGGTCCCCGGCTCCAGCATTCCGCCTTCGAGGCTCATCACCAGGATCCGCTCCGGCTCCGGAGCGTAGGCGCGGGCGCCATCGGTGACCGCATGAGGACCGGAATGGCTGTGCACCCGCTCCGCGGCCGTGGCGACCTTGAGTGCGGGCAACGGCGCGCCCGCTTCGGCGCCCTCCCAGCGCTCGACCACCTGGCGCACCAGCTCGCGGAAGGCCTCGTCGGCCCAGGGGCGACGGGCCGGCGGCGCGTTCTCCGCGTGGGCCGCCAGCTTGCCCAGGAGCTGGAGCATCCCGGGAGCGATCGTGTGGCCAGAGGCCTGGGCGGCGCCCTCGACCAGCTGCAGCACCACACCGGCGGCCATGACGTGGCTGACCTCGAGCAGGAAATGGCGCTGAACGGCGCCGTCTCCCCGCATCGCGAGGAGGCGCTGGAGGGTCTTGGGAGACAGCGCGGAAAGCAACCGGCCCAGGTGCCGCTGCACCGCCACCGACTCGGTGCGCGGCTTGCCCCGGCAGGCTTCGGCGAAGTCGGTGAGGCTGGACAGGATCTTCCGGTCGTACTCGGGATCGTAGGCGTGGACGTCGATCGCGATGGCGAGCTCGAGCGGATCCATGTCCGCCGCGTCGTCGAGCGAATCGTCCCCCAGGGCGGCGCAGGCCAGGCCCCGCCAGAGCCGGTTGGCCCAGGCATCGCCCCCCTCGGCCAGGATCTCCTGCGCCTCCTGCTCGTCCTCCTCCTCGACCAGCTCGAGCTGGGCGTAGTTCAGGGGATACAGACGGACGTGCTGCCAGCGGCCGCGCGAGGGCCGCTCCGGCGAAGGCGCCTGGCCCGGGAAGTCATGCGCGATCCGGGTGAGCAAACCATCCAGCTCGGTGCGCTTCACGCCGCGCAGGATCTTGAGTCCGCCGATGCCGCGACTGTGGAGGTGACCGGCCAGCTCGCGCAGGAGCGAATGGTCGGGATCGGTGGGCACGCCGGCCACGATCAGCTGGTTGGGGGTCGCACCGACGGTCACCCCGGAGCGCTCGAGAAAGAGGATCTCGAGCTTCCGCTGGAGATTCCGGATCGCCTCTTCGAGAGCCGGGTGGGTCTCGGGATACATCCCGTAGCGCTGAAAGGCGCCCGAGAAGGCGATGAGGAAATCGGCCAGATCGCGCGACAGCACCATCTTGGGCTGCGCGCCATTGGGACTGGGAATACCGGCGACGGAGGTCATTGGCCGTAGTCTGGGTGCAACACTTCCTCCCCTGCTTGTGGCGCCGGATCAGCAGAAGTGGAGGTTTCGGCCCTTTTCGGGGCTCCCTCCAACCGGCCCTCATTTTACAGCGAGCCGGGAAGTCAGCAAGCGAGGCTAAGTTACGACGGGAGGCCGAGATTGACGTCGTCTCGGGCGACCCGGCGTGGGAGGGTAGGTGAGCAGGGACTGTACCAGTGATCAAGGCGGACAAGACGGTCAGGACGGACAGGGCGGTAGGGCGGTAATCTGTGAAATCTGCGTAATCTGTGGATGGACAGGGCGGACGATACAGAACAGGTCACAAGACACAAGTCGCAAGCCGCCCCTGCTTGCGACTTGCGACGTGTGACTCGCGACCCCACTCAGTACCCAGTACTCAGTACTCAGTACTGCTCAGTCGACAGATAGCGCACACGCGGCCTACAGGCTCGCTACCAGGCCCAGCCTGATGTTCTGCAGCGACCACTTCACCGACCCGGACGCGATTCCCCCGCCGCCCGACTTGGGCGCGACGTCGAGCCTGATGGTCGTGAGCCCGTACCCACCCTCGAGACCGAAGTTTTTCGAGAAGAAGCAGCGCGCCGCAACGCCCCCTTCGATCACCGACGCGGTGATCCGATCTACGCTGGCCTTGAGCCCGCGCAGATCCGCCTCCAGGTACCAGTGCTGGGGAAATCGAAACCGGCCGTAGAGGCCGAGCGAGGCGGTCGGCCCGACGAAGTGCTCCGACTGGGAGTATTGCACGGTCGAGCTACCGGCACTGGCCAGCGCGTCGATGGCGGGGTCGAAGAAGATGGTTCCGGCCCCCAGGCCGAATCCGAGTTGGGTATTCTCACGAGCCATGAAGGCGAAGCGATAGACCAGAAAGGCCTGGTCGCTGTTGAACGTCGATTTGACGGTGGCCCCGGCGGAAAAGGTGGTATCCCCGAAGGTGATGTCGCGCTCGAGGGTCTTCTGCCCACTGCGGCGAGCCAGCATGTACCCGACCTCGAGTTCGTGGCGCCGCCCCGGCCGTCAGCGAAGCGCCGCCCGTCCCTGGAACTTGGCCGATCCCAGCCCGAGGTCGTTCTCGGGATCGATGTCGGTGCCGGTCCCGTTGTTGCCGTCCACCCGGAGCTTGGAGATGAAGAGGACGACCGCACCAGACGCGGTGATCTGGAACTTGTCGTACAGGTGGTTTGGGCTAGTCTGCGCGGGCAACGAGCCGGCTGCTGCGCCGAGAACCAGTATCGGGATCGGGACGAGCGAGCGCATGGACATGGGATGAGGAAGGTCAGGTGGCGGCCGGAATCCTCCGACCGCCTGGAATCAGTCATGAAAACTCGTTGGTCAATGCACTAGTGATGGTCGTCGTTGTGCTTGTGATGCTCGTCCCCAGCGCTCTTGAGCTCGACCAGCAGGACGTGAGTGCCGCCACTCCCTTGATACTCGCTGGCATGGGTCTCCGCCTCGTGCCAGGTCGCCTGACCGGTCTTGGCGGCCGGCTCTGTGGTCTTCCCGCCCGGATACGTGAATTTGGTCTTCCCCGCCCCGGAGATGCTGTAGCTGATGTACGCCGGATGAGAGTGCATGGGGATCTTCTCCCCCGCGCTGGCGGTGAAATCGAGCACCCGGACTCGATCGTTCTCCAATAGCACCTTGAAATTCTTGGGCGCGACCTTGAC
>DATIWD010000021.1:0-7126 GCA_035519565.1 Gemmatimonadales bacterium | reverse complement strand
GGCGCAACGGGACTCAGCGCCACCGAGACCACGCCGGGCGTGGTGACGATGACCGTGGCCGTGGCAACCTTGGTGTAGTCGGTGACGGAGGTGGCGGTCAGAGTGACGGCCGCCGGGCTCGGCGCCGTCGCCGGGGCCGTGTAGGTCACCGCGGCGCCGCTCGCGGACCTGGTGGCCGACAGGGTGCCACAGGCGGGGCCGGAGCAGCCAAGGCCACTCAGGGCCCAGGTCACACCGAGGTTGCTGGGATCGTCGGCCACAGTGGCCGTGAAGGCACGGCTGGTGCCGACGTCCACCCCCGCCAGGGCGGGAGAAATCGTCACGAAGCTCACGGTCGAAGTGATGATGATGGTGGCGGAGGCGGACTTGGTATAGTCAGTCACCGAGGCGGCCCGGATCGTGACCGTCCCCCCGAGCGGGACCATGAAGGGGGCGGTGTAGGTGACCGCCACCCCGCTGGACGAGCTGCTCGACGAGAGCGTGCCGCAAGTCGTGGTCTGGCACTCCAGCGCCCAGATGACGCCGGCATTCAGAGCGTCATTGGTTAGGGTAGCAGTGAGTTGGAGTGGACCGCTCACATTCAAATTGGCGCTCGTCGGAGTGACGCTCACCGCGATCAGCGAGGTGATGGTCACTGTTTGGGTCGTCGACTGGGTTGGATCGCCGACAGAGGTAGCTGTGATCAAGACGTAATTCGGGTTGGGCACCGCGCTGGGAGCAGTGTAGATCACCTGGGCCCCGCTGGCAGAGCGGTTGGCCGACAGGGTTCCGCAGGCCGCGCCTGCACAGCCGGGACCGCTCAGGGTCCAGGTGACCCCCGAATTGCTGGGGTCATTGTAGACAGTGTCCTTGAACGCCTGCTGTGTATTCAGGTCTACCGCGCCGGGGCCTGTCAGTACCACTGCGACCGGCGGCGGGGTGATGGTGATCCGGGCAACCCCAGAGCTCGTGTGATCGTTCACCGAGGACGCGGTGACCGTGACCGTCGCGGGGGTGGGCACGGCGGACGGGGCCGTGTAGCTGATCGCCTGGCCGCTGGCCGAGCTGGAGGCGGAGAGGGATCCGCAGGCGGCCCCGGAGCAGCCGGAACCGCTGAGCGACCAGGTCACCCCGCCATGCCGAAGGTCGTTGGTCACCTGAGCCGTCAGAGCCTCCACCTGTCCGACCGGCACCCTGGCGATTGACGGGCTAACGGAGACCACCGGGGAGGGAAGCACCACACGATCATCGCAGCCCGAAAGCACCAGCGCCGCGCACAATATCCAAATGGCTGCCGAAGATCCGATGCGGGTGAACAAGCTTCCGCTCATAGCGCCTCCTCGAGACCATTCAAGTTCGGGCTCGGTTGCCGGCTTATGGTTGGGCTGATTGACGAGAGTGTTGGACGGACGGCGGAGGGCGGATTGCTCAGCGGGCCTACTTCCCAGGGATGGGAGGAGGCCCGCCGAATGATGCCCAACAAGCTCGCACTCGTCTCCCGGCGAGGGAGGGCCGTCAGAGCCCTTTTTCCATCAGGAGATCCAGCAGGCGAGAGTAGCTCCCTCGCCGCTCACCGGTGGAGCTCCGGCCCTCCCTTGAAGACCTGCCCGCCGTTCGTGAGCCCGACAGTGGCGACGGCCGCCTCAGGAGCGAGATCATGGCCGTTTCCTGGTACCCGCTGCCACTCGTTCTCGCGCGAGGAGTAGAGGTAGGTGTCGTTGGTCACGAGCGTACGTGTTTCTCCCCCACCGAAGAGGAGGACCGGGCCACTGGTCCGACTCATCGCGTGCCAGGCCCGCGGGCCGGGCGCATGTTCGGGGAAGACCTCTCTCCACGAGTTATTCGCGACGCTATAGATCCACGTCTCGTTGTTGGGCGTTTCAGGAGAGTTGGGGTAATCGGATTCGTCCAACACCCCGCCGAACATCACAATGCGGTTGGTCGTGGGCTCCAACGCCATGTAGTGATAGACCCGCGGAGTCGGCGGGTGGTCGGGCTTCAGGTTCTTCCATCGATTGTGGTGGTAGTCGTAGGCCCACGTATCGTTGAACAGGGAGCTGAACCCCTGCTGATATCCGCCGAACAGGATCACCCGGTCGATGGCAGGCACGTATTCCAAGACCGGAAAGTGATGCGGCGGGGGGCTCACGGTGGGGTGCAGCTGGGTCCAGGTGTTGGACTGGTAGTCGTAGGCCCAAAGGTCGCCAAACACCGTGGTTTCAGCACAGAATCCGCAGGCAACGCCCTCCGCGAAGTTGGCTCCGCCATAGAGGAGAACCCGATCCGCTCTGGGATCGTAGACCATCATTGAACCCCAGCGCGTCGGGGGCTGCACCGCGGGATGTCGGTTCTCCCAGACCCCGGTCTCGATGTCGTAGGCCCAAGTCTCGACATCAACCGCATCGAAGGCCGCACTATAGCCCTGATAGAAGATGAGCTTTCTCGACCGGGCATCGAGCGCCATGGCATCCCAACTCGTCGGCCCAGAGCCGTTGTGCGCCTGGGTCCACTTGCGCGACCGCATGCTGAAGGTCCATAGATCGTAGATCAAGACCCCGTCCGTGTTGAACCCTCCTGCCTGCCAGACCCGGTCCTTGACCGGGTCGTACGCCAACAATGGGTAACTCTGAGGACTCGGCGTCCCAGACGCGGTGGATCGGTGATCGGCGATGCTCAGGCCGGGCGATGAGGGGAGATCCCCGGGCTCGGCGCACGCGCCGAGCAGGGCGAGGGGTGCGAGGCCGAGGACAAGGTCGACGAATCGGGCTGCCATGGAGTCCTCCAGCGTTACGCAGGATGATCGGGCGATCAGCGCCGCCAGCCACAGGAATCGGGAGACGCGCGAGCGGTGAAATCACTGGTTCACCCATGTTGGACGGACAGTTGACGTGAATTGCTCAGCTCGGAGGGAAGCGCGGCTGCACGATTCGAGGGGTTGATGTGGCGGTGGAATCGGACGGGTGATGCAATCAAGAGCCGGGCCGCACGATCCGGCGGGGCGCGACCCCGTGGGAAGCAGGGTGCGGGCCGCTTAAGGCTGGCCCGCGACTCTCACCGGAACCAGGCTGCCATTGGTCGTCCCGTCCTGGACCCGGGCGCTCAAGGGTTGCGGCAGGGCCAGGACGGTGTCGGTTTGCCCATTACCGCCCGCGATGGTCATGGTGCGGGTGCCTGAGGGCGCGGCGGCATGATCCCCACCGGCGACCAAGCCGGTGTGAACCCCGGCCCCAGCCGGGTGAGACCGGTGCCGTCCGCGTTGATCATGTTGATCCCGAGATTCTCGAATACGATCATCGTGCCATCGGGCGCCCAGGAAGGGGTCTGCCCTCCCAGGGTCAGCTGGGTAATCCCGCTGCCGTCGGCGTTCATGAGATAGATGGCGCCGGTGGTGGATCCTACCGGTGTGCGCTGGAAGGCGAGCCGGCGGCCGTCCGGCGACCACGCGGGCGTGTCGTCGAACACCGTCCCGGTGGTGAGTTCGGTGAGGCCCGAGCCGTCGGGATTCACCAGCCAGAGGTGCCCGTTCGCCCCGGCGAAGGCGAGGCGATGGCCATCGGGCGACCACGCGGGGTGAGCACCGTTCGCGATTCCCGCTACCCCCGACCCGTCGGCCGCGTTCATCAGCGTGATGGTGCCGCGCCGGTAAAACGCAATGGTGCGCCCGTCGGGCGACCAGGCCGGCTCCCGATCGTCTGAGGCGTCGCCGGTCAGCTGGCGAACGCCGGAGCCGTCGTAGCTCATGACGTAGATGTCGCCGTCCCCCGGATGACCCCGCTCGCTCTCGAAGGCCAGCCTCAGCCCGTCCGGTGACCAGGCCGGCCGGAAGTCGCTCGGGGTGGTGGTGAGGGCCCGGACGAAGGAGAGGTCGGCGCTCATCACGTTGATCCCCTCACTCAGCAATCCACGGGTCGAGACCGCGGCGAAGGCAATCTGGCTGGTGCCGGCGGAAGGCGGCGGAGGTGGCGGCGGTGAATGCACACCGGTCCCACCGGAGATCACGATGTCCCCGCTGGTGAGGTCGTAGAGGAGAATCGGGCCGTCGGCCAGACTTACGGTTGGGGTCTTCGAACAGAAGTCCTGCGCCGTGCCCAGACTTTCTGCCGCGAGCGACCACGACAGGCTCAACTGATCGGGCACGCCTCCAGCGGGTGAACCATGATCCACGATCCGCCATCCCTCCTGCTCCCCGATCATCGTCGGGTCGGGGCTGGTCTGGAATGTGCCGGCAACCCAGGCCGTGCTGTCATCGACGATTGTGAAGCAATCGATCGGACCAGTCCATTCCGAGCCATTCCCAGGATAGAAGATGTCGAAGGTCCCCGTCACCTGGCCGGCGGTGTCCCGGATGGCATTCATCTGGAAGGTACGCAGCTGACCATTGAGCAGCTGACCATTGACCGCATTGGTGAACAACGCCGCCTGCTCGGTCACAATGGACGCCGAGACCACTGTGGTACCCGTAGTGAACGCTGCCGCCACCGGTTGATCCAGCGCCTCTCCACTCAGGTCCTTTACCGCCGAGGAAATCGACAACACGTACAGGGTGTTCGGCGCCAGCAACTGGCTTGGCTGGAAGGTTACCCGCAGACCGTCCGGAGATAGCTCGGCCTTCCCCGCTACCGGCGCACCTTCGTCCAACAGGTGGACACCGCCGATGCTGCCCGGATCGACCGGCTCGCTGAAGACGACCAAGACTCCGACGTTGAGCGCCAAGTCCCGCTTCCCGTGCGCCGGATGGGTGCGCACCACCCGCGGGGCGAGCTGGAGCGGTACCCTGAATCCCAACAGCCGATGACCGCCCCCGACCAGCTCCGCATCCAGGGTCAGGGAGTCGCCGCTGGTCGCCTCGATGGGGACTGGGTCCAGCCCGCCTGATGCCATCGCACCCGCTGTCTCCACCCCGGTGCGCAGATTCCGGATAACCGCCAGTTCGCCCTGCGGGATGGTCCCGGACGGCAGGGAGACGTACGCCACCTCCGCACCCGAGGTGGCCGCTCTGGTGGCGGCATGGAAATCGTAGGCAGTGCGGACCTGCACGCCGGCGAGCGCCGCGACCGGATTGGAGACGACGGGCGCCAGCACCGGCGGCAGCACCTTAGAGGCGGTCGAGCCGACCACGTCGTCACTCCGGCAGCCCCCAACCCAAGCGAGGCCGGCGAGGAGCAGCACCGCGCCGGCGAGGCAGAGCTCGCGCGCGCGTCGCCGGGACACGAGGCTGATCGCCACGTACTGACTTCGAGGAGCGGCCACGCTTGCCTCCTGCCTTGAGCGAAGGAGTGCGACCATCGCTTTCCTTTCGCTCATCCCGTCCAGGGTCACGGGATGCGTGTTCTACTGCACCGTCACCGTGCCGACCTCCCCGGTGGTGAAGTCGGTCGAGTGGAGCGTGCAGCGGTACCGGTAGACCCCGGGCGTGGTGAAGGTCCGGACCAGCCATCCGGTGGACATGGTCGGTGAGCTGGTCGGCTGCGTGGGATCGTCCTCGAAGGTCACGTCGTGGCGCTGGGCAACCCCGCCGACTGACAGGCGGGGGTTGAGCGAGGGAGGACGAAGCCAGCAGGGTTTCCATACCCACCCCATGGTTTTCCCAACCAGCAGAATGACGTTTCCCGGCGAGTAGGACCCGACACACGAGCCCGTGGTGCCTCCGCCTACCGTCACCATCGCGGTAACCACCTGGGTGGTGAAGGTCACCGACGGCGCGCCGGCGATGGTCGGAGCGGTCGCCGTGGCCTGCACGACGCCGTCGTCCGGCCCCAGCGTCTCCACGGCCTTGGCACTGATCGCCCCCGAACTGTCCGGCCCGGTGTTGACCTGCGCCGGAGCGATGGTGCCTCCGTTGGCGCTCACCGTCCAATTGATCGGGACTCCGGGAACGGGATACCCTCGGCTGTCGAGCGCGGCGACGCTGTAAGCGATGGTGGAGTTCACCAGAGCGATGCTTCCCCCGGTGCTCCCTGGGCCGGTGATCGAGACCGGGGCCCCACCCGTCGCCGTCTCGGTGAAGACGACCCCGGCCGTGCTGATGGTGCCGTCGGTGCCGAAGGCGCGAACCGTCGCAACCCCGGGCTGCCCGCCCAAGGTCAAGGTCACCGACGCGATCCCCGAGGAGTCCGTGGTAGTCCAGTTGGTCGGTATGGACGCCCCCTGGCCTGCCTCGACAATGAAGTTGACGGGGACCGTGGGCACCGCGTTCCCCTGGGCGTCCTGCACCCGGACGCTCAAGGGCACCGGTAGGGTGGCCTGGACCGTGTCGGTCTGCCCGTTCCCCCCGGCCACGGTCAGGGTCCTGGTGGCTGGCGGCCGCGGCGGCATCTGCCCCACCGCGGACCACTCCGGAGTGTACCCTCCGGTCAGCCGAGTCAACCCGGAGCCGTCCACATTGATCAGGTTCATGCCGTAGTTCTCGAAAACGAGCATCGTGCCATCCGGCGACCAGGACGGGGTCTGGCCTCCGAGGGTGAGCTGGGTGACCCCGCTGCCATCGGCGTTTATGAGATAGATGGCGCCGGTGGTGGATCCTGCCGCGGTGCGTTGGAAGGCGAGCCGACGGCCGTCGGGTGACCACGCAGGAGTGTCGTCGAACACGTTCCCGGACGTCAGCTCGATGAGTCCGGATCCATCCACATTCACCAGCCAGATGTGCCCGTTCGGTCCGGCGAGGGCGAGCCTCCTGCTATCGGGGGACCACGATGGATGCGCGCCGCTCGTCAGTGGCGTCACCCCCGACCCATCGACCGCACTCATGACGGTGATCATGCCGTTCCGGTAGAACGCGATGCTGCGCCCGTCGGGCGACCAGGCCGGCTCCCGATCGTCCGAGGCGTCGCTGGTCAGCTGGCGCACGCCGGAACCGTCGTAGCTCATGACATAGATGTCGCCATCGCCGGGATGGCCCCGCTCACTCTCGAAGGCGATGTGCAACCCGTCGGGGGCCCATGCCGGCCGGAAGTCGCTCGGCGTGGTAGTGAGCGACCGGACGAACGACCGGTCGGTGCTCATCACGTTGATTCCCTCGCTCAGGAATCCGCGGCTCGAGACCGCAGCGAAGGCGATCTGGCTTACCCCGGCGCCAGGCGGTGGTGGGGGCGGCGGCGGCGTCACCCCTGGCCCGCTTGAAATGACGAGATCCCCGCTCAGCAGGTCG
>DATIWD010000020.1:0-52335 GCA_035519565.1 Gemmatimonadales bacterium | reverse complement strand
GGACATCGGCTGGCTTCAGATCAGGACCGCCCAGGCCTCCGTCGAGCTTCACGGCCTCGAGGTGGCCGACCCGTTCAATCCGATGCGGAACCAAGTGGAGGCCGGACGGATCGTCCTCGATCTGGCTCCGCTTCCGTTGCTTCAGAAGAAGGTCGTGATCGACCGCATGGTGTTGACGGGTCTCCGGTTCGGAAGCCCCCGCCGGCGCCCGGCCAAGCCGGTCAAGGGCGGAGACGGCGTCGCCGCGCGGGTCCTCTCCGAGATCAAGACCTGGACTCAGCAGTTCAAGCAGCCGCTGCTTTCGCTCACCCCGGTCGACACCATCAAGGCCATCGCGCTCGACCCCACCAAGCTCGGTACCATTAAGGCAGTGGAGACCCTCTCGGCCCGAGCCGACTCGGTGCAGCGCAGTCTCGAGAGCGGGCTCAAGGCCGCGGACTTCGCCGCGCTGGTGGATTCGGCTAACGCCCTGGCCAATCGCCTGTCCGCCACCAATCCCTCCAAGCTGGGCGTGGCCGGCACCGCCGAGGCCGCGAATTCGGTCAAGCGCACGCTCGACCAGATCACCAAGGCCAAGCAGCAGCTGGCGGAGCTCCAGAAGGGCGTGACCGGCGGCGTGGCCCTGTTGAGCAACGGGCTCAAGGCGGTCGATGACGCACGCGAAAAGGACTACGCCTTCGCCCGGGGCTTGATGAAGCTGCCGGGGCTCGATGCTCCCAATATCGGCGCCGCCCTATTTGGCGCCTCGAGCGCCAGCACCTTCCAGCAGGCGTTGTACTACGGCCGCATGGCTCAACAGTACATCCCGCCAGGTCTCCAGCCGTGGCGGAAGAGCGGGCCCAAGCGCCTGCGCATGCGTGGCATCACGGTGGTCTTCCCCAAGGAGCACGCCACCCCCTCGTTCCTCCTCAAGGACGGGAAGCTGAGCTTCAGTCTGGGTGCCGATACCACCGTGAACGCTTTTTCGGGCTCGGTCACCGGACTCACCACGCAGCCTGCGCTCTACGGCCGGCCTACCACCTTCGGGGCCAGGGGCGCCTTGACCGGCCCCGCGCCGATGTCGGCGCGGCTCGATGGAATTCTCGACCACGTCAGGGCCACGCCTCGCGACTCGATCGACTTGAGCCTGGGCGGCGTCAAGCTCCCCGCGTTCGATCTGCCCACGCTCCCCTTCCGACTCGATCCCGGGATCGGCGACGCCGCGCTGTCCTTCGTGCTCAACGGGGATCGCGTGGGGGGCCGCTTGTCGGTCAAGTCCAACGCGGCGCAATGGTCCACCGACTCGGGGCAGGGGAAGCCGACCGGTGGGGCGGCGGGCATCATCTGGCAGGTGGTTTCGGGGCTCAAGGAGCTCGACCTCAAGGCGAGCCTGAGCGGGACGGTGACCGCGCCCAATCTGTCGATCAGCTCCAACCTGGACCAGGCGGTCTCCGATCGGCTCAAGGCGATGGCGGGAGAACAGCTCGCCAGGGGAGAGGCCCGGGCCAAAGCCGAGGTGGACCGGTTGGTGCAGGACAAGGTCGAGCCGGTCCGCCAGAAGGTGACCCAGGCGCAGACCTCCCTGACCGGCAAACTCGGCGGGGACCAACAGGCGCTCGATGGGGCACAGAAACGTCTCGAGGCCGAGCTCAAACGACTGGGTCCGGTGAGCGGCTTGCCCAAGATCAAGCTTCCCTAGAAACCAACCTCGCAAAGCTTCAGTCGCGATTCACCGGGACTTCATGGTGGGTTTCCTACCCCTTCCACGAGTGCCCGTCGCGCGTAGATTCCGCGCGTCGTTTTCCTGAACCGAGCCTTCCGATGCGCATTGCCGTGCCGAGGGAGACAGCTCCCCGCGAACAGCGTGTGGCCCTGGTCCCGGAATCGTGCAAGAAGCTGATCCAATCCGGATACCAGGTCTCAGTCGAGGCGGGGGCCGGGGCTGCCTCCGGTTTGAGCGACCAGGTATACACCGACGTCGGGGTGACCGTGCAGGCCGATCCTGCCGCCTTGCTGGGGTCGGCCGAGCTGGTGCTCAAGGTCAACGCCCCCGCCCTTGGCGATTCCGGCCGGGACGAGGTCGCCTGGATGAAACCGGGGAGCGTCTACGTCGGATCGCTCATGCCGCTGCGCAACCTCGAGGCGGTCCGGGCCCTCGCCGAGCGCAGGATCACCGCGTTCTCGACCGACGCGATTCCCCGCACCACCCGCGCCCAATCGATGGACACCCTCTCCTCGATGGCCAACATCTCGGGGTACAAGGGCGTGCTGCTGGCCGCAACCGAGCTCAACAAGTATTTCCCGATGCTGATGACGGCGGCCGGCATGGTCCCGCCGGCCAAGGTCTTTGTGGTGGGGGCCGCCGTGGCGGGGCTCCAGGCCATCGCGACGGCCAAACGGTTGGGAGCCAACGTGGTGGCCACCGACGTGCGCCCGGAGGTCAAGGAGCAGATCGAGAGCGTGGGCGGGAAGTACGTCGGCATCGAGTTGAGCGAGAGCGCCTCGGCCGGAGGCGGGTATGCCAAGGAGCTCTCGGCGGCCGACCGGGCCCGGCAGCAGGAGCTGCTGGCCGCCCAGGTGGCCCAATCGGACGTGGTCATCACCACTGCGCTGATCGGCGGGGTGTTCGCGCCCAAGCTGCTCACCGCCGCGATGGTCAAGTCGATGAAGCCGGGCGCGGTGATCGTCGATCTGGCCGCGGACGGCGGGGGCAATTGCGAGCTGTCCCGTCCCGGCGAGACGGTGACGGTCGGTGGCGTCACGATCCTCGCGCCGCTCAATCTCCCCTCGACGGTGCCGCTGCACGCGAGTCTCCTGTTCTCGCGCAATCTGACCGCATTCGTGCAGGCCTTTACCAAGGACAAGGCCTTCCAGCTCGACCTGAACGACGATATCCAGCAGGGCGCCATCATCACTCACGAGGGTGAAGTGAAGAACGCCCGCACCCGCGAAGCTCTCCAAAAGGCGGCGTCATGAGCATTCCGAGGAAGAACAGGATGGCGGGACTGATCACGGCCGTCACGATGGCCGGTCTGCTGTCGATGGGGATGACGGCCGGTGCCGCGGCACAGGCGCCGACCGAGGCGGCGGGGCCGCAGTCGATCGACTACTGGTCGCTGCTCTTCGTCTTCGTGTTGTCCTCCTTCATCGGGCTGGGGATCATCCGCCGCGTCTCCCGGTTGCTGCATACTCCGCTGATGTCGATCACCAATGCGATCTCCGCCATCGCAGTGGTGGGGTCGATCATTGTCACCGGGGCCGACTACCCGACCCCGATCCGGATCATGGGCGCCATCGCCCTGTTCGCTTCGATGACCAACATCGTGAGCGGATTCCTGATCACCGACCGGATGCTCAAGATGTTCAAGACCGAGCACAAGCAGGTCGAGGGCGGGCACTCATGATCCACGGCCTGGTGCAGTTTGCCTATCTGATCGCGACGGCGCTCTTCGTCTTCGCGCTGCACTGGATGAACGCGCCGGTCACCGCGCGGCGCGGGGTCTACGCCGGCGTGGTGGCGATGGTCATCGCCGTCGCGGCCACCTGGGCCCAGCCCGAGGTGGTGCATCACGCCTGGATCATCCTGGCGATCATCGCCGGATTCGTGGTCGGGGTGCCGCTCTCCATGGTCCCCCTGACCGCCGTCCCCCAGCGAACCGCGCTGTCGCACGCCTTCGGCGGCCTGGCCGCCGGACTGGTCGGGACCGCCAAGTTCTACCTCTGGTATTCGGAGGGGGCGGGGAACCTGACCACCTTCCGGATGATCGCCATCATCACCGAGATCATCCTCGGCTACCTCACCTTTACGGGGAGCCTGATGGCGGCTGGGAAGCTCCAGGAGGTCAAGTGGATCCCGCAGCGGCCGGTGACCTACCCGCTGCAGAACCTGAGCAACTTCGCCCTGCTGGGTATCGCGGCAGTGGTCGGGATCGCGCTGACCATCAGCCCCACCGCGCCCTGGGCGCCCAAGCTGTTCCCGATCATTATCGTGCTGGCGTTGCTGTTCGGCGTGCTCCTGATCATCCCGATCGGCGGCGCCGACATGCCCACGGTGATCGCGATCCTCAACTCCTACGCCGGCCTCTCGGCCGTGGCGATGGGGTTCGTGCTGGACAACAAGCTCCTGATCACGGCGGGCGCACTGGACGGCTCGAGCGGCCTCATCCTCGCCGTCATCATGTGCAAGGCGATGAACCGCTCCTTCACCAACGTCCTGTTCGGCGCCTTCGGACAGGTGCAGCAGAAGCAGATCGGCGGGGAGCAGAAGGTCTACAAGGGGGAGACCATCGAGGGGGCGGCCCAGGTCATGGAGCAAGCCAACCTGGTGGTGATCATCCCCGGCTACGGCATGGCCGTGGCCCAGGCCCAGCACAAGGTCCGCGAGCTCTACGACCAGCTCAAGAAGCGCGGGATCACCGTGAAGTTCGCCATCCACCCGGTGGCGGGCCGGATGCCGGGGCACATGAACGTGCTCCTGGCGGAGGCCGACATCCCGTACACCGACTTGATGGAAATGGACGACATCAACGCGGACATGCCGCAGTGCGATGTCGCCCTGGTGGTGGGAGCCAACGACGTGGTCAATCCGGCTGCCCGCTACGACAAGAGCAGTCCGATCTATGGGATGCCCATCATCGACGCCGACAAGGCCCGGACCATCTTCGCCATCAAGCGAAGCAAGAGCCCGGGCTTCGCGGGCATCGACAACGAGCTCTACTTCTTGGACAAGACCTGGATGCTCTTCGGCGACGCCAAGAACGTCATTGGAGAGCTGGTGAAGCAGCTCTCTGGCGGAAGCGGAATGCACTAGTCCCTGCCGCGAGCCTCACGCCGCGAAGCCCGCCGTCCGCCTGGACTAGCGCCGGTGGTGCCCCGGCATGGTGGGCATCGCGAATTCGGTGTAACCCGCCGGAACCGTGAAGAGCGAGGCGTCCAGGCTCTTCGGCTCGACCTTGGTGGCCAGCAGCTTCACCTTCTTGTTTGTCCCCTCGACGTCACTCATCTTGAGCGGGAAGAATCCCTGCTTGAAAAACTCAGCGTACTCCGGATGGATCAGCCCGGCCGCGTCCATCCCCTGTCCGCCCTGGCCGCCGGGTCCCATCCCACCGCCGCCCATGATGATATTCCCCATCCCCTTGGCCACGCAGATCTCACGCGTCGTTTGCGTGACCACGAGGTAGTTGTCGCAGGTCTTGCCGGCGATGGTCTCGTGGGTCCCTTCGGCGGTGATCTTGGGGGTCGTGGTGTCGGGCTTGTTCTTCATCATCCCCTTGGCCCGCTCCGCCATGTCCTTGAGGTCCATCACCATGTACATCTTCTGCTGGTCCATGATGATGGTCTGGGTCCCGGCCTGCGGATCGGTCAGCATCGTCGCTCCACGGGCCTCGGTGCGGACCTTCCCGCCCTTGTAGCTCTGGGTCAGGTCCATGGTGCCCCTATCGGTGGTGACCTGATAGCTCACCACACCTTCAAACGTCTGGGCCCGGGCGACCGCGGGGAGTGACGCCGCGGTCAGGGTGAGTAGCACCGGGAAGACGCGAACAGTACGCCGCATTGAAAAGTCCCTCATTGGAGATGGTGATCCCGTGTCATGACGCAGAGGCCCCGGGCCATCGGCGGTCCTGAATCGCCGAGTGCCGCTCGAGGTCGTCCTGCGCCGCCCGGTAGTTCCGCTGCCATTCTTCCCGCCAGGCTTCGGGCATGTTGGCCCGGAAGAAATCCGGGGTCAGGAGCTCGGTGCCCTGCCCCCGATGGGAGGCGACCACGTCGCCCAGATAGTGGGTCGCGTGGCCGGCGTCCATGGTGTTGATGACCCGACACTCGAAGGCCGCGTAGCAATCATCGAGAATCGGCACGCCCAGAGCCCCTCGATGGTGTGGGATGGTCTGCAACTTGTCCTGGTCCCGCCCGCTCACGAAGCCCAGGCGATGGACCAGATCCATCTGGCCCCGGTGCAGCAGGTGCATGGCGAACTGACCGCTCTGCCAGATGAGGTCGTGGCTGAAGTGCCATTTGTGAATGTAGACCGAGAGTCGGAGCACCCGGGGCGAGATCGAAGCCCGCATGGCGCTGTCCGAAATCATCCCATTCGTTCGTCCCCTCCAGTGCGTCGTTATGGCGACCACCGGTGAGGCCAACTGGCGGATCAACTCATAGGATTCATCGGTCAGCATGGCGGGAATCTTAGAAAGAGGTCGGCAACTTCGGCAGCGGTCTGTCCTTTTGAGGTCACTGGCTCTGAATCGTTCAACCGGCTACAAGTATTTGATTGGCAATGGGTTACCAAAGAACTTCGGGGTCACCGGAGACCTGGCCGGATTAGTGCAACGGTAGGCGCCGATGGGGAATCCTAGGGTTTCCGGTCGCTCTCGCAACACGCTGGGGCACTAGGAGTTAGCTAAGCCATTGATTTTGTGGAATTTATCCTTATATTCGGTGTCGAATTTTAAGCACCCTCTGCGCGTGCGGAAGTGACACATAGCCCAAGGGGGAACACAGTGAAAATGCATCCTCGTCCGAAGCGTCGCGCGGTCCGTCCAGCGCAGATCGCACGGGCGGTCGACGAAGGTCGCGAAAGTCTGGATCTCTACCTCGACGAAATCAGCCGGGTCCCCCTGTTGAGTCGCGATGAAGAGATGGCCCTGGCACGCAAGGCGTTCCGGGGCAACGTGGCTGCCCAGGAAAAGCTGGCGCGGCACAACGTACGTTTCGTGGTGTCGGTCGCCAAGAAATTCCAGAACCGGGGGGTCCCGCTGGTCGATCTGATCGGCGAGGGCAATCTCGGCTTGATGACTGCCGCGCGGAAGTTCGATCCCGACCGCGGCGTCAAGTTCATTTCCTATGCGGTGTGGTGGATCCGCCAGGCGGTGCAGGCGGCCATCGCGCGGCACGGGCGCCCGGTTCGGGTGCCGCTCAATCGCACCGCGGATTTGAGCCGGCTCGGTCGCACGACCACACTGCTCAAGGATCGGCTGGGCCGTATGCCTACCACCGAGGAGCTGGCGCGGGCCACAGGACTGACGGTCGAAGCGGTGCGCTCGTTGAGCGCGCTCAACACCGAGGCGGTCCGGTTGGACCATCCTACACGGGACGGCGACAACAGCGAGCGGATGGAGCGCTTCGCCGGCCTCGATCAGGAAGGCACCGACAGCAGCGCTATCGCCAACAGCCAGACTCGGGATATCGAGGCGGCCCTGGCGGCACTGCCTCCGCGGGACGCCAAGGTCCTCCGGCTCTACTTCGGGCTGGATGACGGGAACAGCCGGACGCTCGAGGAGATCGGGCGGATGATGGGTGTCACCCGGGAGCGGATCCGCCAACTCCGGGACCGTGCCCTGCACCGGCTCCGCGAAGGGCAGCAGGGCGAACGGTTGCGGGATCTGGTGGCCTGATCGCCCGCCGACCCAGAAAAATGAACGAGCCTCCAGGATCCCTGGAGGCTCGTTTGCGTTCAGGGAGTCTCGTGGCCCTGGCTACTTCCCCTCGCCGGCCAGGAACAGCCGCAACACTCGCTGCAGGATCCCGCCATGGCGGTAGTAGTCCAGTTCGACCGGTGAGTTGAGTCGCACTACCGCGGGGAAGGTGGTGGTCTTCCCGTCCTGGCCGGTCGCAGCCACGGTCACGGTTCCCCCCGGCCGCAAGCCGCGCGCGATGCCCGTGATGCCGAACGTCTCCTGGCCCGTGAGTCCCAGGGTGGCGCGCGTGGTCCCGGGCTGATAGGCGAGCGGGAGCACACCCATTCCCACCAGGTTGCTGCGATGGATCCGCTCGTAGCTCTCGGCGATCACCGCCCGGACGCCCAGGAGCGCCGGCCCCTTGGCAGCCCAGTCACGACTGCTTCCGGTTCCGTACTCCTTTCCGGTCAGGATGATCAGCGGGATCCGCTCCTGCTGGTAGCGCATCGCCACGTCGTAGATCGAGGCGACCTCTCCCGAGGGGAGATGCCGGGTCCAGTTGCCCTCCCGATCGGGAACCAGTGCGTTCTTGATCCGGACGTTTCCGAAAGTGCCGCGCATCATCACTTCGTGGTTCCCTCGTCGCGCGCCGAACGTGTTCCAATCCACCTGCTCGACTCCGTGCTCCTTGAGATAACGGGCCGCCGGCCCGTTCTTGGGGATGGAGCCGGCCGGGGAGATGTGATCGGTGGTGACGGAGTCTCCCAACACCGCCAGTACCCTTGCCTCGGCGATGTCGGTGAGCGGTGGAGGCTCGGTGGGGAGCGCCTGGAAGAACGGCGGCTCCTGGACGTAGGTGGACTTGGCGTCCCAGGCGTAGCGGCTCCCCGAGGGAACGGAGAGCTCTTTCCAGACCCGGTCGCCCTCGAAGACCGAGGCGTAGCGCTGGCGGAAAAGCTCGGGCTTCAAGGAGGTGGCCATCGTCGCGCGGATCTCCTCGGCGCTGGGCCAGATGTCTCTCAGGAAGACCGGATTTCCGTCGGAGCCGATCCCCAGCGGCTCGTGCTCCAGATCGATGTCCACGCGGCCCGCCAATGCGAATGCCACCACCAGCATCGGCGAAGCCAGGTAGTTGGCCCGGACCTGCGGATGCACCCGCGCCTCGAAATTCCGATTGCCGCTCAGGACCGCGGAGGTCACCAGGCAATGCTCGTCGATCAGTCGCGCGACGGCGTCGGGGAGGGGGCCGCTGTTGCCGATGCAGGTGGTGCATCCGTAGCCCACGACCTGGAACCGCAACCGCTCGAGATCGGCCAGGGTTCCCGAGGCCTTCAAGTAGTCGGTCACCACTCTGGAACCGGGGGCCATGCTGGTCTTGACCCAGGGGCGCGTCTCCAGGCCACGCTGGATCGCCTTCCGGGCCAGCAGCCCCGCGCCGATCATCACCGACGGATTGGAGGTGTTGGTGCAGCTGGTGATGGCCGCGATGACCACGGCCCCATCGTGCAGCTCGATGGGAGTGCCGTTCAGATCCCCGGCCACGCGAGGGGGCGCCTGCACCGCGACCGCTGTCCCTCCGTGGCCTCCCTCGTTGACCCAGCGGGAATAGTTGACCTGAGCGACCTCCCGCCGAGGCGCGGGCGCCTCGGGGAGCATCAAGTCGGGAAGCGCAGTCTGAAAGTTCCGCTTGAGCTGTGCGAGCGGAACCCGATCCTGGGGCCGCTTGGGCCCCGCCAGGCTGGGCTCGACGGTGCCGAGATCGAGCGTGAGGGTTTCGGAGAAGACGGGATCGGGCGTGGCGTCGGTGCGGAAGAGCCCCTGCTCCTTGCAGAACCGCTCCACGCGGTCCACAATGGTACGGTCGCGTCCGGTGCGCTCGAGGTATTGGAGGGTCTCGTGATCCACCGGGAAGAAGCCCATGGTGGCCCCGTATTCCGGCGCCATGTTGGCGATCGTGGCCCGATCCGCGAGTCCCAGGGCCGAGAGCCCCGGGCCGAAAAACTCCACGATCTTGTCGACCACCCCCTGCTTCCGCAGCAGCTGGGTCGCGGTCAGGACCAGGTCGGTGGCGGTGGTGCCGACCGGAAGCTCGCCGGTGAGCTTCATGCCGACGACTTCCGGAATCAGCATGAAATAGGGCTGGCCCAGCATCACCGCCTCGGCCTCGATGCCGCCCACTCCCCATCCCAGGACTCCGAGCCCGTTGATCATGGTGGTGTGGGAATCGGTCCCCACCAGCGTGTCAGGATAGGCGGTGAGCTCCCCGTGCTGCTCCCGGAGCTGCACGACGCAGGCGAGATACTCCAGGTTCACCTGGTGCACGATGCCGGTGCCGGGGGGCACTACGCTGAAGTTCCGGAAGGCGCGCTGGGCGAACTTGAGCAGCTGATAGCGCTCGAGGTTCCGCTCGAACTCGAGATCCACGTTCCGCTGGTAGGCGTCGCTCGACCCGTAATAATCCACCTGCACCGAGTGGTCGATGACCAGGTCGCAGGGGACAATCGGGTTGATCCGGTCAGGATCGCCGCGCATCCGCGCCATGGCGTCCCGCATCGCGGCCAGATCCACCACACAGGGGACGCCGGTGAAGTCCTGGAGCACGACCCGGGCCGGCATGAACGGGAACTCGCTCCGCTCGGCGGCCTTCGGCGCCCATTTGCCCAGGTCCAGGACGTGTCGTTCCTGGACCACCCCGTGCCCGCAAAAGCGCAAGGCGTTCTCGAGCAGGATCCGGATCGAGAACGGGAGACGGTTCAGGTCGGCCAGGCCCTGACGGGCCAGTTCCGCCAGGCGGTAGATCACCGGGCCGGCGGCGTCGAGTCGACCGCGGGTGCCGAAGGGATTAGGAATGGTCGGGGGCATCGTGGGGGCGAGGGCGATCAGCCGTGAAGACTCAGAATCACACTGCCGAAGTATACGTCGAAATTGTGGGGGCGCGAGTTGGAGGGGCGAGCGTCGTGGCAACGATACCGGTAGTTCCCTACGCCATCACCCGGCGGGACGACGGACTCCTGATCGAGTGGGACTCGACCGGGCACTCCTGGCTCTATCCGGCGCGCTCGCTGCGGCTGGCCTGTCCCTGTGCCGCCTGCGTCGAGGAGATGACCGGCCGCCCGCTGCTCCGGGAGGAAGATGTCCCGCTCGATGTGCGGCCGGTCCGGGTGTCGCTGGTCGGCGGGTACGGAATCCTCATCGAGTGGAGCGATGGTCACAGCACCGGGATCTATACCTTCGAGCGGCTGCGCGCCGAGTGCGGCTGTGAGGTCTGTGGCCGGTGATCTTCGGCCTGAGCTATTGGATCTGGATCTGGTACGGGATCCTGCTGCTGGGGGTGCTGGGCCTGGTGGCCGCCATCCAGTGGGCTCGACAGACCGGTTGGCGGAATCTCGACGAGGTGCTGCGCGCGGTCGGGACCATCCTGGCCTCGATCGGCATGCTGATCCTGCTGACCTATCTCTTCCCGCCCCTGCCCGCCATTGGATACGCTCTTCTGGGCCTGGCCCTGGTCTGTTTCGCGGCGGCCTTCGTTCTTGGACGGCGCTCGCGGGCGAGGGAGGAATCACCCCCCAAGGATAGCCCACCAGAGCCGCCCGCCGGCGGGTGACCCCTTGCGTTTCCGGGTCCCGGACTTAGCTCTCTCCCAGTTGCGCTCTGGTCCGGCGCACTCCGAACGGCCGCCGGAATTCCGCCAACTACGGCACCCTCGTTCCAGCCCGCCAGTACGCCGTTCGGAGCAGGAGGCACCATGATCCGCCACCATCACTCGCTGCTTTCCGAGGCGATCGACGCCGGTTTCATCGGCGGCATCACGGTCGCTGCCTGGTTCTTTCTCCGTGACCTGGTCGGGGGCCGGCCGCTGGCGACACCGAGCCTCCTGGGTCAGCTCTTTCTCCTGGGCGAGGCGCATCCGGTTCCACGGTTCGATTTCGGGGCCGTGATTCTCTACACCGGGGCCCATTTTGTTCTCTTTGTGCTGTTCGGCCTCGTGCTGGCCGTGATGGTGCGGCTGGCGGTCCAACAACCGCTCATGCGTTTCGCGCTGCTGATGCTCTGCGTGGCGTTCGAGTTGTTCTTCTACGTGCTCATCAACGCCATCTCCGTCGAGGTCGGAGCGTTCTTCCCGCTCTGGTCCGTGGCCTCCGCCAACCTTCTGGCCCTCGGCGCCATGGGCTGGTACTTCTGGCGCAAGCATCCCGCCCTCCGGCGGGCGCTGACCCGAGAGCCGCTGGGGGCGTAAGGATCCCCGGGCGCGTGCACGAGGGTCGCCCCGGCAGTCCTTTTCCTCCCTTCCTCCCCGGATTAGCTTGCCTTCGCCTTCACCCGGGGCCGGGAACTCGTGTGCCGCTCGTTCGTCCGATGTCTGGGTAGCCTGACCCGGTCGCCCGCCTTTTTCCTCCCTCTTCTTCTTTCCGGCCCTCTCCAGGCCCAGCTCGAGCCGCCTTCGACTGGCGGAATCGTTGCGTTGCAGCAGGAGCTGCGGATGGTCGGGCACTACAAGCGGGTGCTGGTGATCGGCGCGCATCCGGATGACGAGGACACCGATCTCCTGAC
Source organism: Gemmatimonadales bacterium (assembly GCA_035519565.1). Classification (GTDB taxonomy): domain Bacteria; phylum Gemmatimonadota; class Gemmatimonadetes; order Gemmatimonadales; family GWC2-71-9; genus DATIWD01. The sequence continues at coordinate 40,411 of DATIWD010000020.1, read as the reverse complement.
CGTCCTGGTGCGGCAGATGGGAGCGGAAGCGGCCTACCTCTCCCTGAACCGGGGGGAGGGGGGCCAGAACCTGATCGGCCCGGAGCTGGGTGAAGAGCTGGGCGTGATCAGGACCGAGGAGCTGCTGGCGGCCCGGCGGCTCGACGGGGCTCAGCAGTTCTTCACCCGCGCCTACGACTTCGGATTTTCCAAGACCCTGGCCGAGACCTGGCAGCACTGGCCGCAGGACTCGATCCTCAAGGACGTGGTCCGGATCGTCCGGCGGTTCAGGCCCCAGATTATCGTCGCCATCTTCAGCGGCACCCCCATCGATGGACACGGCCAGCACCAGGCGGCCGGCTGGGCCGCGAAGGAGGCGTTCGAGGTCGCCGGGGACTCGGCCCGTTTCCCGGAACTGTTGACCGAGGAGGCCCTGCGCCCCTGGCGGGTGAGCAAGCTGTATCGCAGCGCCCGGTTCGATACCGCCGCGACGACGTTGACCATGGACGGAGGAGCGCTCGACGAAGTGGTCGGGCAATCCTACCACCAGATCGCGATGCGGGGACGCAGCCTTCACCGTTCGCAGGACATGGGGCGCCTGCAGACCATGGGTCCCGCGAGCATTCGGGTGGCGCTGCTCGAGGATCGGACCGGGACTGGTGGGGGAGGGCTCTTCACCGGGATCGACACCACGGTGGCGGCTCTGCCGTGGGGAGGGGACGGCCCGCCCGGCGACGTTTTTCGAAAGGCGTCGGGAGCGGCTGCCGTCATCACCCTGCTGGACTCCGCCGAAGCCAAGCTTGGCCTCAACCTCCCCCGCGGGCAGGCGCGGGTGGCGCTCGACCGGGCGCTGGCGTCGCTGGAGGCCTACGTCGACAACACGGTCACCATCGAGCGCACCCAGCAGCTCGAGCACATCCGGAACGCACGCAAGATCCTTCGCGGCGTGTTGTATGACGCGTTCGCCGATGTGGACCGCGTGGCGCCCGGGCAGCTGGTGCGGGTGAACTACTCTTTGTGGAACACCGGTACCGCCCCGATCTCGGTGACCCCCGACTTCGAGCCTGGCCCGACGGTGGCGGGACCCGAGAGATCTCTGGCCGCGGGGCCGGGCGCGCTGGACACCGGAAGCGTGGTATGGCGCGTGCCGGAGGGGTCGCCCCCTTCGCAACCCTACTACCTGACGCGGCCGCGCTCCGGCGATCTCTATACCTGGCCGACCTCAATGCGTGCGTATTGGGGAGTTCCCTTCGAACCCTCGGTCGCTCGGGTCAGGTTTCTCGAGGGCAATCGGCTGGAGGAAGACGTTGAGGTGACTCGCCGCACCAACGACCAGGCTCAGGGAGAAATCCGTCGTCCGGTGTTCATCGTCCCCCGCGTGGCGGTGACTCTCGAGCCTGAGATGCTGGTCTGGCCCACCAGTAGCGTCACCCCGCGCACGTTCACGGTCACGTTGACCCATGGGGCGAAGGACACGACCGAGGGGACCCTCCGCCTCGACCTCCCACCCGGGTGGCCGCCGGTCGCCCCGGTGGCCTTCGTCTTTACGCGCCCCGGTGAAGAGCGGACCGTCACCTTCTCGGTTCGGCCGCCGCCCGGACTCCGAGCGGGAACCCTGCGGGTACGGGCGCTGGCCACCGACAGCCGGGGCCGGGCCGATAGCCTCGGTGTCGAGGTCATCGACTATCCCCACATCCGGCCCCACCAACTGGTGAAGCCGGCGGAGTCGAGCATCCGCGCCACACCGCTGGTGTTGCCCCGGCTCTCGAAAGTGGGATACGTCCGAGGCGCGGCCGACCGGGTTCCCGAGGCGCTCCAGGAGGTCGGCCTGCCGATCGTGATTCTGGACAAGGCCACTCTGGAACGGGGGAACCTTGCGCAGTACGAGGCGATCGTGATCGGGAGCCGCGCCTACGAGACCGACACCGCGCTGGTGCTGCACAACGATCGGCTTCTGGCCTATGCCAGGGCGGGCGGGCTCGTGATCGTGCAGTATCAGCAGTTCCAGTTTTCCGACGAAGGCTACGCTCCGTATCCCCTCACCATCGGAGTGCAGCGGGGGCTGTTCCGGAGTCACGATCGGGTGACGGACGAAAACGCCAAGGTCACGGTGCTCAACGCCACCAGCGGGGTGCTGAACGCCCCCAACCGGATCGGGAAGGATGATTGGGAGGGGTGGGTCCAGGAGCGCGGCCTCTACTTCGCGCACACCTGGGATCAGCGATACCGCCCCCTCCTCGAGATGCACGATCCCGGCGAGGACCCGCTTCGGGGTTCGCTCCTGGTGGCGCGGGTAGGGAAGGGGACCTGGGTCTACACCGGGCTCAGCTTCTTCCGCCAGTTGCCCGCCGGGGTGCCTGGTGCCTTCCGACTCTTCGCCAATCTGCTGGCGCTGGGACGGACTGCCGGCGGGTGACCTCGGACGCGGCCGGGGCATGAGGGTCGGGTGGGGCGCGGCCGCGTGGGCCCTGGTGATGCTCTCCAGCGGGTGCCGCCCCGATGAGCGAACGCCACTCTACGTCTACTCGCCACACGGGCGGGACCAGCTCCTGCTGCTCGAGCGCGCCTTCGAGGCCAAGCGTCCCGACATCGATGTGCGTTGGCTCGACATGGGAAGCCAGGAGATCCTCGACCGGCTCCGCTTCGAGCGGGTCAATCCCCAGGCCGACGTCTGGTTCGGTGGTCCCTCCACGATCTTCGAGCGGGGCGCGGCCGAATCGCTCCTGACCCCATACCGGCCCAGCTGGGCGGGGAAAGTGGACCAGCGGGGGATCGGTCCCGGCGACCTGTACTTTCCGGTCTATCGGACGCCGGCCGTCATTGTGTTCAACTCGCGTGTGGTCTCGCGCGACCAGGCCCCGCAGGACTGGGACGAGGTGCTCGATCCCAAGTGGCGAGACCGGGTCCTGATTCGCGATCCGGTCGCCAGCGGCACCATGCGGGCGATCTGGGGTTTGATCCTGCAACGGAGCATCCAGCAGACCGGCGATACGACCGCCGGGATGCAGTGGTTGCGCCGTCTGGACGGGCAGACCAGGACCTACACTCTCAGTCCCGCCCTGCTCGATGCCAAGCTGGCGCGAGAGGAGGGCCTGATCACGCTCTGGGATCTGCCGGATGTGCTGATCAGCCGGAGCAAGGGGATGCCGTTCGACTACGTCTTCCCCCGAAGCGGGACGGTGGTGATCGACGACGCGATCGGCCTGGTGCGCGGCGCCCGCCACGTCGAGGCGGCCCAGGCGTACATCGAGTTCGTCGGAGGTGAGGAAGGCCAGCTGCTGGCGGCCCGGAAGGTCTATCGTCTGCCGGCCTTGCTGGATCTTCCCGAAGACTCGTTGCCCGACTGGGTGATCGGAGTCGAGCGAGAAATGAAAGTGGCCACCATGGATTGGGGACTGCTCACCCGCGAGGGCGCCGCCTGGATGTCCTACTGGGATCAGCACGTGCGCGGCACCGGGAAGGGGAGGAGCCGAGAGTGAGCCGGGAGTCGAGGCGCTCGTGACACCATTTCTCGAGGTGGACCGTCTGGCCAAGCGGTTCGCTGCCGTCGTGGCAGTGAACGAGGTCACCCTCACCCTCGCGCAGGGTCAGATCCTCGCCCTGCTGGGGCCGAGTGGGAGTGGAAAGACCACCACCCTTCGGCTCCTGGCCGGGTTCGAGACCCCGGATCAGGGCCGCATTCTGGTCGAAGGCAACGACGTCACTGCAACCCGGCCGGCCGAGCGCCGCTTCGGGATGGTCTTTCAGCACTACGCGCTTTTCCCCCACCTCGACGTCGGGGGCAACGTCGCCTTCGGGCTCGAGTCGCTCGGTGTGCGCGGCGCCGATCTGGACAATCGCGTGTCCGAGGCGCTCCGACTGGTGGATCTCCAGGGCCTCGAGCGGCGCCGGGTGGATCAGCTCTCCGGAGGCCAGCAGCAGCGGGTGGCGCTGGCCCGCGCGCTGGCTCCGGAGCCGCGGGTACTCCTGCTCGATGAGCCGCTGTCCAACCTGGATCCCACCCTGCGCGAGCGGACCCGCCGGGAGATCCGCGCACTGATCCGGCGGGTCGGCATCACGACCGTGATCGTGACCCACGAGCAGGAAGAGGCCTTCGACCTGGGTGATCTGGTGGCGGTGATGCGGCAGGGCAGGGTGGAACAAGTGGGCACCCCGGAACAGCTCTATGGAGCGCCGGCCAATTCCTTCGTGGCCGGATTCGTCGGACGTGCCTCCGCGCTCGAGGGGACCGCCGTCGAGTCGGACGCGCACACGACCAGAGTACGGGTCGGTGAGGCGATGTGGTCGGTACCGTCGCCCGCGAGCGGCCCGCTTCGCGGTGCATTGACGCTCATGGTGCGGCCGGAGGGCCTCCGCCTCGGTCCCCCGTCATCCCCGGGGGTGAATGCGACCGTCCTCGACCGGAGATTCATCGGGGCCGAGGCGCTGTATTCCGTCCGCCTGGCCAGTGGGGCCGAGCTGGAAGTCAGTGGCGATCCGGGTGCCGCCAAGCCGGGAGATTCGGTGAGCCTGCAACCGACCGGCCGCGGCATTCTGCTTTACCCCAGGAGCGGACGATGAATCGCCTGCGGGGTGGGCTGGTAGGCCGGGTACTCCTGGTAGGGCTGGTCTGGCTGATCGCCTATCCGCTGGCGGTGGTCCTGCTCGAGAGCGTGAGAGGGCCCGGCGGCTGGACCCTCGAGTACTTCCGGCAATTCCTTGGGCGGACCGGGGACTGGCAGGCGCTGTGGGGCAGTCTCTGGATCTCGCTGGCGAGCGTGCTCCTTTCCGCCGCCGTCGGGATCCCATTGGCCCTGTTGTTCTGGCGTTACGAGTTCCCGGGACGCCGCGTCCTGGGCGTGCTGGTCGCGCTCCCGGCGGTGCTGCCTCCGCTGGTCGGCGTGATCGCCTTTCTCTTTCTCTACGGCGAGACCGGGTTCGTCGCGCGATTGGTGCAGGCGCTCTTCCGACTGGAGCAGGCGCCATGGCGTCTGGAGGGGGCGATGGCCATCCTCCTGGTTCACGGTTACTCCATGTACGTCTACTTCTATCTCCTGGTCAGGGCCGGTCTCGCAGGGCTCGATCCCGCGATGCTCGAGGCGGCCGCGTCACTCGGAGCCGGCCGCGCCCGCACCCTGCGCCACGTGATCCTTCCGCTTCTGCGCCCCTCGCTGGCGGGCGCGTCGCTGCTCACCTTCATGACGGCGCTGGCCTCCTTCAGCGCCCCCTACATCTTCGGTGGCGGATTCCGGGTGATGACCACGCAGATCGTGACCTCCCGCCTGAACGGCGACTACGGGACCGCGATGGTCGAGACGGTCACCCTCACGGCGGTCGCCCTGCTGGGACTCTGGATCATCGGCCGGAGCGGGGAGACCACGGCCACGGCCGGAGGGATGAAGGGGACCGGTGGCGGCATCCGGCTGCAGACGAGCGGTCTCACCAGAGTGGCAGTGACCACGATCAGCTGGCTCCTGGTGCTGGGGCTCCTGCTCCCCCATCTCACCCTGGTGTTACTCTCGTTCGTGCCGATCGGGACCTGGACCGTAGAGACCTTCCCTCCGGTCTATCGAATGGTCAATTATCTCGCGCTGGTGCGGGATCCGGAGCGGCTCCGTCCGCTGCTCAACAGCCTCTGGATGGCGACTGCCGCGACCGTGATAGCGGTGGGGGCTGCGGTGCTGGCGGGTCCCCTGGTGACGCGGCGGAAGTCCCGGGGTGGCGCGGCCATCGAGGGGTTGCTCGGACTCCCGTGGGTGGTGCCGGGAACCGTCTTCGCCATCGCGCTCGCGACTGCCTTCAGCGTGCACCAGCCCTGGCTCGGCCGGGTGATCCTGATCGGGACTCCCTGGCTGCTCCCCCTGGCCTACCTGGTTCGCAACCTCCCGATCACCAGCCGGGCGATCCTGGCCGGCTTCCGGGGCCTCGATCCCACCCTGGACGAGGCCGCCGCCAGCCTGGGTGCGGGCCGCTGGCGCACTCTGCGCGAGGTCACGCTGCCGCTGCTCCGGCCGGCGCTCAGCGCCGGGGCCGCGCTCGCCTTCGTCACCGCGTTGGGCGACTTTGTGACCTCCATTGTCCTCTACACCTATGATACGCGTCCCCTCTCGCTCGAAATCCTCTCCAGCCTGCGCCAGGGCGATGTCGGGGTGGCCGCCGCCTACGGCGTGCTGCTGATGGTGCTGAGTGCGCTGGCCTTCGCGGCGGGGCGGGACCGCCGGACCGTGGAGACATGAGCGCCCCGGTCGACCAGGAGTCGCCGTCGCAGCTGCGTCAGCTCTCGGTGCTGATCGCGGTCAATTTCATCGACATGATCGGGCTGATGATGGTGGTGCCGCTGCTGCCCTTCGCGGCCACCGATCTGGGCGCATCACCGGAGACGATCGGGCGGATGATCGCCGCCTTTTCAGTCGCTCAGCTGCTCTCGGCGCCGATCTGGGGTCGGGTGTCGGATCACTATGGCCGGCGGCCGGCACTACTCATCGGGCTCACCGCCTCGACCATCGCCTACGTCGTCTTCGGATTGGCCACCACGGTGTGGCTGCTGTTTCTCTCCCGGATCGTGCAGGGAGCGGGAGGTGGAACCACCGGGGTTGCCCAGGCCTACGTGGCGGATACCATTCGGCCGGCCGATCGGGCCAAGGCGCTGGGGTGGCTCTCCGCGGCGACCTCCGCCGGCGTCGTGGTGGGCCCCACCATCGGATCGCTCGCCTCTCATATCCGTCCGGAGGCGCCGGGCCTCCTGGCGGCGACCCTCTGCGCGGTCAACGCGTTCTTCGCCTGGAGGTGGCTGCCCGAGTCGAAGGCGGAGACGCCCCCGCATCACGACGCAAAGCGGAAGCCGGTCTGGCATGCCGCGTGGATGGTGCTCCGGCATCCCCGGGGACCGGTGCCCCGATTCATCTGGATTTACGCGGTCGGGATGCTGGCCTTTACGTCGCTCACGGCCGTCCTGGCCCTCTTCCTCAAGGATGAGCACGGCGTGAGCGCCAAGACCATCGGATATTTCTTCGCCTACGTCGGCATTCTGAGCGTGGTCATGCGCTCGCTCCTGCTGGGGCCGATCGTGGATCGCATCGGGGAGGTGCGCGCCATGCGACTGGGTGCCGTTTTTCTGGTGGTCGGCCTCTCGTGCTATCCGCTGGCGGCCAATATCCGGCAACTGGCGGTGGTGATTCCCCTGGTGCCGATCGGGACCGCGCTGCTGTTTCCGGCCACCACCTCCCTGATGTCCCACTTTTCGCCCAAGGCCGAGCTGGGGACCACCATGGGTGTGGCGCAGACCTACGCCGGGATCAGCCGGGTACTGGCTCCCCTGGTTGCCACCACGCTTTATCAGCGGCTGGGCCATGGCACGCCTTTCTTCGTGGCCGCGCTGATCGTCGCGCTGGTCAGTCTCCTCTCGTTCAGCGTCTCGCACCCTGCCACCGAACCCGAGCTGGCCCGGGCCGAGGAATCGTCTTGAACCCCGCGACGCTGTCTGATCTCACTCCCGCGCACTTTACCGACGCCACCTGGGAGGATGTGGCGGTCTGGTACGAGGATCTGGCTGCCCGCCCCCTGGATGTAGCCAACGCGGACGCGTGGCTGGCCGACTGGTCGCTCCTGGAATCGGCGGTGACCGAGGCGGCGTCACTCGCGATGATCGCGTATACGGGAGACACCACCGATCCGGCCAAGGAGGCGACCCAGCTCCGGTTCTTCATGGAGATCCTCCCCCGCATGGAAGAGCAGGGGGTCCGCTTGGCCGATCGCCTGCTGACCCTGGGCTATCGGCGGCCGGGTCTCGAGATCCTGCTGCGGAAGCTGGAGATCCAGCGGGAGATCTTCCGCGCCGCCAATGTCCCGCTGATGAGCGAGAGCGAGGAGCTCTGTACCCGCTATCAGAAGATCACCGGGTCGATCACCGTCGACTGGGAGGGGCGGGAGACGACGATCCCCGAGCTGCAGCCGCTGCTGAAAAGCCCCGATCGGGCGATTCGGGAGCGGGCCTATCGGGCCATGAGCAAGACCTACGTCGACCGCCACGAGGCGTTGGCGGGGATCTACGATGAGTTATTCGATCTTCGGACCCGGATAGCGTCCAACGCCGGCCAGCCGGATTACCAGGCCTACGCCTTTCGCTCGAAGTTCCGCTTCGACTACACCCCGGAGGACTGCGCTCGCTTTCATCGCGCCATCGAGGCGGTGGTGGTGCCCGCGGTGCGACGCCTGTTCGAACGCCGGCAGCGGCTTCTCGGGGTGGCGACCCTGCGGCCGTGGGACCTGGGTGCGGACCTGGCCAACCGGCCCCCGGTGCGTCCATTCAGGACCGCCGAAGAGTTGATCGAGGTCTCCAGCCGGATCTTCGAACGCGTCTCGCCGGCCTTCGGGCGCGAATTCCGCGTAATGGCTTCGGAGGGGCTGCTCGATCTGGGGACCCGAAAGGGGAAAGCGCCGGGGGGATACTGCGAGACGCTCCACTATCGGGGTCGGCCGTTCATCTTCATGAACGCCGCCGGCGTAGTGGACGACGTTTCCACCCTGCTGCATGAGGCGGGACATGCCTTTCACACCTTCGCGGCTCACCGGCAGCCGCTGGTCTGGCAGCGCCATCCCGGTCTCGAGATGTGCGAGCTGGCCTCGATGTCGATGGAGCTGCTGGCGGCGCCCTACCTCGGGAAAGAGGAGGGCGGGTTCTTCACGCGGGAGGACCTGGCGCGCGCCCGAGTCGAGCATCTCGAGGACATTCTGATCAGCCTGGCGCACATCGCCTCGGTCGATGCCTTTCAGAGCTGGATCTACACCAGCGGGCAGGGGAACGATGCCGGGGCCCGGGACCAGGCCTGGCTCATGATTCGGAGCCGCTTCGAACCGGACCTCGACTGGAGTGGGCTGGAACGCGATCGCCTGGCGCGCTGGTATCGGCAGCTCCACATCTTCCTGTACCCGTTCTACTACATCGAGTACGGCATCGCCCAGTTAGGGGCGCTCCAGGTCTGGCGCAACAGCCTGGTCCATCCCGAGCACGCCGTCGAACGATACCGCGAGGCGCTGGCGCTGGGAGACACGCGGTCGCTGCCTGACCTGTACGCCGCCGCGGGAGCGGAGCTGGTCTTCGAGGGGAAGCTGCTGGAGGAGCTGGTGGCCCTGGTGGAGCGGCATCTGGAAGCCTGGGAGGCGGACTGACCAGTTGCGCTCCAGCCGCCGGGAGGCAAAATTGCGCCCCGCGCGGGAGCCGCCCCGGGAGCCGCCCGCTTGGAACTCACTTCGTGGAGCGATTGCATGGCGAAAGAGGAAGGGATCGAGATGGAAGGGGTAGTGACCGAGGTCCTGCCGGACCGCAATTACCGCGTCCTGCTGGAGAATGGGCACTCGATCCTGGCCTACGCCGCCGGCAAGATGAGCAAATTCAAGATCCGGGTGCTCGAGGGGGATCGCGTCACGGTAGTGCTCTCGCCCTACGACCTGACCCGGGGGCGGGTGATCTACCGGCACAAGTAATCCCTCCTCCAAACGACGAGCGGGCCGCCCATTTCGGACGGCCCGCTTTCGTTTCGGTCGGTTCGTCGGCCGTTCAGCTCGCGGCGGCGGTCAGCCTCACCACGTTCTCCGCGGCGGGCCCCTTCTGACCCTCGACGATGTCGAACTCCACCTTGTCACCCTCGGCCAGGCTGCGAAATCCGTCAGCCTTGATCGCGGTGTGGTGAACGAAGCAGTCCTTCTGCCCGTTCTCCGGGGTGATGAAGCCGTACCCCTTGGCGTCGTTGAACCACTTGACCGTGCCGATGGTGCGTGCCATGTACCTCGCTCCGTATTTGAATTGCCATCGTCGGGGTCGGGTAATGCCCGCACCAACCGACTCCACCAATGAGGGCGGGCCCATCCCGCCTCATGGTTAAGAAAACGCCCGGACAACCTGCGCCCGGGATCTCGTCGTCCTGATAAGGATTCCGACTGGTTCTGCCCCGGCTCTGCTCTGCAACTGCCCAAATTTCGGCCGGGTCAATAATGCATTCCCCCCAAGGACTGTCAAGGGGTCTCGGGTCAAAACCGGGGAAATCCCCTTGGGATGCCCTAGGTGCGCACTACGGTTTCCACCACTGCAGGGCGGCCTTGGCCCATTCCCCGCTGCGGTGGCGTAGTCCTTGTCCGGTGGCCCGGTTCAGGCTCTGCAGGAACTCCGGGGCCGACGGATAGCGGAGCTCGACTTCGCTCCGGAGCGCGCGTTGCAGCACCTTTTCGAGGTCGGGGGTCACGTCCGGTCGGCGTTCCATGAGCGAAGGAATCTGGTTGTTGGTCTGCCGGGCCAGAATCTGCTCGAGCGTACTCCCCGGGAAGGGCGGCTCGCCGAGCAGCGCAAAGTAGGCCACCGCGGCAAGGCTGTAGATGTCGGTCCGCTGATCGACCCGCTCACCCAGGAGCTGCTCGGGACTGGCGAATTGGGGGGTCCCGCTCTGGCTGGTGGCCCCGCCGAAGCGGCCCTGCCCCCGGAGCGCGAGCGCCAGGCCGAAGTCGGTGATTCGCAGCCGGCCGTCAGGCTCGGTCAACATGTTTTCCGGCTTGATGTCTCGGTGGACCAGGCCGGCGCCGTGGGCCTGGGTGAGGGCGGAGAGTGCTTCGCGGAGCAGGCGCAGCGTTCGATCGAGGGGGATCGGTCCCTCCCGCGCCACCATCTGCGCGAGACTGGGCCCGGTCACCAGCTCCATGATGTACCAGATCAGTCCGGAGCGGCCGCCGATGTCGTAGATCCTGACGATGTTCGGATGGTTGAGCCGGGCGGCGAGCTGGGCCTCGCGGCGAAACCGCTCGACCACGGCGGGATCCGCGGTCAATTGCGGATGCAGGACCTTGAGCGCCACCTCCCGCTCCAGGGAAAGGTCGCGCACCCGATACACCCGTCCGTATCCGCCCGAGCCCAACTTGCCGAGGAGCTCGTAGTCGTCACCCAGCGCCCGGCGCAGGCGTTTCTCCCAGCTTCGCCCCTCCTCGCTCTCGGTGGCACCCGACCGGACGCTCACCGCCACGGCCGGCTGATCGAAGGTCCCCGCGTCCGAAGCGAAGTCTTCCATCATTTCCGCCGCGGTCTGATACCGATCGTCGGCCGCCGCCTGCAGCGCGCGCACCACCACGCGCTCCAGTCCCTTCGGGCAATTGGGGCGGAGCGTCGACGGGAGACCGATGGTGACGGGATCGAGGGCCGGCTCCAGCCCGGTGATCGCGTAGTACAACACCGCCCCGGCGCAAAACACGTCGCTGGCCGGATCGCCCGAGCTGCCCTGTCGCGTCTCCGGCGCCATGAAGGTCTGGCCGGTGGGAAACTGAAAGGGTGGGATACTGGGCAGGGTCCAGCTCGAATATCGCAACTCGGTCACGGTACCGCGGCCGGCCAGGCTCAGCAGCGTCGAGGCGGGCACGATCCGGCGCAAGATGATCCCGCGACTATGGGCGTGCTCGAGCCCGCCCAGGAGGTCCCGCGCCAGGGCGTGCACCGTGGGAATCGGCCGAGGCCCGCGCTGGACCGCCTCCTGGAGGCTCTCGCCGTCGATCCAGTTTCCCACCCGGTACGCCAGATCCCCGATGACACCCACGTCATAGACGTGGCGGAGGGCGGGATGGTCCAGCTGCCCCAGCGCCTCCGCTTCGGCCAGGAACCAGGCCCGGGTCTGCTCGTCGGAGTAGAGATTGACCCGGAGGCTCACCCGGCGCTTGAGAATCTTGTCCCGGGCGATGAACAGCACGCGCTCCCGGTTGGTCGCCACCAGGCTTTCGATGACGTAGCGATGGCCGAGGGCGGTATCGACCCGGTCGTAGTGGGCGGGTGGGATCGGCGTACTCATGCGACCACCGGTGCGTCAGCGGCAGGCGCCGGGTTCATGGCGGCGCAGGGCTGCGGTCCGACCGGCGACGCTCGACCCGGAGCCGCTTCCCGCAGGTGGCGGCACTACAGAAGCGCCGGCTGTGATTGGGGGAGTAATCGGCGAAGAACAGCGTACAATTCTCGCCGGTGCAGCGCCGCACCCGGGTGGCCGACTCTGAAAGCGTGAGCGCCACCGAATTGGCGATCGCCTCCAGGGCGCTGGCATGCCGGCCCGGCGTGAACTGCGTACGCCAGGTGCCTTTGACGCGCAGCAGCTGCTGATGACCTCCGGCCCGGGCGAGGATCTCGTTGATCGCCTGAATCACCGAGGAGCGCGGCTGGCGATCCTCGGACAGGGCGGCGGCGAGATGGGCCAGTTGGATCCGGAAGCCGCGGACTTCCTCGAGGCTCACGTGATCGGTATCCGACACCAGCTTGCTGGCCTTGGTCCAGCGATGGTAGGCCGGAAGGTCGGGGAGCAGATCGCGGGCGTCGGGTGGGGTCGCGGCGGTATTGATGAAGTCGAGCCAGATTGCGTCGCCGAGCAGGGTGAATTCCGGATCCGACATGGGTCCCTCTCAGGGCTCTTCGGCCACTTCGACCGCGTTGCGGCCGCCCCGCTTGGCCTTGTAGAGCGCCGAATCCGCGGCGGCGAGGAGACTCGCCAGGGTGATCCCGTGCCGGGGCGCCTCGGCAATTCCCAGACTGAGCGAGGGAGCGCCGAACTCGGGGTTGCTCCGCTCCAGCTCACCCACCCGGCGCTGGACCCGCGCCACGAACGCCTTGGCCTCATCCGGAGTGGTCATCGGCAGGATGACCAGGAACTCGTCTCCTCCCAGGCGGCCCACCGCGTCGAGCGTGCGGCACTGCTGGCGGAGCAGCTCGGCCACCAGGATCAGCAAGCGGTCTCCGGCGGCGTGGCCCAGGGTGTCGTTCACCGATTTGAAGCGATCCACGTCGATCAGGACGATGCTGGTCCGAAGCTGGTGTCGCTGGGCCCGGGAGATCTCCGCCTCCAGCCGCTCTTCCATCGCGCGGCGGTTGTAGAGGCCGGTGAGCTCGTCGGTGGTGGCGGCGCTCTGCAGCTGCTCGACCAGCTGGGCGTTCTTGAGCGCGATCGCCGCCGCGAAGGCGAGGGTCCCGGCCAGCTCATGCTCGGCGTGCCCGTAGCTCCGCTCGTGCAGGCGGGGACCCAGGGCCAACACCGCCAGCCGCTCCGTGCCGGCGTCGAGGGTCACCACCAGCTGCGTGCTGGGCGGCAGCAACCCGGCGAGGGCGGGATCCTCGGCGCTGGCCGCCGGAGTTCCCGGCGGGAGGGCCCGGTCCAGCGCCTTCAGGTCGATCGGCGGCAGCGACATCGCCCCCTTGAGCGAACGGAAGACCTTGGGGGTATAGATGTCGCCGTTGGCGCGATAGAGCGAGGACCACCAGGCGAAGAACACCTCGGTCATGAAATCGAGGACCAGGTTCTCGGTCTCTTCGGTGGAGTGCACGGAGGAGAGCAGGCGGGCCACCTGGCGCAGGGCCCGGAGCTGAAAGGCGGCGTCCTCCAGCGCGGCCTGCCGCTCCCGCAACACCCCGTGCAGCTCCAGCATGATGGAGAGCCCGAGGACCAGGGGGAGCGATACCGAGCGGAGCTGGTTCGCGACCTCCGGGTCCGCCAGGATCTGGACCTCGGTCTGGCCGCTGGCCATGCGGCTCACCTCGACGGCCTGGCTGACCCAGTCCGGCGCGGGAGCGAGAGGGACGATTTCAGTGGGAGACTTGACGGTGAGCCAGATCCGTTCGGTCTGAAACCTCCGAACCAGGATCTCACGGCACCGCTGGAACAGCTCGCTGTCGGTCCGAGAATGTCGACACGCCGCAGCAAAGGCGCTGGGCAGCGTGGCGAGTGCCGACCGCATTGAGGGGGAATCCATGCCGGTGGCGCAATATAGTGAGGACCGGCGGGCCCGGGAAAGCGAGTGCGGCCTCGCTGTGGCTTCTGTTACTCGAGGCCCAGCTCCCGGGTCAGGGCGACGGTGAGCTCCCTCAGCTCCTCCAGCATTTCCTTGCGCGGCCACTCCTCGTGCTGCTCCAGGACCCGGGCCACTTCGCCGTACCACCACACCGCCTGGGGCGGACTGCACTCGGTGAGGGTCGAGAGGTACTCGGCGCCGAGCCGTCGGACGTCCGCCAGGTTGGAGCCACAGGAGTGGATCTCTTCCGCGGCGCAGAGGTCCAGCGCTCTCGGCTCGGCTTCCTGGAGCCGTGCCAGGTAGTCGCGGCGTCTCGCCTGCCAGGGCCGGCCGCCGACGCGCTCGTCCGACTTGTGCTCCAGCACCTCGGCGATGGTCGCCGCGACGACCGGGCCGAATTTCTCGCGAACCTTCTTTTCCATCGCCGGCTCGCTGCGGGGATCGGTGCCTGCCAGGACGTGCTGAAGAATTCCTGCCAGAATGGTCACCTCGTCACAGTCGTACCGGCTCAGGATCAGCGCCACGTTCGAGGCCTGGGCCAGGAGTCCGGCTCCGCGCCCACTGGCATGCTTGCCCACGAAGGCAAAGGCGTGGTTGATACGATCGGAGTAGCCGCGAGTGGACATGAGGGACCGGTGGGCGCTCTCTCAGGGGATGCCCAGCATCTTATGAGTCTGAAGGCTGAGGCGCCACGCGGGATGATGGAGACAGTATTCGAGGGCCAATCGCGTGTTGGCCAGGCGATCGCTGCCGTCCATCGGTTGAAGCGAGAAATGGGTGAAGTCGAGCCCCAGGTAATGCTCCGGTTCCGCGCCTTCCTGGGGAAAGACCAGCTTCAGCTCGTCGCCGGAGCGGACCACCAGCTCGGCCCTGGCCTTGGGGCTCACGCAGACCCAATCCACCCCCGCCGGCACCGGCAGGGTTCCGTTGGTCTCGATGGCGACTTCGAATCCCGTCCCATGCAGCGCTTCGATCAGGGCGGAGTCGAGCTGCAGCAGCGGCTCGCCTCCGGTGCAGACCACGTAGGGCGAAGCGCGCGAGGTGTCCCAGTTGGCCGGCCACCGCGCAGCGACCGCGGCCGCCAGTGCCTCGGCCGTCGCGAACCGGCCGCCGCCCTCCCCATCGATCCCGAAGAAGTCGGTGTCGCAGAACTGGCAGATCGCCTCCGCTCGGCCCGACTCGAGTCCGTTCCAGAGGTTGCAGCCGGCGAAACGGAGAAACACCGCGGGACGGCCCGTCCTGGCCCCCTCGCCCTGGAGCGTGTAGAAGATCGATTTGACCGAGTAATATGGCATGCGTGTGTGACGAGCCGGGGCTCAACCCCGTTGACGGAGAATTGCGTAGCGGGCCGGGTCCTCGATCCCGTTCTCCCGGAACCCCTTCAGTCTGAGCTGGCAGGCGTCGCATTGGCCGCAGGCCGCTCCGTCGGCGTCCGGCTCGTAACAGCTGAGGGTCAGGGCGTAGTCCACGCCAAGCGCGAGTCCTCGGGCGATGATCTCCCGCTTGGTGAGGTTGATCAGCGGTGTGTGGATCTTGAGACGGCGCCCCCCCTCCACCGCAGCCCTGGTGGCCAGGTTGGCCATCTTCTGGAAGGCCGCGATGTACTCCGGACGGCAATCGGGATAGCCGCTATAGTCCACCGCGTTGACGCCGATGAAGATGTCGTCGGCTTCGAGGACCTCGGCCCAACCCAGCGCGAAGGCTAGGAAGATGGTATTCCGAGCCGGGACATAGGTGATCGGAATCCCCCCGGCCATCGCCTCGGGGGACCGCCCCTTGGGGACTTCGAGGTCGCTGGTAAGCGCGGAGCCGCCCATGGCGCGGAGGTCGATCTCGGTCACGATGTGACGGGCCGCCCCCTGGGCCTTCGACACCTTGGCGGCCGCGGCCAGCTCCGCTTCATGTCGCTGGCCATAGCGGAAACTCAGCGTATAGGGAGCGAATCCCTCGGCCCGGGCGATCGCCAGGATGGTGGCCGAGTCGAGGCCGCCGGAAAGAAGGACCACTGCGCGTGCGGGTGCCATGCTGGAAAACTAAGGGGAAACGCGTCGTTGCGGGTGCGGCTACGAGCCGAGCAGACTGGCGATCGCGGAGGCGAGATCGGGATGGGAGAATCGGAAGCCGCTGGCCTGGAGCCGCCCGGGGAGGACGCGCTGACCCGCCAGGAGAAGCTGCTCCCCCATCTCCCCCAGCACCAGGCGGACCGCCAGGGCAGGGACCGGAAACACGGTCGGCCGTCTCAGGACACGGCCCATGGTCTCCGTGAAGACCCGATTGGTGACCGGGTTGGGTGCGGTCATGTTCACCGCCCCGGTCAGCGAGACTTCGGTCAAGCAGTGATGAATCGCCCGCACCGTGTCATCCATCGCGATCCAGCTCATCCACTGTCGCCCATTGCCGAGCCGCCCACCCAGGCCCAGTCGGAAGGGAAGCAGCATGGTGGGAAGCGCACCCCCGGCCGAGCTCAAGACGATGCCGATCCGGGCCAACACGACACGGGTGCCCGCCGCGCGAGCCGCCCCGGTGGCCGCTTCCCAGGCCTGCGCCACCTCCGCCAGGAAGCCCGTGCCGGGCTTGCTTTCCTCGCGCAGAATCTCGTCGCCGCGATCGCCGTAGTACCCGACGGCCGAGGCGGACACCAGGACCAGCGGGGGGCGATCCATCCGGGCGAACGTCCCGGCCAGAAGCTCGGTGGTCCTGGTCCGGCTCTCGAGGATCCGCCGCTTGTACGCCTCGGTCCAGGGCCAATGCGCGAGGCTCTCGCCGCCCAGATTGATGACCGCGTCGACTCCTTCGAGGTGTGCCGGGTCGAGCTTTCCCTGAGCCGGATCCCAGCCGATTTCCGCCGGGCCTGGTGGGCGCCGGACCAGGCGGGTCGCACGAATCCCGCCCGCCGTGAGAGACGGAATGAGGGCGGTACCGAGGAGACCGCTGGACCCGCTGACCACGACGGAGCGTGGCCCGGCTGGCGGATGGCGTTCAGCCATACGACACTAGATTAACCGTACGGGGAACGCCTGCGCTAATCGATCCTGCGGTTCGCCCCGCGCGATGCAGGGGCCACCTTGCCCGGGGGAGAACGGGGACGCCATCTTGTCCAGTACCATGCCTCAGCCTGCCGATCCGGTCCGCGAATACCTGCGCCAGCAGGGTGCTCCCTACCACGTCATCGCCAACGGGCTGCGGGGTCTGGTGGAAAACTGGGAGCGCATCGGGACTGCAGTGGAGGCGGGATACAATCTGCCGCTCGACGACTATCTGAACGACATGGACGGCCGCCAGCTGCTGGAGAACGCCTTGAGCGTTGCCCCGGCGGAGGTGCGTGACGCCTTTCTCGATCGGGTCCATGCGGCCGACCAGCGAATGCGCGCCCTGGTGATACCGGCCAATCGGTGTCTCTGGGGGCAGATCGTGGCGGAGGAGGAGGGGTGGCGGGACAACAAGCAGTGGTGGTACTTCACCCGTCCCCGGAATGCCGGGCCCCAGCTCCTGGAGGAGTTGAGAGGGCAGGGGCTTACGGAGTAGGAGATCCTCCGCCCGGTACCTGGTGCAGTCGTTCAACCGCCCGCCGTACCAGTAACAGCTCCGAGATATTGTCCAGCGTAAACAGGCCCACCAGCCTGCCGCTCGCGTCCTGCACGGGCAGGGCGGGGAGGCCGCTGGTCCGCAGGTGATCGAGCGCGGTCGGGAAGTCCATCCCGACCGGCAACGCGGCCACCGGGGTGACCATCGATTCCGCCACCGTCGACTGAGGCCCCAGCTGGGACAGGCCACGAATCAGCCGCTCGCGGGTCAGTATCCCTTCCAGATGACCGAGATTGTCGACCACGGGGAATTCCCGCTGATCGGTGGTGAGTAGCAAGTCAACGGCGTCCTGGAGTCGCGCGTGCACCGGCAGCTGGCGAAACGCGGTCACCATGACCCGATCCACCGTGAGCCCCCGGGCCAGCGAACGGGCCTCGACCGCCGCCGCCTCGGTGCCGGCTCCGGCAAAGACGAAAAGCGCGATCAGTATCAGGATGGGACTCACGTAGAGTCCCGCGATGCCGAACGCCACCGCCAGCCCCTGGCCGATCCGGGCGGCGATCCGAGTGGCCCGGGCCAATCCCAGGCGGCTGGCCAGGAGCGCCCGCAGAACCCGGCCTCCGTCCATGGGAAAGGCGGGAATCAGGTTGAAGAGGAGAAGGCCGATGTTCACATCCATCAGCTGGTTGGCGAACGCTGCGCTCTCCTCCACACGGAAGGGGCGCAGCGGAGGGGCGGCGCCGGTCATGGCTGTGATCAGGAGATAAAGGACCGCGGCGATGGCGACGGTCACGGCGGGCCCCGCCAGCGCGATCAGCAGCTCCTGGCGTGGCTCCTCAGGGAGGCGTTCGAGCCGGGCCACTCCGCCGATCGGGAGCACGATCACATCGGGGGTGCGCACGCCGAATCGCCGGGCCATCGTGATGTGGCCGAACTCATGGAGGATGACGCAGCCGAAGAGGGCCAGCGTGAAGAGGGTGGTACCCACCGCGCCCGCCATCCCGCTGTCACGATAGCCCGCGACGGCGAAGAAGCCGAGCAGCAGCAGGAAGGTGACGTGGACCTTGATGTCGGTCCCCGCGATTCGCCCGATGCGGAACGACCAGCTCATCTCAGCGCTTCCCCTTCCGGAGCCTGGCACCCTCAGCCATCACCTTTTCGATGTCCTCCGCGGCCCGGGGTGCCCCAGCCGACAGCAGCTCATGACCACCCGCCGTGACCAGCACATCATCCTCGATTCGAATGCCGAGCCCCTCGGCGGCCAGGTAGACGCCGGGCTCGACCGTGAGGACCATCCCCGGGGCGAGGGGCGCGTCGTGAGGCCCCACGTCGTGCACGTCCATCCCCAGCCAGTGGGACAGGCCATGAATAAAGTACTGGTCGCAGGTCTTCGGGGCGCAGAGGTCGCCGGAGTGTTGCCTGAGATACCCCTGCGCGATGCGATGCAGCTGGAGGAGGGTGATCCCCGGGCGCACCGAGTCGATGGCGATCTGCTGGCTCCCCAGCACCAGGTCGTAGAGGGCGCGTTGACGAGGAGTGAACTTCCCGGAGACCGGCCAGGTCCGCGTTACATCCGCGGTGTAGTAGCCGTATTCGGCCCCGATGTCGGTGACCACCAGGTCGCCGCTCTGGGTTTGCCGGTGGTTGGTCACGTAGTGCAGGGTGGTGCTGTTGGGTCCCGACCCAATGATGCTGGGGAACCCCAACCGGTCGGCCCCGCCCCGGCGGAAGACTGCCTCGATCGCGGCCTGGATCTCGTACTCCCAGGCGCCCGGCGCCGTCGAGCGCATGGCCTCGACCTGAGCGCTGGCGGTGAGGGTGATGGCCCGGCGCAATCGCGCGATCTCGTCGGCATCCTTGATCACCCGGGCCCGCCCGAGTACGGGCCGCAGGTCCACGACGGAGTCGGCACCGGACTGGAGCATCAGGCGCTGGACGGCGGGGTCGGAGGTCACCTTGGGGATCAACTTGAGCCAGAGGCGCCGGTACTGAGCGACCATCTCCGGGATCTGCTCATCCGCGAGAGTAGCCGGGCGAACATCCTGGATCCCGCTCAGCGCGGTCGCCTCCGGGCTGGGACCCAGTCGCGCGCCGTTCCAGCGTTCGGTCGAGGGGTCTCGTGGCGGCAGGTAAAGGATCGCCTTGCCGGAGCCGCCGGAATCCGCCAGGAGCACCAGCCAGGACCCTGGTTCCTCCAATCCGGTCAGCCGGAAGAAGTCGTTGTCCTGTCGGTAGCTGCCCTGAGGGTAGTCTCCGTTGGACTCCTCATCCGGCACCGGGGCCGAGGGAAGGACCGCGATTCCGCTGCCCAGTTGGGCCAGCAGTTCCTGACGCCTGGTTTCCAGCAAAGCGACCGGGACCCGCCCCGGCAGGGCGCCGGTTTGGGCCACGAGGGGAGCGCCGGAGAACGCCAAGGTGGCGCTCAGGAGCGCGAGCACCGGGACCTTCATCTTACCAACCACCATTCGTCCTCTCCTGACGAGTGAATGGAGAAACATGACCTGGGTGTATGCTAGCGGGAACCGGCTTTCCCCGCTTACCCCAAACCCCTGACAGCATTAGACTTTGTCCCCCTGACCTTTCCGCCGGGGTAGTGGACGACGATGACTCAGTGGACCATCAAAGATTCGGAAAAGCTGTACAACATGCAGGGCTGGGGCCTGGGATTCTTCCGCGTGAACCCGGAGGGCCGGGTCACCGTCCATCCGGACGCCAATCCCAAGCGCGGACTCGATCTCTACCAGCTCGCCATGGACCTGCGGGCCCAGGGCGTCGGCCTCCCGCTCCTGCTCCGGTTCTCCGATATCCTCCGCGCCCGGATCCAGACTCTCGCAACCCAGTTCAACAACGCGATCAAGGAATCCGGCTACACCGGGACCTACACGACGGTGTATCCGGTGAAGGTGAATCAGCAGCGCCATGTCATTGAAGAGATCGTGGAGTTCGGGGCGCCTTTTGGCGTGGGCCTCGAGTGCGGGAGCAAGGCGGAGCTGCAGGCGGTGCTGGGGCTCTCCGAGAGCACCAGCCACATCATCGTCTGCAACGGCTACAAGGATGAGGAGTACATGCGGCTGGCCCTGATGGGGCAGCGCCTCGGCCACCGGGTGTTCGTGGTCCTGGAGCAACTGGGGGAACTGGAGACCCTGCTCAAGGTGGCGGACGAGCTGGCGGTGGTGCCGACGGTGGGGGTCAGGATCAAGCTGGCCAGTGAGGGTACCGGGCGCTGGGCCAAGAGCGCCGGTGAAAAATCCAAGTTCGGCCTGAGCGCCTCGGAGCTCACCCGGATGCTGGAGCGCCTGGCCTCGGCGGGCAGGTCCGAGACCCTCAAGCTGATCCATTTCCACCTGGGCAGCCAGATCAGCGACATCAAGTACATCAAGGCGGCGCTGGAAGAGATCGGACGGTTCTATCTCGAGATCCGGGCCATGGGGTTCGATCTCACCCACATCGATATCGGTGGTGGCCTGGGGGTGGACTACGACGGCTCCCGTTCGACCCGCCCGGCCAGCGTCAACTACTCGATTCGTGAATACGCCGAGGACGTGATCTACACCCTGGGCACGCTGTGCAAGTCGAAGGGCGTCCCGATGCCCCACCTGATTTCGGAATCGGGACGGGCCCTGACCGCCCACCATGCCCTGCTGCTGGTCAACGTCACCGATGTGGAGTCTCTCACTGAGCCGGCGCCGCCTTCGCTCAACGGGGAGGCCCACCCGCTCCTGGTAGAGATGAAGGACAACCTGGAGTCGCTCACCATCGACCGGATCCAGGAGGCGCACCATGACGCGACCTTCGGCAAGCAGCGGGCGCAGGAGCTGTTCGCGAGCGGGGTCTTCTCCCTCAGGGACCGGGCCAACGCCGAGCAGTTTCACCTGTGCATCATGAATGGGATCGCCAAACTGATCGGTGAGGACAAGGTTGCCTATCCCGAGATCTGGTCCGACATCGAGTCCACGCTGGTCGACCGCTATTTCTGCAATTTTTCGCTGTTCCAGTCGCTACCCGACAACTGGGCCATCGACCAGCTGTTCCCGATCGTGCCCATTCACCGGCTGGATGAGCAGCCGACCCGGCGCGGGACCCTCCAGGACATCACCTGCGATTCGGACGGGGTGATCGACCGCTTCTGCGGGGGGCGAAAAGGGAAGGCCTCCCTCGAGCTGCACGCGGTCAGGGAGGATGAGCCATACATCCTTGGCATCTTCCTGACCGGCGCCTATCAGGAAATCCTGGGCGACCTCCACAACCTCTTCGGGGACACCAACGCGGTCCACGTCCGCCTGCGGGACGAGGGCTACGAGATCACCGACCTGGTCCACGGCGATACCGTGACCGAGGTCCTGAACTACGTGCAGTTCCAGGCCTCCAACCTGCTCGCGACGTTCCGGCGCAAGGTCAGCAGCGCCAAGGATCTCTCCCGGGCGGAGGCCAACACCTTCATTGCGGATTACGTGGCTGGGCTGGAGGGGTATACGTACCTGGAGGGGGAAGACATTCCAGGTGTCTGACCAGGACTGAGTGCCGAGGACTGAGGACTGAGGGTCGTGTGTGGAGCCACTCAGTCCCCAGTCCTCAGTCCTATCTTTTGGCCATCGGCACAAACGGCCGCTCATCCTTCCCGGTATAGATCTGCCGCGGCCGCGCGATCTTGGTGTCCTTGTCCAGCAGCATCTCTTCCCACTGCGCGATCCACCCCGGTAGTCTGCCCAGCGCGAAGAGCACCGTGAAGTAATCGGTCGGATAGCCCATCGCCTGATAGATGATCCCCGAGTAGAAATCCACGTTGGGGTACAGCTTCCGCTTGATGAAGTACTCGTCCTCGAGCGCGATCTTCTCCAGTTCGAGCGCGATCTCCAGCTTGGGGTTGAGCCCGGTCTGCTGGAACACGTCGTATGCCACCTTCTTGATCAGCTTGGCCCGGGGGTCGTAGGACTTGTAGACCCGGTGCCCGAAACCCATCAGCCGGCCGTGGCCTTGCTTCACCTTCTCGATGAAGGACGGGATGTTCTTCTTGTCCCCGATCTCGGCCAGCATTCGGAGCACGGCCTCGTTGGCGCCGCCATGGAGCGGGCCGTAGAGCGCGGCGATGCCGGCGGAGACCGCCGAGAAGGGGTCGACTTGGGAAGAGCCCACCGCGCGGACCGCGCTGGTCGAGCAGTTCTGCTCGTGATCGGCGTGCAGGATGAGCAGGATCTCCAGCGCCCGCTGGAGCACTGGATTGGCCTGGTGCTTGCCGCCAATGCTGAAGGTCATGTTCACGAAATTGGCGATGTAGCCCAGGTCGTTCCGCGGGAACTCGTAGGGAAGCCCGCGGGAGTGCCGGAACGCGAAGGCCGCGATGGTCGGGACCTTGGCCATCAGCCGGATCCGCTGGAGATAGCGGCAGGCCGGGTCCTCCACGTCCTTGGCGTCGGGATAGAAGGTCGAGAGCGCGCCCACCACACCCAGCAGCATGCCCATCGGGTGCGCGTCGTATCGAAACCCCTCGAGGAACTTGATGACGTTGGTGTGGACGTAGGTGTGATACCGGATCTGGTCTTCCCACTTGTCGAGCTGGGCCTTGTTCGGCAGCTCCCCTTCACAAAGCAGGTAGGCCACCTCCAGGAAGCTGGCCTGCTCGGCCAACTGCTCGATCGGATAACCCCGGTAACGGAGAATCCCCTTGTCGCCGTCGATGAAGGTGATGGCGCTGCGGCAGGCCGCCGTATTGAGAAAGGCCGGGTCGTAGGCCATGAGGCCGAAATCGTCCTCGGCCGTCTTGATCTGACGCAGGTCCATCGCCTTGATGGTCCCGTCTTCGACGGGCAGCTCGTACGCCTTGCCGGTCCGATTGTCGGTGATGGTCAGGGTATCCTTGGGCACACGCCGTTCCTCGGCTGAAGCATCGGGTGGGTGGGAGGGAGAGAAGATAGCGCGCGACCGCGCCTGAGCGAAGAGGGCAAGAGTACCGCCGCCAAGGACCCGGCAGGGGTCCCTGCGGCGGTGTTTGGGAGACGGTCGAGCGCTGGCCCGGCCGGTTAACGACGATCGGGCTTCGGCAGGCGGACGGCGCAGGTGGTGAGAAATCCACCCCGAATGTTGTAGACCGTGGTCACCTCGAGCGAGCGCGGGGCCAGGACGGCGAACAGGTCTTCCGCGATCTTCGCCGTGGCGTGCTCCTGGAAGATCCCCACGTTCCGGTAGCTGGTGATATAGTACTTGAGGCTCTTGAGCTCGATGCACTTCTCGCCGGGGACGTAGCGGATAGTCAGCTTGGCGAAGTCCGGGAGGCCGCTGTAGGGACAGACCGCGGTGAACTCGTCGGTCTCGGTCACGATCTCCTGTTCCGGTCCCGTGTACTCGAAGGTCTCGAGCACCGCGACATCCACGGTCTCGGGTCCTACGAACGGCAAGGTCCTGCCTTCGGCGATCGGCATGCTGTTCCTCTAACGGGGACGGCCCGGCCGGCCGGCTCTTCCTCTAATTAACCCTTTCACGGAGCCTCCCGGCTAGGCCTCCGGGGATTCGCGAACCATTCCCTTCTCGAGCCAGAGGAAGTGATCGTCCAGTACATGGCGGGCGGTCGTATACGTCACGTCGTCGTCGTTGTGCCGGATGGCGTGGAACTTCTCCTCCACCCGCCGCCGGGCCTGGCGGGAGAAGACGTCGGCCAGCTCCCGGGGGCCGGTCTCCCTCGGGTTCTTCTTGAGCATCATCTGCGCCCGCGCGCAGGAGGCGGAGATCGCCAACAGCTCCGCGCCGATCTCGACCAGGCGGCCCAGGACCGCCTGCTTCTTCTCGAGCCGGGGACCGAAGCGGACCATGCAGTGGAACAGGGTCCGCGCCAGCCGGCGGGAGTTCCGCTCCACGAATCGCATGTGGGTCGCGAGGCGACCGAACTCTCCGTAGCCCATCCAGCCCCGTAGGCCGATCCAGAGCTTGGGATACCAGAGCAGGTAGAACCCGGCCGAGCGGAACAGCGCCTTGGTCTTTTGGCCGGCGGTCGTCTTGGGGTCGATCAGGTCGCCGGCGACCTTGAGATGGGTGTCCACCGCCTCCCGGGCGATGAACAGCCGCATGATCTCGCTCGAGCCCTCGAAGATCAGGTTGATCCGGAAGTCCCGCATGATCCGTTCGACCGGATCCGGCTTCTCGCCCCGGGACCGGAGGCTGTCGGCGGTCTCGTACCCCCG
The DNA here is from genome assembly GCA_035519565.1 of Gemmatimonadales bacterium. GTDB lineage: Bacteria > Gemmatimonadota > Gemmatimonadetes > Gemmatimonadales > GWC2-71-9 > DATIWD01. The sequence continues at coordinate 15,959 of DATIWD010000020.1, read as the reverse complement.
ACCGCCCTTGATCTGCATGGTGTCGTCCGCGATCCGCCAGCCGACTTCAGAGTTCCACATCTTGGCCATCGCGGCCTCGAGCCGGATGTCCCGCCCGCCCTTGTCCGCCATCAGGGAAGCGAGATCCGACACCGCTTCCATGGCGAAGATGTCCGCCGCCATCCGCCCGATCTTCTGCGCGATGGCGTCGTGCTTGCCGACGGGCTGGCCCCACTGGACCCGGGTGCTGGCCCACTGGCGGACGATCTCCAGGCACCGCTTGGCCCCGGCCACGCATGAAGCGGGCAGGGTCAGCCGCCCGGTGTTGAGGGTGATCAGGGCCAGCTTGAGTCCCCGACCCTCGGCCCACAGCAGGTTCTCCACCGGGACCTTCACATCGGTGAACCGGATCACGCCGTTCTCGATCGCCTTGAGCCCCAGGAAGTGGAGCCGCTGGACCACTTCCACCCCCGGCCAGTTGGTCTCCACGATGAAGGCCGAAATCTTCTTGGGCCCGGTGCGGGCCATGACCACCATCAGCTCGGCAATGGTCCCGTTGGTGCACCAGAGCTTCTCCCCGTTCAGGATGTAGTGCTTGCGGTCCTCGGAGAGAGTGGCCGTGGTGCTCAGCCCGGCCGGATCAGAGCCCACGTTGGACTCGGTCAGGGCGAAGGCGGAGATGGCGCCCTTGGCGAGACGGGGAAGGTACCGCTGCTTCTGCTCGGTGGTGCCGAACATCTTGAGCGGGGTGGGCACGCCGATCGATTGGGCCGCGGAGAGGAGCGCCGTCAGGTTGCCGTCCTGGCTGGTCACCAGGCCGATGGCGTGGGTGTAGCTGTACTGGCTCAGCCCCAGACCGCCGTATTCCGTGGGAATCTTGATTCCGAAGGCGCCCAGGTCCTTCAGCCCCTGGATCACGTCAGGGGGAATCTTGCCCTCGCGATCGATCCGATCGCTGTCGACCTGCTCCCGCATGAACTTCTCGAGCTTCTCCATGAACGGCCGGGCCCGCTCGAGGTCGGCCGGATTGGGCTCGGGGTAGGGATGTACCAGGTCGAGCTGAAAATTCCCCTCGAACAGCTCGCGGACGAAACTGGGCGCCTGCCATTCCTTCTCGCGGGCCGCTTCGGCGACTTCCCGCGCTTCTTTCTCGGTGGCCAGAGGGGCCGTGGCGGTGGACTGAGACGGCCGCGGCGTGGCGACGTTGGTCATGGGGTCGGAGAGGTTGAAGGAGGATGCGCGACGGCGCCGTTCGCCTGGGCGCTGCGGGCCCGGAGCCCGCTCAAGACCAGGTCGATGACGTGCTGCCGCCGCCGGGCGAGAAAATCGGGAGCGTCGGCATCGAGGCCGAGCGCGCGGACAATGGTGGAGCGATGGATCAGGGGAAACCAGCTCAGAGCGATGATGCTGAGCAGGAACTGCGCGGCCTCACCAGCCAGCTCGGCGCGGAGCCCCAACTCCTGCACGAAAGCAGTCAGGGCCTCCTGCGCTACCCCGATATGGTGGCCCGCTTCGCTGGAGAGGTCTCCATCGCTCAAGGCCTCCCACTCGATGAGGCGCACGAAGTTCGGGCGAGCGGCGAGGAAGTCGACGTATTCGCCCACGGCGCCCGCCAGGACCACTTCGGTCGGCTGCCCGCTGGCGAGGGCCCGCTCCTTCCCGACCCGGACCGCTTCCCGCACTTCCGCGAAGCAGCGCTCCAGCACGGCGCGGTAGAGGTCCTGCTTGGATCCGAAGAAGTAGGAAGGGGTCCCGCGTGACAGGCCGGCCGCGGCACCGACGTCGCTCAGGCTGGTGTTCGCGAAGCCCCGCTCGGCGAACAGCCGCTCGGCCGCATCCAGGATGGCCTCCCGGCTGCGAAGGGCGTCACGTTCGCGGAAAAGCGTACTGGTCATATAGTCGCTTGCTTGATATCCAGCAAGTTATGGATTGGTACCAAATCTGGCAAGACCAGAGGTCCCGGGGGAACCCACGGCCCCTAAAACCAACACCGCCGGCCGGTCTCGCCCTGACAACCGGTCGGCAGTGGGCCGCAGTACCAACTGATTAGCGCCCGTTACGCGGTCTTACGAACCACTTCTGGTGCCGGCGGCGGTTGCACGACGGGCGCGGTGGGGACGGTGCCTGCCGCCGACACCGGTGCCGCGTTGGGGAAGACCTTGTGAAACAGGGGCCGGTAGTGCTCCCACCGCTCCAGGACCGACTTGGCGCGGGGGCTCCCGGTGCGCTCCAGGTGCTGCTTGACCAGATCCAGCACGACCAGCTCGTCCTGATCCTCGAAGGGGACCAGCGAGACCATGTCCCGGTTGAGTCGAGTCGGGAACGTGCCCGCCTCGTCCAGCACGTACGCCACGCCGTTGGACATGCCGGCGCCGAAGTTCCGTCCCACCGCGCCCAGGCTCACTACGATCCCACCGGTCATGTATTCGCAGCAGTGGTTACCCGCGCCCTCGATGACCGCGATGGCGCCCGAGTTCCGTACCGCGAACCGGCTCCCGGCCTCTCCGGCGGCAAACAGCTTCCCGCCGGTGGCGCCATAGAGCACGGTGTTGCCCACGATGGTGTTCTCGTGAGTCGAATGGGCGTAGGCGGCCTGGCGGAAGGGGCGGATACTGATCTCGCCGCCTGAGAGGCCCTTGCCTACGTAGTCGTTGGCCTCGCCCTCGAGGTCGAGATGCATTCCAGTGATGCCGAAGGCGCCGAAACTCTGCCCCGCGCTCCCCCGGAATCGGAGATGGATCTGTCCCGGGGGAAGTCCCCGGTCCCCATGCGCCTCCGCGATCACGCCGGCGATGCGCGCACCCACCGCGAGATGGTGATTCCGGATGTCGTAGGTGCCCGAGAAGGGATGGCCGGTGGTCAGGTACCCCCGCAGATCCTCCAGGATCTCCGCATCCAACGAGTGGAGTCCGGGCCGGTCGTTGCGATCCACCGTACGGCGGACCGGCTCGTCATCGTTGCCCGCGGGAGCCAGCAACAGGGAAAGGTCCAGCATCTGGGCCCGCGGGACCTCGGGATGCTCAACCCGCTTGAGCAGATCGGTGCGCCCGATGATCTCGTCCATGGTGCGGAAGCCCATGCGGGCCAGGACCTCCCGGACCTCTTCCGCCACGAAGGTGAAGTACTGCACCACCTGTTCCGGAGTGCCCTTGAACTTGGCCCTCAGGTCGGGTCGCTGAGTCGCGATGCCGGTGGGGCAGGTGTTGAGGTGGCACTGGCGGGCCATGGCGCACCCCACCGCCACCACCGCCGCAGTCCCGAACCCATAGGACTCCGCCCCCATCAAGGCTGCGACCACCACGTCGCGGCCGGTCTTGAACCCGCCGTCCACCCGGACCTCGATCCGGTGGCGGAGGCCGTTCTGCACCAGCGTCTGCTGCGCCTCGGTGAGCCCCAGCTCCCAGGGGGACCCGGCGTGCTTGATCGAAGAGAGCGGGGAGGCGCCGGTCCCGCCGTTGTGTCCGGCAATGAGCACATAGTCCGCGTAGGCCTTGGCCACACCCGCGGCCACCGTGCCGACGCCGGCCTCCGCCACCAGCTTGACCCCGATCCGCGCCCGGGGGTTCACCGTCTTGAGATCCAGGATCAGCTGCGCCAGATCCTCGATCGAGTAGATGTCGTGATGCGGGGGTGGGGAGATCAGCGCGATCCCGGGCACCGCATGGCGCAGCCGGGCGATCAGCTCGGTCACCTTGTGTGCCGGCAGCTGGCCGCCCTCACCGGGCTTGGCCCCCTGCACGATCTTGATCTCCAGCTCTTCGGCCCGGGTCAGGTACTCGGTGGTCACCCCGAACCGCGCCGAGGCCACCTGCTTGATGCGATTGTCGACCCGATCCCCGCTGGCCAATGGCAGATAGTTGAGCGGGTCTTCGCCCCCTTCGCCCGAGTTGGACCGGGCACCGATCCGGTTCATCCCGATCGATATGGTGGCGTGGGCCTCCGGTGAGAGCGCGCCCAGCGACATCGCCGCCGACACGAACCGCCGGCGGATCGACTCGACCGACTCCACCTCTTCCAGCGGAACCGGGATCCCCTCTCGAATCGCCAACAGGTCCCGAGGCCCAGCCGGCAAGCGGGCTTCCTGCTTGCCGACGAAGGCCATGTACGACTCGCGGGTGCCTTCCTTAATGGCCTTCTGAAGCGCCACCACCTGCGTAGGAGCCCATCCGTGGTCCTCGCCGTCCTTCCGGAATCGGATCTGGCCGTAGTCCGGGAGGGAGACCGCATCCTCGGCGGGCGGATATGCCACGCGGTGGCGGGCCAGGGCGTCCTCCGCGATCTCCTCAAAGCCGATTCCGCCCAACGGAGAGACGGTCCCCCTGAAGGCGCGCTCGATCACTTCCGAGCCCAGGCCCAGAGCCTCGAAGATCTGGGCGCCGCAGTAGGAAGCGAGAGAAGAGATCCCCATCTTCGACATGATCTTGAGCAGGCCCTTTTCGGCGCCGGCGCGGTACTTCAGTCGCGCCTCTTCCGGTGTAGGCCGCTGGGCTTCACGCTCCCGCTTGCCCGGCTCCGACTCTCCGAAGTAGGCCGCCACCGATTGCAGGGCCAGCCAGGGATGCACCGACTCCGCCCCGTAGCCGATCAGCGCGGCCAGGTGATGGATGTCCCAGGCATCGCCGGCTTCGGCCACCAGGCCGAGGCGAAGGCGCAACCCGGTATCCAGGAGGTGGCGTCGGATTGCGCCAATTGCGAGCAGCATGGGGATCGCCACCCGGTCGCGATCGGCGCCTCTGTCGCTCACCACGAGCACCCGGGCGCCTCGACGCGCCGCGCGCTCGGCATCCTGGCAGAGCCGGTCGAGAGCCGGCCGGAATCCCTCCACGCCGGTGCCCGCGTCCCAAAGGGCGTTGATGGTGACACACGAGAACCCGGGGACGTTTCGGAGCGCGGCCATCTCCTCGTCGAGGAGGATGGGATGATCGATCCGGATCAGTTTGGCCTGCTCAGGCCCCTCGACCAGGAAGGAACCGTTCCGCCCCACGTGCATGGCGAGTGACATCACCACCGATTCCCGCAGGGAGTCGATCGGGGGATTAGTCACCTGGGCGAACCGCTGCCGGAAGAATGCGTAGAGGGTCTGGGGCAGCCGGGAGAGCGGCGGGATCGGCGTGTCATCCCCCATGCTCCAGACGGCGTCCTGGCCGCCGCTCCCCATCGCATCCAGCACGAAACGGAGATCTTCATTGCCGTACCCGAAGGCGATCTGCCTGGGCACCAGCTCCTTGGCCGACGCCTCCGGAGCCGGATCCGCGGCCTCGACTGGGCCCAGCAACCGGCGGGTCTTGGCGATCCAGCGTCCATACGGCTGCTGTCCCGCCACCTCCCGCTTCAGGTCCAGGTTGCGGAGGATCTTGCCCCGAGCGGTGTCCACTGCGATCAGCTCGCAGGGGCCCAGGCGTCCGGTCTCCGCCACTTCGCGGGGATCCAGATCGACCATCCCGACCTCGGAGCCGGCGATCACCAATCCCGACCGGGTCACCTTGAAGCGGCAGGGTCGAAGACCGTTTCGGTCAGTCGCCGCGGCAGCGATTACACCATCCGAGAAGGCGACCGCGGCCGGACCGTCCCACGGCTCGATCAGCGAGGCGTGGAAGTCGTAGAAGTCGCGGATCGCGGGCTCTACGTCCGGATACCGCTCCCAGGCCTGCGGGACCAGCATCATCATCGTGTGGAGCATGCTCCGGCCCGACCGGACCAGAAGCTCCATCGCGTTGTCGAAGTTGGCCGAGTCGCTCCCGTCGGCCCATAACACCGGGCGGAGACGGTCCACCTGGTCACCCCAGACCGGGGAACTCATCTCCGCTTCCCGGGCCGCCATCGCGTTCCGGTTGCCCCACAGGGTGTTGATCTCCCCGTTGTGGGCGATCATCCGGAAGGGCTGGGCCAACGGCCAGCTGGGCAGCGTGTTGGTGCTGTAGCGCTGGTGGAAGACCGCGATCGCGGTCTCGAATTCAGGATACTTGAAATCGGGATAGAAGGCGGGGAGCTGGGTACCAACCAGCAGCGCCTTGTACACCACGGTCCGGCAGGACAGGGAGCAGACGAACAGATCCATGCCCACTTCGGTGGCCTGGCGTTCGATGTCCCTGCGGGCCAGGTAGAGGGCCCGTTCCCAGGCCTCGTCGTCCTGCACGTTGACCGGTCGCCCGACGAACGCCTGGCGGATCGTGGGGCAGCTCTGCCGAGCCAGCGGGCCCAGGGCGGCCGTCTCGATGGGGACGTCCCGCCACCCGAGGAACGGGATCCCGTTCCGATCGAGGACTTCTTCTATAACCCGGGTCGCCCTGGCGCAGGCGTCGGCGCCCTGAGGCAGGAAGAAACTCCCGACGCCGAAGGGTTGGCCGGGCTGGAGCCGGAGGCCGATCCGGTACGATTCGCGGTAGAACAGCCGATTGGGGATCTGGGTCAGGAGGCCTGCCCCGTCCCCTGAATTGTCGGTGGAGGCGGCGCCTCGGTGGGCCACGCGGGCCACGGCCTCGAGGGCCGTGCGAAGCACCTCGTGCGACCGCTGCCCGGAGGCCTGGGCGACGAACCCGACGCCACAGGCGTCGTGTTCGCGATAGGGGTCCTTCCCGGCTGAATGTCGGTGGGGGTCCACCGACTGCGCTGCGTCCGCCATGCTGCTCCTTGCCTTCCCGTCAACAGAAAGGCCCGCTCACCTTTCGGGGAGCGGGCCAAGTTAGGCGCTAATTCACGCGCGCTACGCTGGCCGATGGCTCCCCGGGGAGCGGACGGTATTAATCAGGGCCAGCGTAACGACTCGACACGCGGTGCTCATGGTGCATAAAAATACGGAGTCGTTCGTTCACGTCAAGTCGTCTGCCGGATCGAAAAGGGAGCGGGCGGTCGCATTTTCGGGGGACCAACGGGGGCCGGGGCTCCCTTGACATGCTTCCGGGGGCCAGGTAGACTGAGTGACCCGCTGAATTGGGTGCATATTTTCTCTGCATAAGGCGGGGCCACTGTCCGGCGATCGAGGGTTCCATGTCGTTGTCGCTGCTGCTCGTCCTTAGCCTGATTATCGGCCTCGTTCTGGTCCTGCGGATCGAGAACGGGAAACGCGGCGTGCACGGGCAGACAGCATAGCAGAGCAGCAACCCAGCAATACCCGACGCCGCGGATCCCAAGATCCGCGGCGCTTTTTTTCTCACCCTTGTGGAGAGGACGGAACTCTAAGGTATGGCCCGGAACGTCATCATCTTCGATACCACGCTGCGCGACGGCGAGCAGGCTCCCGGCAACACCATGACCCCGGAGGAAAAGCTCCGACTGGCCCGCCAGCTCGATGCGCTGGGTATCGACGTGCTCGAGAGCGGGTTCCCGGCCGCTTCAGAGGGGGACTACCGCTCGGTCCGGGAGATCGCCCAGGAGGTCCGCCGGCCGGTGATCGCGGCCCTGGCCCGCTGCCACGAGAAGGACATCGACCTGGCCGGGGAGGCGATCAGCGGGGCCGAGCGCGGCCGCCTCCACATCTTCATCTCGACCTCCGATCTCCACCTCAAGCACAAGCTCAAGATCTCACGCGAGGACTGCCTGGCGCTGACCCGTTCGGCGGTTCGTCGTGCCCGACGCTATACCGACGACGTCGAGTTCTCCGCCGAGGACGCGAGCCGGACCGATCTCGACTACCTCTGCGCCGTGGTCGAGGCGGCCATCGCCGAGGGGGCCACGACGATCAATCTGCCCGACACGGTTGGGTACGCGGTCCCGGCCGAGTATGGGGCCATGTTCCGTGCCGTCTGCGAGCGGGTGCCGGGGGCGGACCGCGTGATCTGGAGCGCCCATTGCCACGATGACCTTGGCCTGGCCACCGCCAATTCGCTCGCCGCGATCGAGGCCGGCGCGGGACAGGTCGAGTGCACCGTCAATGGGATCGGGGAACGGGCCGGCAACGCCTCCTTGGAGGAGATCGTCATGGCTGGCCGAGTCCGGCCCCAGGCGCTCCAGTTCCGCTGCGGGATCAACACCCAGGAAATCTTCCGAACCAGCCAGCTCCTCTCCTATCTCACCGGCGTCTTCCCTCCACCGAACAAGGCGATCGTGGGACGCAATGCCTTTGCGCACGAGGCCGGGATCCATCAGCACGGGATGATGCAGAACGGGCTCACGTACGAGATCATCCGTCCCGAGACGGTGGGCATTCCGGGCTCGACGCTGGTGCTGGGCAAGCACTCGGGGCGCCACGCCCTCGAGCGCCGCTACCGCGAGCTGGGGTACGAGCTGGAGGAGGCGATGCTGGAAGAGATCTACCGGGACTTCGTGGCCCTGGCCGACCGCAAGCGCGAGATCCTCGACGAGGACCTCCTGGCGTTGCTGCACGACAGCTTCCACGACGCCCCCGAGGAGTACCACCTGACCTTCCTGCGGGTGGTCTGCGGCAGTGCCAACGCGCAGGCCGAGGTGCGCCTCAAGGGGCCCTGGGCCGGCGAGCGCAACGCCACCGGGAGCGGCGACGGCCCCATCGCGGCGGCGTTCAGCGCCATCAGCGAGATCGTCGGACGGCCGATCGAGGTGGCCAACCTGTCGCTCCGGTCGGTGACGCCCGGGCGGGACAGCGTGGGCCAGGTCTTCCTTCAGGTCCGGATTGCCGGGAAGTCACTGACCGGCCACAGCGCGTCGACTGACATCGTGGAAGCCAGCGCACGGGCCCTGGTTCATGCGCTCAACAAGGCCCATCACGCCGATCGGCTCGAGGCCTCCGCGCTGAATTCGACCTATTTGTGGGGCGTGTAATGGTGGCGCGTCCATGACCGACCAGCTGACCGGCGCGCAGATTCTCTGCCGCGTCCTCCAGGAACAGGGGGTCGAGTATCTCTTCGGCTACCCGGGCGGGGCGATCATGCCCTTCTATCACGCCCTGCCCGAGTATCCGTCGCTGCGTCACATCCTCGTCCGTCACGAGCAGGCCGCCGCCCATGCCGCCGACGGGTACGGGCGGGCCACGGGGCGGCCGGGGGTGTGCGTAGCGACGTCAGGACCCGGAGCCACCAACCTGGTCACCGGAATCGCCACGGCGCACATGGATAGCGCGCCGGTCGTCGCCATCACCGGTCAGGTATCTCGCGGCATGATCGGCCGGGACGCCTTCCAGGAAACTGATATCCTCGGGATCACGCTTCCCATCACCAAGCACAGCTGCCTGGTCCAGGATGTATCGGAGCTGGCGGACCGCCTGAGGGAGGCCTTCGCCATAGCGACCGAGGGGCGCCCCGGCCCGGTGCTGGTCGACATTCCCAAGGACGTGCAGAACCAAAAGGGGAGTTGGTCGGAGAGCCGGTCCTCCGGCGCGCCGACGGCCACTCCGAGGGTGGAAATCATCAACGACTTCACTTCGGCGGCTGCCCTGGTCGCCGCGGCTCAGCGGCCGCTGCTGATGGTGGGACATGGCGTGATCCTGGCCGATGCCTATGCCGAGGTAAAGGCGCTGGCCGTGAAGACCGGGATGCCGGTCATCACCACGCTGCTCGGGATCAGCGCCTTCCCCGAAGGGCACGAGCTCCATCTCGGCATGCCGGGGATGCACGGCGAGGTCCATGTGAACCGGGCCATTCAGCATGCCGATCTGATCGTGGGCATCGGGCTCCGATTCGACGATCGGGTGACCGGGAATACGTCGGGCTTTGCGCCCCGCGCCCGGATCGTGCACCTCGATCTGGATCCTGCCGAGATCGGAAAGAACGTCCCGGTGGCGGTGGGTCTGGTGGGAGACGCCAAGAGCCTGACCAGCCGGCTGATCGAAGCGGTCGCGGCTCGGGACTGCCTGACCTGGCGCGCCGAAATCGAGCGCTACCGCCGGGATCGGAACGAGGCTTACCGGGGGGATCTCTCACCGGAGTCGATCCTTCGCGGCATCGAGGAGGTCACGGGCGGAAGCGCCACCATCGTCTCCGACGTGGGGCAACATCAGATGTGGGTGGCCAAGCTCTACCCCTACCGGCAACCCAATTCTCACATCACGTCGGGCGGACTGGGCACGATGGGGTTTGCGGTGCCGGCCGCCATGGGGGTCAAGCTGGCTCGGCCGGGGACCCCGGTGTGGGCGGTCTCGGGGGACGGTGGTTTTCAGATGAACATGCAGGAGATCGCCACCATGGTGCAGGAGAAGATCCCGGTGAAGATGGCGATCTTCAACAATGGCTATCTGGGAATGGTGCGTCAGTGGCAGCAGTTCTTCCACGGCCGGCGCTATTCGGCGACCCCGATCTGGAGCCCTGATTACGTGCGGCTGGCGGAGGCGTACGGCATCGCCGGCTATCGGGTGGAAACCTCCCGTCAGACCGAGGAGGCTATCGCCCGGGCCAACGCCGATCCGGGTCCGGCGGTGGTCGAGTTCATGATCGAGCAGGAAGCGAACGTGTACCCGATGATCCCGCCGGGGGGCTCACTCTCCGAGCCGATCGAGGCCGAGCCGGCACCGGCTGGCTGACCGATGGCTCACGTGCTCTCCGTCCTGCTGGATCAGGACCTGCTCACCCTGAACCGGGCGATGGGTGTCATTCGCCGGCGAAACCTGCGCGTGGATAGTCTCGCCGTGGGGGCCTCGGCGGTGCCCGGGGCGGCCACGCTCACGCTGGTCGTGTCGGCGGATGCCGGATCGATCGATCGCCTGGTGCGGCAACTCCGCAAGATGTCGGGAACCCGACGGGTGGCAGCGTTTCGGAGCGACGAGGGCGTGGTTCGGGAGCTGGCCCTGCTTCGGGTCCGCTCCCCGGCGGGTCGGCACGCCGAGGTGACGGAGGTGGTCTCGCTGTTCGGCGGGAGTGTGGTGGAGGAGGGAGAAGACGAGCTGCTGGTTCAGGTTGCCGGGTCCAACGCGTTCGTGCTGTCGTTCATCCGGGCGCTGGAGCCCTTCGGCATCGCGGACCTGGTGCGGAGTGGAGCCGTTGCACTGGAGCGCGGCGGAGTCGCCGCTTTTCTCTAAGCCGAGGTAGGAGATCATGAGTCAGGGCGTGCGCATTTATTACGAGAAGGATGCCGATCTCGACCGGCTCAAGGGTCGGACCATCGCGATCATCGGCTACGGCAGCCAGGGCCACGCCCACGCGCTCAACCTGCGTGAGAGCGGGGCCAAGGTCATCGTCGGCCTCCGGCCCGGCGGCGGTTCGTGGCGCAAGGCCCAGGGGTCCGGCCTGGATGTGCGACCGGTCGCCGACGCCGCCCTCGCCGCGGACGTGATCATGATGTTGGTGCCCGACCAGGACGGCCGACTGGTCTATGACGGCCAGATCGCCGCCAACCTGACTCCCGGCAAGACCCTGATGTTCGCCCACGGGTTCAACATCCATTTCAAGGAGATCGTTCCGCCGGCCGGCGTGGACGTGAGCATGATCGCGCCCAAGTCTCCCGGCCATCTGGTGCGGAGCGAGTTCGAGGCCGGGCGCGGAGTCCCCGCACTGGTTGCCATTCACCAGGACGCGAGCGGGCAGGCGCTGGCCAACGCGCTGGCCTACGCAGCGGGAATCGGGTGCGCCCGCGCCGGCGTGCTCGAGACCAGCTTCCGCGAGGAGACCGAGACCGATCTGTTCGGCGAGCAGGCCGTGCTCTGCGGCGGGGTCAGCGCCCTGATCAAGGCGGGGTTCGAAACCCTGACCGCGGCAGGTTACGCCCCGGAGATGGCGTACTTCGAGTGTATGCACGAGCTCAAACTGATCGTGGACCTCATGTATCGGGGCGGGCTCAAGTTCATGCGCTATTCGATCAGCGACACCGCCGAATATGGTGACTACACCAGGGGCCCGCGGCTCATTACCGACGCGACGCGGGCGGAGATGCGGAAGATCCTGGGCGAGATCCAGCGCGGGGAGTTTGCCAAGGAATGGCTGGCCGAAAACCGGGCCGGCCGCCCCAACTTCGAGCGGATGCGCCAGAAGGATCACGACCATCCGATCGAGGTGGTCGGCGCGGCGTTGCGGGCGATGATGCCCTGGTCGGAAGAGGGGAAGAAAAGGACTGAGGACTCAGGACTGAGGACTGAGCCTTCACCGGGCCAGACTCCCGCGCGCGAGAAAGCTCCCAGTCGTGCCTAGCACTCAGTCCTCAGTCCTCAGTCCTCGGCACTTGCTTGTATGAGCGGCCGCACACTTTTCGAGAAAGTCTGGGACGCACACATCGTGCACCGGCACCCCGAAGGGCCGGTGCTGCTGTATGTGGATCTGCACCTGGTGCACGAGGTGACCTCGCCGCAGGCCTTCGATGGGCTGCGGATGGCCGGGCGCCGGGTGAGGCGCCCCGATCTGACCGTCGCCACGGTCGACCACAACGTCCCCACCGATGACCGGGCCCTTCCCATCGCCGACGAGGTATCCCGCCGGCAGGTGGAGGCGCTGGTCGCCAACGCGGAGGAGTTCGGGATCGAGCTCTTCGATCTCCACTCTCCCCGGCAAGGGATCGTGCACGTGATCGGCCCCGAGCTGGGGCTCACCACGCCCGGAAGCGTCATCGTCTGCGGTGACTCCCACACCTCGACCCATGGAGCCTTTGGCGCCCTGGCCTTCGGGATCGGGACCAGCGAGGTGGAACACGTCCTGGCGACCCAGACCCTGGTGGCGAGCCGGCCCCGCACCATGGAGGTGCGATTCGACGGCCTGCCGGGCTATGGGATCGGCCCCAAGGACCTGATCCTGGCTCTGATCGGACGGATCGGCACCGCCGGTGGCACTGGTCACGTCATCGAATACACTGGCGAGGCGATTCGCGCCCTCTCGATGGAGGGGCGGATGACGGTCTGCAACATGTCGATCGAGGCCGGGGCGCGGGCCGGGATGATTGCGCCGGACGAGACTACGCTGGAGTACCTCAGAGGCCGGCCGCGGGCGCCTCGGGGGCGCGACTGGGAGCGGGCAGTGCAGCGCTGGCTGCCACTCACCACCGACTCCGACGCGACCTATGACACCACGGTCCACATCGACGCGACCGCCATCGCGCCGCAGGTGACCTGGGGAACCAACCCCGGGATGGTCACCGAAATCGGCGGTCGAGTCCCCGATCCGGACGATTTCGCCTCGGAAGCCGATCGCCGCGCGGTCGAACGAGCACTCGCTTACATGGACCTGAAACCCGGCACGCCCCTCGAGGGTCTCGCAGTAAATCGCGTCTTCGTGGGGAGCTGCACCAATGCACGGATCGAGGACCTGCGCGAAGCTGCCCGGGTGGTGGAAGGCCGACGGGTGTCCAACCACGTCCGCGCCATGGTGGTCCCCGGCTCGATGCAGGTGAAAGCCCAGGCAGAGCGGGAAGGACTGGATCGGATCTTCACCGCCGCCGGCTTCGAATGGCGTAATGCCGGGTGTTCCATGTGCCTCGGCATGAATCCAGACATTCTCCAGCCTGGTGAGCGCTGCGCTTCGACCTCGAACCGGAATTTCGAGGGACGGCAAGGGCGAGGAGGCCGGACCCACCTCATGAGTCCCGCGATGGCGGCTGCTGCCGCGATTGAGGGATGCCTGGTGGACGTGCGAAGACTGGGAAGGACTGAGGACTCAGGACTGAGGACTGAGTGGACTACTCGGCCCTCAGTCCTCAGTCCTCAGTCGTGAATGTTTTCATGAAACCCTTCACATCCCACACCGGCCGAGTCGCGGCACTGCCGCGCGCTAACGTCGACACCGACCAGATCATCCCCAAGCAGTTCCTCAAGCGGGTGGAGCGGACCGGCTTCGGACGCTACCTGTTCTACGACTGGCGCCTTCTGCCGGACGGCTCCGAGAATCCCGCCTTCGAATTGAATCAGCCGAACGCGGCGGGGGCCTCGATCCTCCTGGCGGGCGCCAATTTCGGCTGTGGCTCCTCTCGCGAACACGCGCCCTGGGCGCTCTCCGAGTACGGCTTCCGCGCGATCCTCGCGGAGTCGTTCGCCGACATCTTCTTCAACAACTGCGTACAGAACGGCATCCTGCCGGTTCGTCTGACCGCGGCGGAGATGGCCGATCTCTTCGCCCGGGTCACAGCCGCCCGCGGTCCCTACGAGCTGACCGTCGATCTCGAGCAGGAGACCATCACCGACAACGCGGGATTCCGGGCCCGGTTTACTCTCGACCCGTACCTGCGCACCAAGCTGCTTCAGGGCCTGGACGAGATCGGCCTCACGTTGATGCAAGAAGAGCAGATCGGGCGCTTCGAGCGCCGTCGGGCGGCGATTCTGGCGGGCGTCGAGCCATGAAGACCTACTCCATCGCCGTCCTCCCGGGAGACGGGATCGGCCCCGAGGTGCTGGCGGAAGCGGAGCGGGTGATGCGCGCCGCCGGCGAGCACTTCGCCCTCCGCTTCGACTTCCACCATCATCCGATCGGGGCCATCGCGGTCCACCAGCTGGGCGATCCCTTCCCGAACGAGACTCAGGGCGCCGTCTCGCACGCGGATGCGGTACTGCTGGGGGCGGTGGGAGATCCATCGCTGGATAACGCCCCCAGGGATCAGCGGCCGGAGACCGGATTGCTCGCCCTCCGCGCTGCCTTGGGGGTCTACGCGAACCTGCGGCCGGTCACTGTCTATCCCGCTCTGGCCGATGCTTCACCGCTCAAGCCGGAGCGACTGCGCGACGTGAGTCTGCTGATCGTTCGCGAGCTGACGGGTGGGCTTTACTACGGCCAACCCCGAGGGCGGGGCGTGGACGGGGCCGTCAACACCCTGCGCTACACGGTCGAGGAGGTCACCCGGGTCGCGCGGGTGGCCTTCGAGGCCGCCCGAGGGCGCCGTCGCAGAGTCCTCTCGGTGGACAAGGCCAATGTGCTGGAGACCTCCCAGCTCTGGCGGGACACAGTGACGAACGTCGCCGCCGACTATCCCGACGTGACCCTCGAGCACATCTACGTGGACTATGCCGCCATGCGACTGGTGGCAGATCCGGGCTCGATCGACGTGCTCGTGACCGAGAACATGTTCGGCGACATCCTGAGTGATGAGGCCGCGGTGCTGGTGGGGTCCCTCGGCCTGCTGCCTTCGGCGTCGCTCGGAGCAGGGCCGGGCCTCTTCGAGCCGATTCATGGCTCGGCCCCGGGAATCGCGGGGCAGGGGGTGGCCAACCCGATCGGAGCGATCACTTCGGCGGCCATGCTGCTTCGCCAGGGGCTTCGGCAGCCCGAGGCGGCCGACGCCATCGATGAAGCCGTGGCGCTCGCGATCGCCGACGGGGCCAGAACCCGCGACATCGCGCGACCGGGTGAGCCGGTCCTCGGCACCAAGGCAATGGGTTCGCGCATCATCGAAATGCTGGAATCGGCGGTGAGGGTATGACGAGTCCCGACGCCCTCCGGCTCTACGACACCACGCTCCGCGACGGTGCGCAGCGGGAGGGGATCTCGCTCTCGGTGGCGGACAAGGTGCGGATTGCTTTGGCGCTGGACGAGCTGGGGATCCATTACCTCGAGGGTGGGTGGCCCGGATCCAACCCCAAGGACGCCGAGTTTTTCTCGCGAATCCGGCAGGTCAGGCTGCGGGACATCCGGGTCGCCGCCTTCGGCAGCACCCGGCGGGCCGGAGGCAGTTGCGCCCAGGATACCAATCTCCGCGCCCTGGAGCTGGCGGAGACGCCGGTGGTGACGCTGGTCGGCAAGAGCTCGGTCAGACACGTCGAGCGGATCCTGGAGACGACCCGCGACGAGAACCTGCGGATGATCGAGGAGAGCGTCGCCCACTTCAAGCAGCGGGGCCGCGAGGTAGTCTACGACGCAGAGCACTTCTTCGACGGGTGGCATGAGGACGCCGAGTACGCGCTCGCGACCTTGCGCGCGGCCACGGCCGGGGGTGCCGACTGGCTGGTGCTCTGCGACACCAACGGCGGCTCGCTCCCGGGTTGGATCGCCGAAGGGACCGCTGCCGTTCGCGCCAGGCTGAATACGCCGCTCGGCATCCATCCGCACAACGATGGCGGCGTGGCGGTGGCCAATGCCCTGGCCGCGGTCGAGGCCGGTTGCCGCCAGATTCAGGGCACCATCAACGGCTACGGCGAGCGCTGCGGCAATCTCGACCTGGTTCCCCTG
>DATIWD010000019.1:0-4976 GCA_035519565.1 Gemmatimonadales bacterium | reverse complement strand
TCCTTGGTATAGAAAACCCCGTGGGGATGCATGCTGAACGGCCGCGGGCCGTTGTTCCGGAACACGACGCGGAGCGTATCACCCACCACGCCTCGGATGAGGGGTCCCAGGAATCCGAGGTGCTCCCACTCGGGCGGTCTCGGCTTGAGCGTCTTGAAGGTGCTATCGGTGTACTCCCGGTAGAGCACCTTCTGATAGGCGGTGCTGACCGGCAGCGGTTTGGCCTTGGCAAAGAACGCGGTATCGGCGAAGGGTGTGCCCTTGATCTGATCCTGTCCCCCGGCGACGTAGTCCCAGCTGACCACGTCGGCGGCGATGTAGTAGGTCCGGGTCCGGCCGCTGCCGGCGTTGGAGCCGCAAGCGGTGGCCAGGAAGAGCAGGACGCAAGGGATGGTGCCCCTCGTGCATCGAGGTGTAGTCATGGTCGGTTCCTGCAACGGGAGAGGGCCGTAGTATCGTGCCCGGTACCAGGGCACGCCAGTATTTTCGCTTCGGGGTACACCTAGGATGCCACGCCGGGCTCAACGGTCGCAGGCAACCTGGTTATGAACGATGCCGCGGGCCCGCTGGTTTTCCCGCTCGGGTCTATTGCGGCGGGACCCGGTTGGCCGTCATCTCGCCGTTCCAGACCAGCGCCGTGACCGCCCCGGTGG
Organism: Gemmatimonadales bacterium; assembly: GCA_035519565.1. Taxonomy (GTDB): domain Bacteria; phylum Gemmatimonadota; class Gemmatimonadetes; order Gemmatimonadales; family GWC2-71-9; genus DATIWD01. Next base: position 4,323 of record DATIWD010000019.1, on the reverse strand, counting down.
CGTTCCTCTGGAAGGTGACGGGGACGTAGAGCGGGCGGAAAAAGAACCGATCCTCACCCTCCCAGTCCATGGGAAGGAAGGCGCCGTCAGGTCCGGCGAGTTGAAGACCCCGAGATACGGCCCGCACCGAGAGCGCGAACCCCGGTGCGATCTCGTAGCGCCCCACGTAGGCCGCCCGGTCCGCGGAGTCCGGTGCCTCGGTGACCAGCAGCCGCAATTCCGGCTTGCTATACGATTCGCCGAGGGCCATCGCGGCGAGATCCATCCCCATCCGCTCGGCGACGTCCGCCTGGACGTTGCTCAGGACCACGATCACCAGGTCCTCCGCGGGATAAAGGCCGACATAGCTGGTGTATCCGGTGGGGATCCGGCCGTTCTGCTCCAGGAGGTCCCGCCCGAAGCGCGTGCGCTTGCCCCAGCCGTATGGGTAGGAGAGGGTCTGGAAGTTCACCGGATTGGCGTGCCGGACCGCTTCCAACCAGCGGGAGAGATCCTCGGCGCTGGCGTAGACCGACCCGTTGCCGAACATCCAGGTCCAACTGACCGGGGCCGCAAGGGCCAACCGCTCCGGCGGGAAGGCCGGATCGTACCCGAAGGCCATCTCCGGTGGCATGTCCCCATCCCGCATCACACCCGAGTGCTTCATCCCGAGGGGCCCGAACAGATTGCGCGCCAGGAACTCGGCGTAGGGTATCCCGCTCGCCTTTTCCACGATGGCGGCCAGGACGAAGTACCCGGTGTTGCTGTAGTTCGATCGGGAGCCGGGTGGGAAATCCAGAGGCGCCTTCTGCGCCTGATCGAGAAAGGCGGCCTGGGAGATTGCCTCCATGCGTCCCGTCGCGTAGGCGGGCCAGGAGTAGTAGTCGCTCAACCCGGAGGAATGGTCGAGCAGCTGGGTGATGGTGATGCTGTCCCCATGGGCGAACCCGGGCAGGAACCTGGCCACCGGGTCGGTCAAACGGAGGCGTCCCTGTTGCGCCAGCAGCAGGATCGCGGCCGCCGTGAAGGTCTTGGAGATCGACCCGACAGCGAAGGGCGTGGTTGGCGTGGGAGCGATACTTTCGGCCAGGTCGGCGTTGCCGTATCCGCGAGACACCAGCACCTGTCCGCCCCGGGCCACCAGGATGGTGCCCGAGAAGTCCCGCATGCGGAGATATGGGTCGACATACTCGTCGACCCTGGCCGCGAACTCGGCCGGAGTAAGAGGAGCCTGGGCGGGAGCTGGCGTCCAGGCGAGGACGGACGCCAGCAAGCAAAGGATGACGGCGGAGCGGACCAACCGGAATCCTCGATAGGTCACGTCGCCGGGTCGAACCTCCATGAAGTCGAGTCGTTACGACTTCTTGAAGAAACCCCCGATCAGAGGGACCAGCAACCCCACGATGGCCGAGGCACCGGCAGTGCCCGCGGTTCCATTGCCGAGCAGACCACCCAACTGGCCACCGAGGAGCTGACCGCCGGCCACGCCGCCGACGGCGCCGAGAATGCTGTTCAGCGTGGGACCGAGGCTCTTGGCCTTGTTGAGCAGGCCGGCGACGTTGCCACCTACCAGTCCGGACAGTGCCTGGATGAGGATCGCGGTAATATCCATGAGTCCATCCCCGTTATGAGTTGTCCTCAGGGCTGCTGACGATCGAAAACCGCGACTTCCTTCACATGCCTGCCGGCCCCGTCGACTCCGGTAGTCACTGTGGTCAGCGCGTTTCCATCCTTGGAGACCACCCGCCTGACCGTCTGCACCACCAAGCCGATCCGTTTGCGAGTGATCTCGACGGTGGAGGCATCGATCACCCTCAACACCACGGTGTCATAGTCCGGCGCGCCGGTGACCGGCCAGTTCTTCCCGTCATAGTTGGCGACGTACTCGATGCGGATCGGCCGGCCATCGGCCTCCTCTCCCCGGGTCGTGACCCGCACCCCCCTGCCGGCCGCTTCGTACTTGATCGTCAGGCTCCGGGGCGGTGGGCCGGGGGCGTATTTCGACTTGGCAACGTTGAGCGTCCAGGTGCCGATGGCCCGGTCCTGAGTCTGCGCGATCAGGCCCGAGGAGGAGGCGAGGATCGCGAGAGCGGCTGCGCAGAGAGCGATACGCAAGAGGGACGGCCTTCCTCCCCTCCCTGGGGGGGTCACCTGGTCGACGTTGGTTGGAATCGGTTCGGGCGCCATGGCGAGCGCCGGTGAAAGCTGCAGGGAGGGTCCGTGCGGGGCAAGACTGCTCAGCCGTCGAGCGCGCCTCGATGTTCTTCAGGAAGGGCTTCCTGCGCCGCCCGGATTCGATCATAGACCGATCGCGCGTCCTCGATCAAGTCGAACGCGGGTCCCTGGTATCGGCCGCTCATGGGCCAACCAGACCCCACCAGCCGGGTGTACTGGGGGAAGGAAGGGCCGAGCGTAATGGTCCCGCTCCGATCGTCCCTCTCGGTCAGGGTCATGTCGGTGATCGAATGCAGGGGCAGGCTCCGGGTCTGCCGTCCAAAGAGACCGGATACGATGATGGCCCGTTGATTGGTCAGCCCGTAGAAGGTGCGGGCCCGGAGCCAGGCGTCGGCGAAGAATCGCCCGACGATCAGATAGAGGCCGACCAGAACGAAGGGGATGCCCCAGAGCCGGAAGAGCGGAGGCGCGTTGCTCCGCACCACCATCGTCTCCCAGAAAATGGCAAAGCCGCCCCACATGAGGCTGAAGGGGACCATGAGGGCGTCGCCGGCGCGGAGCCGGATCCCGCCCCGAGGGCGTCCGGCCCAGAGCAGCTTTTCGCCGGGTCCCAGGTCCGGGCGCAAGGCCTGTTCCGCTTCAAAGCTCATCGTGACGAACGATCGCTTCTAGGGGTCGGGGGCTATCACCTGGCCTTCGGGCACGCGTAACGAAAGAGGGGGGCGGGATCCCGGGGCGTCACGCCTGCGGCTTGGCGGGACCCGTGCCCGCGAGCAGTCGGAGCTCCTCGGCGAATCGCTTGGGATCGATCGGTTTGAAGAGGACCCGTGCCGCGCCTGACTGGCGCAGCTCGTCCTCATGGCTGGGATCGACGGTGCCGGTCACCACCATGATTGGAATTCGGCTGGTTCTCGCGTTCCCGCGAAGGCGCTGCAGGAGCACGCTTCCACCCCCGGCCGGCATCTGCATGTCGGTGATGATGAGCGCGGGCCGCTCTCTCACGGCCTCGGTGATCCCCGAAAAGGCATCGCCCACCGCCAAGGCCTCGAACCCCTCGGCTTCGACGATGGCGGCGAGAAACCGCACCATATCCTGGTCGTCTTCGACGATGAGGACCCGCTTGGGTCTCGGCATATGGAAATGTGGTGGAGATGGTCGACCCGGCGTCGGTCACCGGGAGGGAAAGTGCCGCACCTGACACCGTCTCGCAACATGGCCACTGACGACGCGTTCGGGGCGCTCCCTCGCAGGACTGGGATTCCTGGAGGAGCATTCCGTTACCTATTTCCTGGACGACTTGAGGAACGTCCCCTCCTCGAGCTCCTGGAACGCCTCGCGCAACTGGTCCTGGGTGTTCATGACGATCGGGCCGCACCAGGCGACCGGTTCCCCCAGGGGTTTCCCGGAGACCAGGAGAAACCGGATGCCATCCTCGCCGGCCTGGACTTCCACCTCATCACCACGATCAAACAGCACCAGCGAGCGGTTGTCGACCTCGGCCGGGGGCTTCGTATCCAGCCAGCCAACCGATTCCGTGGGCACGGCCAGTGGGCCGGACGCGTTGCAGAACTTTCCGTTGCCCGCGAACACGTACGCAAAGGCGTGACGGGTGGTCTCGACCGGCAGCACCTTTCGCCGGCCGGGAGCCACGGAGACGTCCAGATAGACGGGATCGGCGGCCACCCCATCCACCGGGCCCTTCATGCCCCAGAAGTTTCCGCACACCACGTGGACGTGGGTGCCGTCGTCATCGGTGACCGCTGGAATGTCGGGTGCTTTGACCTCCTGATATCGGGGCGCCGTCATCTTGAGCGACGAAGGGAGATTGCCCCAGAGCTGGAATCCGTGCATCCGGCCGGCGTTGTCCCCTTTCGGCATTTCCTGGTGGATGATTCCGCTCCCGGCCGTCATCCACTGCACGTCGCCCGCCCCGATTGCACCCCGGTTTCCAATGCTGTCTCCGTGCTCGACCGTTCCGGCCAGGACGTAGGTGATGGTCTCGATCCCGCGATGCGGGTGCCAGGGAAAGCCGGCCAGGTAGTCCGCGGGGACGTCGTTCCGAAAATCGTCCAGCAGGAGGAACGGATCGAACTCGCTGGTATTCCCGAAGCCGAACGCTCGGCGCAGGTGCACGCCGGCGCCTTCGAGTGTCGGCTTGGCGTGGACGAT
>DATIWD010000018.1:0-15133 GCA_035519565.1 Gemmatimonadales bacterium | reverse complement strand
ACTCCCCTCCTTGCCAGCGTTTGGCCAACTCGATCGGCAGCCCCACCTGGTCCACGATCCGCTGCACGATGAAGTCCACCAGCTCGGAGACCTGGGTCGGCCGGTGATAGAAGCCGGGAGCAGCGGGAATGACCACCGCGCCCGCCTCGGTCACGGTCACCAGGTTCCGCAGATGGACCAGGGAGAGCGGGGTCTCGCGGGGGACGAGGATCAGTTTCCGTCGCTCCTTCAGGGTCACATCCGCAGCCCGTTCCACCAGCGAGCGGCTGGTGCCGGCTGCAATGGCGGCGATAGCTCCCATGGAGGCAGGGCAGATCACCATGCCCGAGGTCTTGGCGGAGCCGCTGGCCGGCCGGGCCCCCCGGTCGTCGTCGGAAAAGAGTGTCATGCTGCTCCAGTCGCCTCCGGTAGCGGCCCTGAGGGCGCCGTGGTCGCCGATGGAAGTCTCCTGAGAGAGCAGCCGCCAGCCGTGGCTGGTCACGATCAACCAGGTGGGGACCCTGTGACGCGCGAGGACCTCGATCAGGCGGACCGCGTAAGGCGCCCCCGAGGCCCCGGTCACCGCGACGACCAGCGGATCGCCAGTCATCGGCCGCGGCGGTTAGGAGTGGGGGAACGCAGCGGGTGTTTGGAGCGGGGACCAGGGACCGGGGACCGGGAACCAGGGCGGGGCTGGACGCGAGAGTAGTGCTTACTGCTCTTTCTGTTCTCCCGTTCCCCCGTTCCCCTGTTCTCCGGTTTCATAGCATCCGGTCCAGCAACGCGAACAAGAACACCGTCACACTCATCACCCCGTTCATGGTAAAGAAGGCGGCGTCCAGGCGACTGAGATTGCCCGGCTTCACCAGCCGGTGTTCATAGACCAGAATCGCCGTGGCCACGCCGACCCCGGCCAGGTACCAGCCGCCGAATCCTGAACCGATTCCGAAGACCACCAGCGCGGGAATCGTGATCCCGTGGAGGATCTTGGCCAGCAGGATACTCCGCTGCTCACCCAGCCGCACCACCGCGCTCCGCAGGCCCTCGTTCCGGTCGAACTCGAGATCGGGGAGTGCGTAGAAGATGTCGAATCCCGCTACCCAGGTGGACACCGCCACCGTCACCGCGACCAGCGGCCACCAGGGTTGACTCCAGCGGCCCATGACGGCGAGGTAGCCTCCCACCGGAGCAATCGAGAGACTCAGCCCCAGCCAGAGGTGCGGCCACCAGGTGAACCGCTTGGCGAAGCTGTAGGTCATGATCCAGGCCAGGGCCAGCGGACTCAGCGCGAAGCAGATCGGATTGAGCAGCGACGCCGCGTAGACGAAGAGCACCCCGGCCAGCAGGACCGAGACCCAGGCCTGGGTCAGGGTGAGCGCGCCGCGGGGCAGCTCTCGAGCCTTGGTGCGGGGATTCCGGGCGTCGTACACCCGGTCGGCGATCCGATTGAATCCCATGGCGACCCAGCGCGCCGCGGAGAAGGCCACGATCACCAGTCCCACCGTGCGCCAGGGAACGGCGGTCTGGATCGAGGCGGCCAGGACGCCGAGGAGCGCGAAGGGAAGGGCAAACAGAGTGTGCGGCAGCTTGACGAAGTTGACGTAGCGCACCAGCAGCGATTCACCGGTAAAGGTCTGCCCTTCCTGAGGGGAACCGGGAACGGGGAACAGGGAACGGGCCGCTGCCCCGCCCGGGTTACTGGTGCCGGACTTCCCGGTACTCATCTCCCACCCTCGCCGGTCAGCGGAATGCCGAGCTGGGGCCACAGTTGATCGATCCGGGCCTTGGTCGCCGCATCCATCTCGATCCGCTCCGGCCACTCCCGCTCGAAGCCCTCTTCTTTCCACTTCCGGGTGCCGTCGATCCCCATCTTGCTCCCGAAGGTGAACCCCCGACTGGCGTGATCCAAGACATCCACCGGGCCCAGGGAGAAGCGCACGTCGCGCTCGGGGTCGATGTGATTCAGGGCCACCCACCAGGCCTCGTCGGGGTTCTGGACGTTGACCTCCTTGTCCACCACGACGATCACCTTGGCCAGCGACATCAGGCCCTGACCCCAGAGCGCGTTCATCACCTTGTAGGCCTGTCCCGGATACTGCTTGTCGATCGAGACGAAGACCAGGTTGTGGAAGATGCCCGGCGCGGGCATGTGGTAATCCACGATCTCCGGTACCGTCAGCTTGAGGAGTGGCAGGAAGATCCGCTCCGTCGCGTGACCGAGGTAGTAATCCTCCATCGGCGGCCGTCCCACCAGCGTGGCCGGATAGACCGGGGCCCGGCGCATGGTGAGCGCGGTGACGTGAACCCTGGGGTAATAGTCGGCCAGCGAGTAGAAGCCGGTGTGATCTCCGAAGGGTCCCTCCAGGACCAGGTCCTCGGCGGGGTCGATGTATCCCTCGAGCACCATCTCCGCCTCGGCCGGAACCTCGAGCTCGCAGGTGATGGCCTTGGCCAACTCGACGTGGGCCCGCCGCAGGAATCCGGCGAAGAGGAACTCATCGATGGTCGGAGGCAGCGGGGCGGATCCGGAGTAGACGCTGGCCGGATCTCCGCCCAGGGCGATTACTACCGGCATCCGCTCCTTGCGTGCGGCCATCTCGCGCCAGTGCGCGGCGCCGACTTTATGGCGTTGCCAGTGCATGGCCAACGTGTTCCGGCTCAGCACCTGGATCCGGTACATCCCGACATTGCGGATCCCGCGTGCGGGATCCTCGGTGATCACGAGCGGGAGGGTGATGTAGCGGCCGGCATCCCCCGGCCAGGTGGTGAGAAAGGGAATTCCGTCCAGATCCACCGCCTCATCGCGAAGGATCAGTTCCTGGCAGGGGGCGAGCCCTCCTCTGGTGCGGGGCGGGAACTTGGCCATTTCGGCCAAGCGTGGTATCAGAGCCAGCTTGCCCAACAGACCTTCGGGGACCTTGATGTTGATCATCTCGCTGATCCGGTCCCCGATCTGGTCCAGCCGCTCGGTTCCCAGCGCGAGGCAGATCCGCTTCATGGAGCCGAAGAGGTTGATCGCGACCGGGTAGGCGCTACGGCTGCCATTTTCGAGCAGCACGTGCTCGAACAGGAGTGCGGGTCCTCCGCCGGGGCTCTTCATGCACCGATCGGCGATCTCGGCGACCTCCAACCGGGCCCGAAGCGGCTGGGTTACCCGGCGAAGCTCTCCGATCCGCTCGATGGCGGCGATGAACTCCGGGAGACTATCGAGCGCCATGACGCATCCCCACGTGGAGGCCGCAGATCCCGCCCAGGAGGGGCCGGTAGCGGACCTCGGTGAATCCCTGGGCCTCCATCCGCCGCATCAGGTCGCCGGGCTCGGGGAATTCGAGGACCGAGGCGGGGAGGTAACTGTAGGCCGTATCGTGGCGGGAGACCCGCCGGCCGATCCAGGGCAAGAGGTACTTGAAGTAAAGGAGGTACAACCCTCGTAAGGGCTGTCGTGGGGGCGTGGTAAACTCGAGAATCACGAACCGCGCACCCGGCTTGAGCACGCGAGCGGCCTCGGCCAGGCCCGCGTCCAGGTCGGAGAGGTTGCGGACACCGAACCCCACCATCGCACCATCGAACGCGGCAGTCGGGAAGGGCAGCTCCAGCGCATCGGCCGCAACCGGAGCCAGGCCCTCGGCCTTGCCGCGACCCAAGGCCAACATCGCGGGGACGAAATCGGCCCCGACGATTCGGCCCCGAAACCCGGGCTGATGGGCCAGCGTGGCCGCCAGGTCCAGCGTCCCGGCACAGAGGTCCAGAAAGCGACCGTTGGGACAGGATTCCCAACCAAGATCGCGAACCGCCTGGCGGCGCCAGCGGCGGTCGAAGTTCAGGCTGAGCAGGTGGTTCAGGAAGTCATAGCGGGGGGCGATGGCGGTGAACATTCGCCGCACATAGCGCCGCTTTTCCGTGCCGTTCAGGGAGGGTAACTTGCTCTCTGTGGCTAACATAGGCGCCCAATGTAGTCCGGCCGGAAGCGGCACCGCAAGCGGAAACCGCTGTGGGTGACGCCGACCTGCTCGCTGCCGCCTCCGATCAGGAGGTCGTCGCCCAGGCGAGGCTGGGCCGGGAGGCCGGCTATCGGGAGCTGATCCGGCGGTACGAGCGGCCGATCTTCTCCCTCATCCTGCGCATGGTCCGGGACAGGCAACTGGCCGAGGACCTGGCCCAGGAGACCTTCATCAAGGCGCTCAACGCCATCGGTTCCTACCGACCCGAATTCAAGTTTTCCAGCTGGATCTTCAAGATCGCCAACAACGCGGCGATCGATCACCTGCGCCGGCGGGAGCTGGACACCCTCTCGCTGGACGGATCACCCAGCGCCTCGACACCCGAAGCGGTGGAGGCCACCATCCCCCAGATCGGGGATCGCGGAGAGAGCCCGCTGGATGAGCTGGAGGCCCGGGAGCTGGGCGGGGCGATCGAGCTGGCTATCGCGGCGCTGCGCCCCGAGTATCGCTCCTGCATTCTGCTGCGTCATGTCGAAGGCCGTTCCTACGAAGAAATCGCCGACATTCTGAGTCTGCCTTTAGGAACCGTGAAAACGTATATCCATCGCGCGCGTCATCAGTTGCGGGATGCACTGGCGCACCTGCGGGAGTGAAACCTGGGGGTGGAAGCCCCGTAAAGAGGCATACCTATGACTGGCAGCGACTGGGAACACCTGACGGATAGCGAATTCGATTCGTGGCTGGACGGCCAGTTGCCGCCGGCGCGAGTGTACCATTTGGAAACCTGTATCAGCTGTCGCGAATCGGCGGAGACGGACCGCACTATCGCCCTGCATCTCAGCACCCTTCCCCGCCTCACCCCATCTCCCGAATTCAGCGACCGAATCCTTAATGCCGTAGCCGAGGCCAGCCCGGCACTCGCCAAGGTCAGGTTGCATGTCACGCCGGATGAGCTGGACGAATGGCTGGGTGGGCGGCTCCCGGTGGAGCGGATCTGGCACCTCGAGGTCTGTGGTGAGTGCCGCGCCTTTGCGGAGGCAGAACAGAGCCTGGTGGCCAAGCTGCGGGCGGTGCCGCTCTGGTCTCCGACGATCGGGTTCGCGGATCGGGTGATGGCGTCGGTGGCCGCTCCGGTAGCCCCGGTGCTTCAGCCTGCGTTCTCGTGGCGCTCCCTGGTTGCGACGCCGCGCGCTCGGGCGCTGGCCGCCGGGGTGGCCACGCTCACGGTGGGCGCGATGGCCGGCAGCGTGGCCTGGAGCCTGACGCACCAGGCCTTCCTCACGTCGCTGGGTGGCTGGTTCGCAGACCAGGCTCAGCAGTGGTTGTGGGTCGGTCTCCGAGGCGCGGTTTCCAACCTGATCGAACAGCCCTGGTACTCGGCCTTCCGTTCGGTGGCGGCCTCGCCGGCCCGGTTGGCGGCGATTTCGGCCGGCGCGTCCGCGCTCTATTTCTCCGGATTGCTGGCCTTCCGCCGTCTCCTGCTCCTCCCGCTTCCCGCTTCAGGAGGGGCTGGTGCGCGGGTCTAAGGCAGGCTGGGTCGCGCTCTTCCTGGCCGCAGCCGGCCCGCTCTCCGCGGGGGACCGCGAGCTGCGCTGGACCGATGAGCTGGGGTCTCCGATCGAGACCATCCGGCACTGGCTCCAACCGGCAGAATCCGATGCCGTCCTGGATCATCTGATCTCCATCTCTCCCGACGCCGCTTCTCTCACCTTCGACCTCGAACATGGTAAGGCCCTGCGGGTCGCACTGACCGGCGGGCAGGTTCTCCTCGACGAGCATCCGGTGGGGCGCTACGCGCCCGGGGGACGGCTCGAAGCGGGTTGGCGTCAGTTCCTGAACGATGCGACCCGGGAGAGCACTCCCGCGGTGCTGGCCAGCATTCATGGCTGGCACCCGGAGGGACTACCCAGCGAGGAGGCCCTGGCCTTCGGGGCAATCCTGCATCGGCTCGACGCGCTTCAGAGCACCACCATCGTGCCCATCCTCCCTCAAGCCGTTGCCGCGGCCGCGCCTGGCGGGATGACCATCGACCTCAGCGATCTGAGTGACCCGGCCGTCCTGGAGCCGGCGCTCCGGCGCGCGGCCACACTGGCGGGACCCGACTTGAGGGTGACGGTACCGGGTGGCCGGGCCCGCCTCGGCAACTTCAGCGTCGGATCGGGCGAGCATCTCAAGGGTCATCTGCTGGTACTCAGAGGGAACGCGGACATTTACGGTGAAGTCGACGGCAACCTGGCCACGGTGGACGGCCACGTCACCATACACCCCGGAGGGATCGTCACCGGGGACGTGCTGGCGCTGGGCGGGAACGTGAACGACCTGGGTGGAGAGATCCGTGGTGAGATCCGGACCCTCCAGCCCTCGGTTGCCCTGGTGCGGGCCGACGCCGAGACCGCTCCGTCGGTCTCCACGGTGGCGCAGGGATTCCGGAATGGGGCCGGGCTGATCGGGGTCTTCCTCACGCTGGTCCTGCTGGGCTTCGGAGTCACCATGTTCGCCCGGCCGCAGCTCGAGGTGGTCTCCGACACCGTGACCCACTCATTCGGGCGGTCGTTTCTGGTCGGGCTACTGGGTCAGATTCTCCTGCTCCCCACCTTCGGGATGCTGGTGGTGGGACTGATCCTGAGCGTGGTCGGGATTCTCCTGCTTCCCTTCGCGGTGATCGCCTACGCGCTGCTGGCCATCGTGGCGGTGCTGGGTGGCTATCTGGCCGTGGCCCACGCACTGGGCGAGACCTACACCCGCCGGCAAATGGCGCTCGGCGTCCTGATCCACTCCCCCAACAGTTACCGCTACGTCCTGATCGGAGTCGGGGCGATGCTCTCGCTCTGGGGCGCCTGGGTGGTGTTCGGGTGGGTCCCGGTGGCGGGGATGCTGATCCGGGGGATCGCCATTCTGGTGACCTGGCTCCTGGCCACCGCCGGGTTCGGCGCCGCCCTGCTGAGCCGAGCGGGTCTCCGCGAAGGCTTCGCCGGCCGGTTGCTGCCGCAGGAGGCGCTCACCGACGAGTACCTGTGGGCCACGCCTCAGTTCGGGGTGCCTGCCGCCACTCGACCGGGCGCGCGGACTCCCCCCACCCAACGCTGATCATGGTTTCGCATCGCGCCGCCCCGCTGCTGCTGCTCTGGGCGGCGGTCGGGCTCCCGGCATCACCAGCGGCCGCGCAGACGATGCGCTCCGTCACCATCGCCAAGCAGCTCAGGGACCAGACCAGCCTCAAGGCCAGAATCGACTTCGCCGCCGGCGACCTCAAGTTGACGCCGGGCGCACCAAACAATCTCTACCGGATGGAGCTGGACTACGACGCGGACCGGTTCCTTCCGGTCGGGCGGTACGACGCCTCAGCCGGCACCGTGGAGTTGGGGCTCGACCGCACCGGCTCCGCCGGCATCCGGGTGAGCAAAACCGAACACCTGAGCCAGAGCGCGGCCGTCGAGTTCGCTCCGGGCGTGAACCTGGCGTTGGATCTGGAGCTCGGTGCCGTGGATGCGGATCTCGAGCTGGGTGGTCTGCGCCTCACCTCCGCTCGCCTCGCCACGGCGGGGAGCCGGACCGTCGCCCGATTCTCCAGCGAGAACCCGGGACGCTGCGATTCCCTCAAGTTCAATGCCGGCGCCGCGGACTTCACCGCCATCGGGCTGGGCAACAGCCATTGCCGGGAGATCGACTTCAATGGCGGCGTCGGAGCAGTCAATCTGGATCTGACGGGAAGCTGGGCCGAGGACGGCCGGGTAATGGTGGAGCTGACGATGGGTCAGCTCACGCTCACGCTTCCGCGGAATGTGGGCTTCGCGCTGAACATGGATCGGTTCCTGTCCAGCTTCGAACCGGAGGGGTTCACCCGCTCCGGCAACAGCTTCCGCTCGGCCAATTACCAATCGGCCGAACGCAAGGTCAGCGTGCACATCAACTGCAACGTGGCCGCAGTGACGGTCAAGTGGGCCGACTGATCGTCTGTACCCCGGCGCGCTCCAGAATGCGCTGGCGCTGTCCCCCCGTCATCATGTCCTGTTCGATCACCTCCCGCACAATCCGCGCGACAAACGAATAGCCCCGAGGCTCGTGGCTGAGCCAGCGGTGCCACTCCAACTCGTCGAGCGCGGTCTCCAGGTCGCCTCGCCCCATCTCGCTCGCCTTTTCCAGCGTCTCCACATCGACGCGATCGCCCAGGGCCGCGGCCGCCACCAGCGCTCGCTGCGCCGCCGGGCTCACGCGCCGGAATCCCACGCGAATCGCCGCTACCACGGCGTCGGGAAGGTCAAACGGCCTGGTGTCGGTCAGCGTGCGGAACGGCTGGGGCCACGCCCCCTGCAAGACCTGGAGGTCGAGCCCAGCGGCCACGGCCCTGAGCAGTTCCACCACGAGTAAGGGCAACCCCGCAGCGTCGGTCGCAACGCGGCGGGCGAGCCGTTCGACCTCCACCTCGGAAAAAGTGGGAAGGGCCCAGCGCGCCAGCTGCCGGAGCTCCTCCGCGTTCAATCGCGACAGCGAGACGATCTTACCCGGGAGGTCATGGCCCAGGCGAGCGCGGAAGTCGTCGATCTCGGCGCGGGGCGGCACCGCCTCGACGGCGAGCAGGATCGTGATCGGGTAACGGGCCAGGTCCCGGGCGAGAGCCCCCAGCGCCAGGAGCGACTCGCGGTCGAGCCAATGAGCGTCGTCGATGGCGAGTACCAGGGGCTGCTCCTCGGCGGCCGCACGAACCACCTCGCTGAACGCGCGAACCAGCGGCCAAGGTTCTGGACCGGCCGCGGCTCCCGGAAACCGTTCCGCCCATTCCGGGGCCAGCGCCGCGATCGCCGCGATTGCGGGCGCCGGTGCACCAGACAATCCCGAAGCGACCAGGAGCCCGCCGCGACACAACGTCAACAGGCCGCCGCCGCCCTCCTCGAGGTCGGCTTCCACCATCCGGACGACGGCCACCGTCCCTCCGTCGAGGCGAACCCGGTCAAGCGTCTCTTCGAGCAACCGGCTCTTTCCGATTCCGGGGTCCCCCTCGAGAATGCCGACCATGGCGCGGCGACCTTCCCGGCTCGCTCGAATGAGATCGAGCAGGGTGCCGAGCGGCCCCTCCCGGCCCACCAGCGGGACGTCGGCCTGCTCGAGCGGCCCGACGACCTGGGAGGTGGGAGGGATGCGTCCGACCTTCTGCTGTCGAATGCGTTCCGCCAGGGCCTGGGTCTCTGCCTCCGGAGCGGCGTTCACGGTCTCCCTGAGGTGAGCGACGAAGCTCTCGTAATGCGCGAGGGCCCGGGCCCGATGTCCGGCGAGCGTGAGACTGCGGAGGATGGCGCGGATCGCGACGTCGGAGGTGGCGTCCAGGCTCAGGGCACGATGGGCAGCGGCCGTGGCGCCCTCCAGGTCGCCCCGCCCGCCCAGCTCCTCGGCTCTTCCGACCAGCACCGCCACCGACCGTTCCCGCCACCAGGTCCGCTCGGTGGTGAGCCAGTCTTCGAAGCTCTGCGTTCCCGGTATGCCGAACCCTTCGAGGAATTCCCCGGCGACCAGGGCCGCGCCCGCGGCCCAGTCCCGCTTCCCCAGGGCGGCCGTCAGCAGTTCGGTGTCCAGGAGCACCGCCCCTGGCATCAGGCGGACCATCCCCGCTTCGGAATCGATCGTCGTTTCCCCACCACCCCGCCGGATCAGTCGGAGCCCTTCATTCAGGGAGTGGCGCGCCGCGGCCTCCGGCTTGTCAGCCCAAAGCAAGCCGATCAGGTGCTCCCGGGTGCGGGTGCCTTTCGGCGAGCGGGCGAGGTAGATCAGCAACGCCAGATGCTTGCGCCAGAGTAGCTCGGGCGGCGCAGGGGCGTCCCCGACCGTCAGTTCGACGGGACCGAGGGTGCGGCAGTGGATCAATCGGGCAATCCGATCCGCCGATAGATCTCGTTCATGCGTGGATCAGTCTGCAATAGACGGAAGGTGGGGTAACGCTTGGCGTAGATGAGCGCGGCGTCCCGGTCGTCGCACGCGCGATGAAGCAGCTGAAACGCCTCGTCGATCCGCCCCAAGGCCGCGGCGGCGAATGCCAGCGTCGATGCCAGGACGTACTCTCGGCGTGAACGAGCCGCCAGCTCGTCGTAGAGTGCCTGGGCCTCGGCGCTTTTTCCCACAGCGCTCAAGAAGACGGCCAGGTGCGCGATCGCCAAGGGGTTGCGTCCCGATGACGCAGCCGCGATCTCGTGAATTTCGATGGCCTCCTCGGTCCGGCCGAGGCAATGATAGATCACCCCCAGATGAAGCAGAGGGAGGAGCATCCCCGGCCCGAGCTCCACGGCGCGCTTCAGGGGCACGATCGCCTCCTCATAGCGCCCGGCAGCAATCAGCACCGCCCCAAGTTGCCCCAGAGGGAGGGGCGCCAGCGGATCGAGCTCCACCGCGCGCCGCGCATGGACGATCCCTTGCTCGAACTCTCTTTCGATCAGCGTGAGGTACAAGGCGAGCCGGTACCGGGCGGCGACGTACCGCGGGTTCAGTTCGATGGCCCGCCGCAGATCCCGCGAGGCCCCCGGCCAATCCCAGTCGAAGACCAGCTTCAGCGTCCCCTGCGCACAATGCGCCTCGGCGAGGTCAGGGGCAAGCTCGAGAGCCCGCTGGATCGCCACGCGGGCCTTCGGCAGGATCACCTTGGGCAACACCATTCCGTATTCGGCCAGCAGCGCGCAGGCGTCGGCAAGGCCGGTGTGGGCCAACGCGTACGTGGGGTCCAGGGCGAGCGCCTGGCCGAAGCAGTCGAGAGCCTTCTTCAGCCCGAGTCCCCGCTGGGCCCAGTAGTAGCGCCCCTTCAGGTAGAGGTGGTAGGCATCGAGATTCTGGGTGGGTGGGGTAACGAGGAGGCCGGTCTCACCACCACCGAAGGTGACCTGCAGCCGGTCAGCGATTGCCTTCGCGATCTCGTCCTGGATGGCGAAGACGTCGGTCATCTCGCGATCGTACCGCTCGGACCACAGATGGTACCCGTCGGCGACCTTGATCAGTTGGGCGGTGACTCGAAGGTGAGTCCCGGCCTTGCGGACACTCCCCTCGAGCACGGTCGCTACCTTGAGCTTCGCGCCGACCTCGGCGAGATCGATGGCCTGGCCCCGAAACGCGAATGAAGAGGTCCTTGCCGCGACCCGCAACCCGGGCAGCTGCGCCAGGGCGTTGATGATATCCTCAGCGATTCCATCGCTGAAATACTCGGTGTCGGGATCGGCGCTCAGGTTCACGAACGGGAGCACCGCAATCGACTCCCCGTCCGCCGCCCCTTCTCCTGGGGCCGTGAGCGCGGCCGCGAACTGGGTCGCGCTCCCGAATCGGTCGGCAGGTGCCTTGGCGAGGGCCTTGAACACGGCCTGCTCCAGGGTGGTCGACACGGTCGGGCGCACGCCGCGAATCGAGGGCGCCGGGTCGATCGTGTGGCGCGCCAACACCGCCTGGGCGGTTGGCCCTGTGAAGGGCGGGGAGCCGGTGAGCATCTCGTACACCACGCAGCCGAGACTGTACACGTCGGTTCGTCCATCGACCTGCGGGTCGGCGCACGCCTGCTCGGGACTCATGTAGACCGGCGTCCCGATCGCGACGCCGGTGGCGGTGATGCGCTCCAGACTCGCGGCCGTCACCGCTCGAGCGATCCCGAAGTCGGCTACCACCGCGCGACCGGCGGAGAACATGATGTTCTCCGGCTTGATGTCGCGGTGGACCACCCCGCGAGCGTGAGCGTAGGCCAGCGCCGAGGCGACGTCGCACGCGATGCGCACCGCGTCCTCGATGGGGAGCTGGCGCTCCTGATCCAGTCGGCCCCGGAGCGTCTCTCCTTCGATGTACGGCATGACGTAGTAGAGCAGGCCGTCGGCTTCACCGGAATCGAACAAGGGCAGGATGTGCGGGTGGGTCAGGCCCGCCGCGATCTCAATCTCCCGAAGAAAGCGCTCGACGCCCAGCGCGGTGGCGAGCTCCTGCTGCAGGACCTTGATGGCCACGGGGCGGCGGTGCTTGAGGTCCTGTCCGAAGTAGACCGTGGCCATCCCGCCCCGTCCCAGCTCGCGCTCGAGCGCATAGCGGCTGGCGAGGGCGACTCGGAGGCGCTCCAAGGGGTCGGTCACAGTCGTTGGCGATCTCGGCAGACGGAAGAGTCCTAGCCCCACTTCAGATACAGGCCGGCAGCGAGCCCGTCAAGAAAGCTCCCGTCAGCCCAGCCAAACCCTCACTCGGCCGCCAGTCCCTATTCCCAGCCTCCGACTGGCGGAGCCGTCGCGGACCGCGATCTCCAGGGTCCCTCCCGAACCCACGTAGGCCAGGAGCGCCCCAGTGGCCACGTCGCCGAAAGTGCGGCGGACCGGTCCCAGGTCCATCCCCTCCACTTCGACCGTGGCGTGATTTCGAATCTTTTCCTCAGCAATGTTGGAGATCAGGTTGCCGAAGTGATCCACGTAGATCACCTCACCGACCAGACTCTTGGCCTCGTAGTGCGGGGTCGCGGTCGACAGCAGCGTGGGGGCGCGGGCCAGGCGTGGCCCCAGCGAGGTGAGCTCCGCGCCCTGAATCAGGGAAGCCGCGGCGGGGGCGAAGAGATCGCGGGCGTGGAAGGTGGGAGCGGCATCCGGTGGCGTGGGCAGCTCGACCAGCACGACCTCCCCGTGTCGGAGCAATGGAGTCAGGACGCCGTTGTCGGGGCCCACAAACCAGTGCCCGGCCGCCTGACCCGCGAGCGCGGCACGCGCGCTGCCCACGCCCGGATCGACCACCACCAGGTGCAGCGTCCCCGCCGGGAAGCGATGCCAGATCCGCGAGAGGATGTAGGCGCCGGCGCCGGCGTCTCCCGGGGTGATGTCGTGGGAAATGTCGACCAGGGTGGCGTCGGGGGCGAGTCGCAGCAACGTCCCCTTCACCTCCCCGACGTAGGAATCCCTGGTGCCGAAGTCGGTCAGCAGGGTGATTAGGGGCATGGAGGTCAACATAGTACGGCGCGCGGCCTTGCCCGGAAAGGAGGGGTCACCCATCCTACGAGCACATGCGCATGCCCTCCCGCATCCTCGTCCTGGACATTCTGCGAGGGTGCGCCGTCCTCCTCGTCATCGGCCGCCATCAGATCCCCTTCCCCGAGG
Organism: Gemmatimonadales bacterium; assembly: GCA_035519565.1. Taxonomy (GTDB): domain Bacteria; phylum Gemmatimonadota; class Gemmatimonadetes; order Gemmatimonadales; family GWC2-71-9; genus DATIWD01. The sequence goes on along the minus strand of DATIWD010000018.1, from coordinate 2,130 downwards.
GCTCACACCCGCTGCTCAAGCCGTTCATGGACACCTGGCTCCGGGGCGGATGGGTCGGCGTGGACCTGTTCTTCGTCCTGAGCGGGTTCTTCGTCTCGGGGCTCCTGTTTCGCGAGCAGCAACGGTACGGCACCCTGAGCTTTCCCCGCTTCTTCGTGCGGCGCGGGTTCAAGATCTATCCCTCGTTTTATCTGCTGATCCTGGTGACGGTGATCGTGGTCCACGCGCTGGGACCAGTAGTGCCGCGACGAAGGCTCTGGACCGAATTGCTCTACATCCAGAGCTATCGGTTCGGCCTCTGGGACCACACCGCGACATGAATCGCGCCTGGCTGCCGATCGTCCTGGCAATAAGCGCGCTGCTCCTGACCGCGCACTTGCGTCGCGGCTGGATCGCGCACGACGAGGGGGGCCTGGGGGAGAGCGCCGAGTGGGTGCTCGAAGGGGGACTGCCGCACCGGGACTTCGACGAGCTCTATACCGGCGGGCTGACCTACCTGAACGCAGCGGCGTTCAAGGCGCTGGGGATCAACCTGCTGGCGCCCCGGATCCTGCTCTTTGCCGGCTTCCTGCTCTGGGTCCCGGCCCTCTTCGGCGTGGCCAGGCGGTTCGCCACCCACGCGGGGGCGGCGGTTATCACGCTGCTGGGAGTGGTCTGGAGCGTCCCCAACTACGCGGTCGGCGTCCCCTCCTGGTACAACCTGTTTCTCGCCACGTTCGGCACGCTGGCGCTCCTCTTCTACATGGAAACGGCCCGGCCTCGCTGGCTGGTGGCGGCTGGGCTCTGCGGTGGGCTCTCGTTCCTGATCAAGATTGCCGGGCTCTACTACCTGGCCGGCGCCCTGCTGTTCTTGGTCTTCCACGCGCACGCCCACTCTCGCGAGCGTCTCGATCCCACGCAGACCGCCCCGGTCTATCGGGGGTTCGTCGCCGCGGGCCTGGGGCTCTTCGTCGCGATGCTCTCGTACTTGATCCGGGCTCGCATGGGGACCGCCGAGCTGGTGCACTTCGTCCTCCCCGGGAGCCTGCTCGCCGCGGTCGTGCTCGCGGCGGAGTGGCGGAGCCCCTGCGGACCCAGTGCAGCACGGTTCGCAGAGCTCTTCCGACTGGTGATCCCCTTTCTTCTGGGCGCCACCATACCCGTCGCCCTGTATCTCATTCCCTACGCCCGCGCCCACGCCCTTCAAGCCTTCGTGGATGGCGTCTTCGTACTGCCGGCCAAGCGGCTGAGCTTCGCGGCGAGGCATCCCCTGCCACTGGTGACCGCGTGGGCCGCGGTGCCGCTGATCGCTCTGCTGGCCGGAATCCCGCGGTTTACGGGACCCCATCGCCGCCGCGAGGCGATCGAGCTGGCTTTGATCCTGGTCGCCGTGTTGGCCACGGCACCCTTCTTTCCCGGGATCTATCGCACCGTCTGGTACGGGGTCCGCACCCTGATTCCGATTCTGGTCGCGATCGGCGCCTGGTTGCTGCTCCGTGGCGGTCCGACCGAGGCGCTCGCGGAAAACCGCCAGCGGGTGTTCCTGCTCCTGGCTATTACGGCGGTCACCAGCCTGATCCAGTTCCCCTTCAGCGCCCCGATCTATCTGCTCTACGTGGCGCCACTGGCGATTCTCTCGCTCGCCGGGCTGGTCGGCCTCCGCCCGCCGCCCTCGCCAATCCCGGTTCCGGCGCTGGCGACGTTCTATCTCCTCTTCGGGCTGCTCTGGATCAATACCGGCTACGTCTGGCAGATGGGGGAGCACTACGTCCTGGATGACCAGCGGTACGAGCTGCGGCTCCCACGCGCACACATCGAGGTGAGTCAGGAGGACCGGGATACCTTTGAGCGGCTGGTAGCCTCGGTACAAGAACACGCCCGGGGCGACTACATCTATGCCACCCCGGACTGCCCCGAGGTCTATTTCCTGAGCGGGCTCAAGAACCCGACTCACACCCTCTTCGATTTCTTCGACGACCCGGAGAAGCGGACCACGCGAGTGGTGAGCGTGCTGGAAGAGCGCGGGATCAACGTGGTGGTCTTCAACCACGCCTCCCTCTTCACCCGGGTCATTCCCCTCGAGCTGGAAGCGGCGGTCAAGCGATTGTACCCGGCCGCCGATACCATCGGCCGGTTCGAAGTCCGGTGGCG
>DATIWD010000017.1:0-5377 GCA_035519565.1 Gemmatimonadales bacterium | reverse complement strand
CCGTTGCAGCCGGGGCAGGTCCGGTCCTCCGGCCCGCGTACCGGCATCAGGTGCGCCAGCTCGGGATAACGGCGGCTGGCTTCGTAGAGAGTGATCACCCTGAGGCGGGGATCGGTGACCGGGTCCACTTCCGCCAGCAGGAAATCCTCCGAGAACACGACGTCCAGCTCCGGGGTCAGGGCGTAGCTTCCGACCCAGTCACCCCAGACCGGGAGCAGCCCCAATCGGCGAGCGGATTTCTCCCAGCGCTGCTCCCCTGAGGCGGAGGGGAAGAGTCGTTGGGAGATCCGGGCCAGGGTCGAGCGAAGAGACAAGGTTCTGGGTTCTGAGTTCTGGGTTCTGAGTGAGAGAAGCGTCAGGAGTCAGGGTTGAAAACAGTACTGGGTACTGAATGGGTTGCAAGTCACAGGTCACAAGTCGCGGAGGCTTGTGACTTGAAGCCTGTGACCGATCGTGCATCGTCCGCCCTGTCCGCCCTGTTCGTCTCTTTCTTCTACCGCCCTCTATACCACGGCGGCTCCTTCGACACCGGCGCGTACCCCCGAATCCGCTCTTTGAGCATCGCCTCGAAGAAGAAGTAGGGGAACATCTTCTCCGGCCGCCCCACTTGCTCCAGCCGCTGCGAATGCTCGGCCGGGATCTCGAACTCGAGCGATGCCAGATTGTCATCCAGCTGCTTCATGCTGGTGGCGCCGATGATGGTCGAGGCCACCCCCGGCCGCTTGGTGATCCAGTTGAGCGCCACCTGGGCCGGGCTCTTGCCGATCGCCTTGGCCACCTCGACGAGGGTCTCGGTGATCGTCCAGTTCCGCTCGGTGAACTTCTGAAAGGCGGGGTGGTCCGAGTTCTCCAAGGTCTTGAGCCGCCCTTCCCCCTCGGCTCCCTGACCGGTCCGCTTGTATTTCCCGGTGAGCAGCCCGCTGGCCAGCGGACTCCAGGGACAGATCCCCATCCCCAGCTCGATGGCCGCCGGCACGTACTCGCGCTCGATGTTCCGCTCGACCAGGGAATACTCGAGCTGGAGTGCCGTGATCGGGGTGAATCCCCTCAGCTCGGCCAGGGTCTGCGCTCGCGAGAGATACCAGGCCGGCGTGTCGCTGAGGCCGATGGAGCGGATCTTACCCTGGCGGACCAGAGTGTCGAAGGTGACGATCACCTCTTCGACCGGCGTGAGCCCGTCCCAGGCGTGGAGCCAGTAGAGGTCCACGTAATCGGTCCCCAGCCGGCGGAGCGAGCCCTCGATGGCCCGGTACATGTTCTTCCGGTGATTCCCCGCGGTCAGGGGGCCCCGCTGGTCGGCCGGGGGGAAGGTGTACTTGGTGGCCAGCACCACCCGATCGCGACACTTGGCGTCACGGATGAACTTGCCGACCAGCTCTTCGCTCTTGCCGTTGGTGTAGCCGTCGGCGGTGTCGATGAAGTTCCCGCCGGCCTCGAGATAGCGGAGGAAGATGGCTTGCGCGGTTTCTTCGGGAGATCCCCAGCCCCACTCGGTGCCGAAGGTCATGGTACCGAGGCAGAGCGGGGAGACGCGGAGGCCGCTGCGACCCAGAAGGTAGTAGGAGGCCAGGCTGGGGATGATGGCGCCTGACGGGGCGGTCATGAGTGGGTCTTCCGCATCTCCTCCCACCGCTGCTTGCTCAGCGCGAACACCCACACCTTGTGTCCCGCGATTTCCGCCTCGCCGTCCCTCCGCTCGCCCAGGCGCTCGGCCACCTTGATGGATCGGACATTGTCGGGGCGAATGAAACTGACCACCCGCTCGCGCCCCAGCGCGGTAAAGGCATAGTCAATGGCCGCGTTGGTGCCTTCGACGGCGTAGCCTTTCCCCCAGTAAGGCCGGCACAGGGTCCAGCCGATCTCGAACTCGGGCCATCCTTCCGGATGATGGCACCCGATCCGCCCGACGAAGGCTCCGCTCGAGATCTCCTCCACGGCCCACATCCCATAGCGCCGCAGCGCCCAGTGGCCCACCAGCATCGCCATGTGGCGCCAGGCCTGGTCCCGAGTGAACGGCCGCGCGTCGCCGAGGTAGCGGATCACCTCGGGGTCGGCACACATGGCGGCGTACGCGTCGAGGTCTGTCTCCACGAAGGGGCGGAGGCGGAGGCGGTCGGTTGTAAGAGTCGGGACTCTAGGCACGAGAAAGTGGAGAACGGGAGAACGGGGGAACGGGAGAACGGGACAGCGGGGACCAGGGACCAGGGACCAGGGACCGGGGGTGCACGGATGGGTCCGCGCTTAAGTCGTCGGGGGGCCGGAGCGGCCCCAGATCGACTTCCAGTCCTTCCGGAACAACAGGCGCCGCCACCAGCTCGGCTTGGGGTAGAGGTAGCGGAGCGCGCCGGGGGGCGTGGCGGCATTGAGGTCCGCCGCCACGATCGCGGCGAACGGTTTCCCGCCGGTCAGGTTGCCCAATGCCTTGAGATTGCTCTTGAGGTAATTGGAGGCCGCCACGGTACCCGCCGACCCGATCCCCATCAACACCAGGAAGGTGTGGTGGTTGGCGTGCTGGCCCTTGTAGATCAGACCGAAATCGCTGCCGCTCTTGGTCTCGAACACGTCGCGGGTGACCAGGCTGCGAAAGGCGTCGGGATTCCGGAAGGCGATCAGCTTGGGCTCGCAGGTGTCGAGAATCGCGAAGGACTTGTAATGGGGGCCGATCGAGACCGCATCCTCGGTCCAGCGTCCCGATTCCTTCTCCACCGACTTGATCGTCACCGGGCCCGAGCCCATTTCGCCCAGCAGGTGAATCAGCTCGGTGGCCGCCCTGACCTCCGCCGAATCGAGGACCTCGGGGATGTTGGTCCACTTGCGGACCGCGACCGAGCCTGACATCGCCTGGCTCTCCGGGTCCTTCGAGAAGAACTCGTTCCCGGGGACGAACATCTGGCGGACGAAGACCCCCACCGCCGCCCGGTCCGCGCCGAGCCGGCCGAGCAGCCGGCGGGCCGGAGCCCGGTTGCGCTGGCGCCAGACCTCGAAACCGATCAGCCCGATCGCGGCCGCAATCGCGGCGCCGGCGATGGCGCCCAGGATCGCGTCCTTGCCGACTTCTTCGAACACGAACAGCGATAGCAGTGCGTGCATGGCGGCTCAGCTCGCTGCCTTGACGGGAATCTTCACGCGGGTGCGCTGCCACTCGAGGATCAGCCATACCGCCCCCGCTTCACCCGGCTCGCTCCGGATGGTGAACATCTCGATCGGTGCCTTGACCGACTCCGACTTGACCCTCCCGCGACCCACTTCCTGGGCCCGTACCTCGGCGGTATAGCCGTGCTCTTCGCCCCACTGGCTGGTGGACTTGTTGACGATGATCTGCCACTCGGTCTCGCCGGGGACGGTGTAGAGGGTCCACTGGCCGGCCGGCGCCTTCACTCCCGCCACGTCCAGGGCGATCGGCGAATAGATCGTGGTCGGCTCGTTGGCCCCGGTCCGCCAGAGCGTGTCATAGGGCACCGCCTCGCCGCCGATCATGACTCTGCCGCGAAGCGAGGGCCGGCCGTAGCAGATCTTGACCGGCTTTCCGCCCACCTGGAAGGTGAGGGAATCGAGGGGGCTCTTCCGCCCCGCGGCCGGCACCGACTTGGGATTCATGATCACGCAGCCGGTGTCGGCCACGATGGCGAGCGGGGCAGGGGATGGCGGAAGCAACAGGGCAGCCAGAAGCGAAGTCAGCACGAGAGCCTCATGTCGTCGAAAGGTCGGAGTGATTCCTGACTAGCGTTGCAGCCGAGCTCGCGCTTCGACCGCGGCCCGCAGGGCGGCCTCCGGGGACTCGGCCAGCGCGTTCAGGTGCCCCATTTTGCGCCCGGGGCGGGGCTCCTTCTTGCCGTAAAGATGCAACTTGATGCGTGGGTTTTGGAGTGCCGCCGCCCAGTGGGGCTCTCCCCCCTGCCAGAGGTCGCCCAGCAGGTTCGCCATGGCGATGGGAGACTTGAGATCCACGGCACCGAGCGGAAGTCCAGTCACCGCACGGACCTGCTGCTCGAACTGGCTGGTGATACAGCCGTCCAGGGTGTAGTGCCCGCTGTTGTGAGGGCGGGGCGCGATCTCGTTAATGAGTAAGCGCCCACCTGCGGCGACGAAGAATTCGATCCCCAGCACCCCCACGTAGTCGAGCGCCTTGGCCAGCGCCGTGGCCACCGAATGCGCCTCCTTGGCCAGGGCCGGAGAGACCCGGGCCGGGACGGTGGTGGTGTCGAGGATCCCCTGGGCGTGGACGTTCTCCCCCGCGGGGAAGGCGGCCGTCGCACCGTCGACTCCGCGTGCCAGCACCACCGAGATCTCCCGCTCGAGGGTGAGCCGCTCCTCGAGGATGCACTCGACGCTCTTGAACACCTGAAAGGCGGCGACCAGCTCGGGCAGGGAATCCACCGTCGCCTGACCCTTGCCGTCGTAGCCCAGCCGGCTGGTCTTGAGCAGTGCGGGGGCCCCGATCTCGGCGAAGGCGGGCTCCAGATCCTGGCTGCGCCGGATCGGGTAGAACTTGGCGGTGTGGAGCCCGTGGTCCCGGACGAAGCTCTTCTCGTCGATCCGGTTTTGCGCGACGGCCACCGCGCCGGGACGGGGTCTCACCAGGAGCGACTTCTCGAGCCTGGCGAGCGCGGCGGCGGGGACGTTCTCGAACTCGGTGGTGACCACGGCGCAGCTCTGGGCCAGGACTTCGAGCGCCTTGGGGTCCTCGTAGGCGGCGTGGATGTGCCGATCGGCCACGCCGCCCGCCGGACTCTCGGGATCGGGATCGAGCACCAGGACGCGGTAGCCCATGGTCCGGGCGGCCATGGTGAACATGCGACCGAGCTGTCCGCCACCCAGAAGGCCGATGGCGGCGCCCGGCAGGATCATGAGGGACGGACCGGCGGGAGTTTGATGTCGAGGACCTTCGCGGTCTGGGCCGCGCGGAAGGCCTGGAGCTTTTTCGCGACCTCGGGATCGCGCCCGGCCACGATGGCGGCGGCGAAGAGCCCGGCGTTTCGGGCGCCCGCCTCACCGATGGCGAAGGTGGCCACCGGGACGCCACCGGGCATCTGCACGATCGAGAGCAGGGAATCGAGTCCCTGGAGATGCTTGGTGGGAATGGGGACGCCCAGGACCGGAACCACGGTCTTGGAGGCCAGCATTCCCGGGAGGTGCGCTGCCCCGCCGGCGCCGGCGATCAGGCAGACCAGTCCCCGCGAGGCGGCTTCTTCGGCGTACTTGAACAGGAGGTCGGGGGTTCGGTGCGCGGAGACCACGCGGGTCTCGTGGGCGACTCCCATCCCCTCCAGCTCGCGGGCGGCATGCTGCATGACTTCCCAGTCGGAGTCGCTGCCCATCACGATGCCGACGAGGAGTTTGGTCATGCGGGGGAGGCCCTCTTCAGGACTGAGGACGG
>DATIWD010000016.1:0-7506 GCA_035519565.1 Gemmatimonadales bacterium | reverse complement strand
GACGATCTTGTCGGAGGCCGCCACCCGCTCGACCAGACGGCCGGGCATCACCCGGTTGGGACTGTTCCCGAGAAGAATGTCCCGTCCTTCTATGAGGCCGAAGGTGGCGAAATGGTCGCGCACCACGGTCGCCATCGAGGACGGGGCCAGGGTCGACTCGAACACGATGATGGGGACATTCCCCGCCGGCTTGCTCTGGAGGGCCTGCGCCAGCCCGGTCAGCGCCTCGAAGAGGGGACCGTAGTCGGGGCCGAAGCCGCTCTTGTCGGTCTGGACCGAGACCAGGATCACGTCGGCGTCGCGCGCCGCGGCATAGTCATGGCTCGCATCGAGCAGGCCAGCCGCCACCGATTCGGAGACGATCCGGTCGAGATCGGGCTCGACCCCGCCGATCGGGGAGCGGCCCTGGTTGATCGCCTCGACCTTCCATGCCGAGGTGGGCGACGCCCGCTGGATCACGGTAACCTTGGCCGGCTCGGTGGTCCCCTGCTTGATCCGCGCGTGGGCGAGGAGGGCGGCCATCGGCATCCCCACGATGCCGGGTCCGACGACCGCGATCTTGCGAACCCGCCAGTCGGCGACGGTTCCGTTACGAAGTTCGAGAGGCATGGTGTATCCTAGTCGGTTCCGTCCATGAACTGGCGATACCAGAGCTCCAGGTTCAACAGCCCCCAGAGCCGTCGGCTGAACGCCGCTTCGGTGTCCATCAGCTTCTCCACCTCAACGGGATCGAAGATCCCGCGATTGCGGCAGGTGGGTGAGAGCAGCACGTCCTGGAAGAAAGTCCGCGCCTTGCCGCGGGCCCACAGGTGCAAGGGCACCGGGAACCCCATCTTGTCCTTCCGCTCCCGGATCCTGGTGGGGAGCAGGTTCTGCACCGCGCGCTTCAGAATGTATTTCATCTCGCCGCCCTTGAACTTCATGCGAGGCGGCATGCTGGCGATCAGATCGGCGATCCGGTAGTCCAGCAGCGGCACCCGCGACTCGAGCGAGGCCGCCATGCTGACTCGATCCTCGACCTGGAGCAGCGACGGCAGCCCGGTCACCAGGTCGAAGTGCGTCATCTTGTTGTAGTACGACTGCGTGTCCGGGTGATTGAAGACCTTCTGGAACCGGCAGAAAATCCTGGCCGGGTCGTAGCCCTGACGGAACTCCCTGCTGTAGAGCTGGAGCGCCCCGCCGCTCCGGTCGATCAACCGGAAGTAGCGCAGGTCCATCGGCTCGAACAGGTCGTTGGCCCAGAACTGCTTGAGCATCGGGACGTACTGGCGCAGGTACGGCAGGTTGGGGAGGATCGACTTGAAGGAGACGATGTGCTCCTGTTCCTCGACCGTCTCGAAGATGGCGCCCTTCAAGGCCTGCTCGAGGTAGGCCACCAGGTACCGCGCGTAGCCGCCGAAGATCTCGTCTCCACCCTGGCCGCCCAGCACGACCTTGACCTGCCGCGCCGCCAGGCGCGACACCATGAACTGCGGGAACAGGCCGGGACCGGCCACCGGCTCGTCCATGTGGTATATGATCCGGGGCAGGAGGTCGATGAATTCTTCCTCCGACGGGTAGATTTCGAAGGTCTCCGCCCCGCAATGCTTGGCCACCTCGCGGGAATACTCCAGCTCGTTGAACTCGGGTCCCTCGCGAAACGCTCCCGTAAAGGTCTTGAGCCGGCTCCCCACGTGCGGCGAGGCCAGGATGGTCACGATGCTCGAGTCCATCCCGCCGCTCAGATACGCCCCCACCGGGACGTCGCTCCGCATCTGGAGCCGGACCGTATCGAACAGCAGGCGTCGGAGCTCCTCGACGAAGTACTCCTCGGTATGATAGGGGTCCAGCCCGAAGGTCGGCTCCCAGAACTTCACCGTACGCACGACGCGCGAATCGAGGTTGATGACCTGGTAGTGCCCCGGCAGCAGCTTCTTGACGCCGCTGAAGAGCGTGGTGTCTCCCAGGACAAACTGGAACGTGAGGTAGTCGTTCAGGGCCTCCCGGTCAGGCTCGGCGGACACCTCCGAATGCAGCAGGAGCGCCTTGATCTCGGAGGCGAAGAGCAGCCGCTCCGGAGAGGCGTGATAGTAGAGCGGCTTGATCCCGAAGTGGTCCCGGGCCGCCAGGATTACCCGCTGATGGCTATCGTAGAGCAGGAACGCGAACATGCCGTTGAGCAGGCGCACGCACTCGGGACCGTGCTCGGCGTAGAGGCGGAGGATGACCTCCGTGTCGGAGGCGGTCCGGAAGACGTGGCCCCGCTGCTTGAGGGCGTCGCGAAGCTCGATGTAGTTGTAAATCTCGCCATTGAAGACGATGTGCAGCCCGTCGCTGCTCATCGGCTGATGGCCGGTGGTCAGATCGATGATCGAAAGACGCTTGTGATAGAAGCCGACTTCCCCATCGAGGAAATGGCCCTCATCGTCCGGCCCGCGGTGATTGAGCGCGGTGGCCATCCGGGCCAGCTCCGGCAACGCGACCGGCCGCCCGGCGGACTCGATGATCCCGACGAAGCCGCACATCAGCGAGGCGCTCCCCGGCTCATGCGGCGAGCACCGGTGTGCGGGAGGCCAACCCCGAGCGCGCCAGCAGCGCGCGGGCATGGCTGCTCATGTTGACCGGACGGAAATGCTCGCCCAGGATGCGAAGCACCTTCAGAAACAGCTCGATCTTCCGGCTGCTCGGGATGTCCATCCCCGGGAAGAAGGCCAGCTGAGGCAGATGATCCCCTCCCAGCAGGTCGAGCGGATGCAGCAGGAAACTCGGCTCGGTCCCGGTCGCCCGGCACGCGGCCAGCGCCGTCCGCAGGTACGCGACCATCATCAGCTCCGAGAATCGGCTGAGATAGAGGAGATAGCTCAGGTGGAACGGCGTCTTCACCACCGGGATGGTCGTGACCGGAATCTCGAGGAGCGTCCGCCCCTGAGGCAGTTCCCAGTGATACGGCTTGACCGGCCGGAACCCGTCTTTGAATGAGCCGAACAGAGTCTTGCGCTCGGCCCGTTGCTCCGGCGTGAGCTTGGCGGTCCAGAAGTAATAGGCCCGCGCCAGCGGACCCAGGTAGGTCGGAAGGGTGGAGGCGTCGTAGAGGTACCCGCGCGATTGCAGGATCTCCAGCAGATCCGCGCTCCAGCTGAAGCCCGGTCCCCGGAACCCCTGGGGACGCTGCCCGGTCGCCTCTCCGATCGCGTCCTCGGCACGCTGAATCTCCGATTCCAGCTGATTCCGTGCATAGAGATGCAGCCAGGGCTCGTGATTGAACGAGTGGTTTCCGACCTCGTGGCCCGCCGCCGTAATCGAGCGAAGCACCGCCCGGTTGGCGGGCGATGCCGCATCCAGTCCGACCAGGAAGAACGTGATCTTGAGACCAGCCCGGTCCAGCGCCTCGAGGACCGGAGGTACGAAATCATCCAGGTAGGACGGATACTGCTCCCACCCCGGCTCCCCGTGCGTCTTCATGTAGGACCAGAGATTGTCCACGTCGAGGGAGACGCTGGCCAGCGGGCGCGTATCGGTCATGGCCGCACCGTCCCCGCGGGTTCGCGCGCGCCCGTGGGTGCCCCAAACAGGTCCGCCAGCTCCTCCGCTTTCCGGTTGGCCAGCCCCACGGTCTCGTTCACGTTGAGCGTGCCCTGTGCGATCTGAGCGGAATTGACCAGGAAGACATTGGGGAGGGAGGTCCGTACCGGGGGCAGGGTCTGGTCCGAGTAACCGAGCGTGGAAATGGCCTGAACCTCCCGCACCCGTGCCACCTGGAAGGCGAGGACGTCCTCCCGCCGGAACCCGGGGTACATGCGCTCGAGCGCGCTCAGGAATTCGGATTCGATCTGCTGGTCGCTGCGCCCCCAGAATGAATCCTCCTGGGTCAGGTAGCGCGGCAGATACACCAAGCTGTTGCCGCCAAAGCGCTCCCGATCTACCAGGGTAGTCATCTCGATCACCCCGGTGAACGGCACCCACGATTCGGTGATGTTGGTGACGTAGTAGGCCGCGAGGGGGCGCTTGAGCAGCACCGACGCGCAGGCGATTCCCTGGTAGACCACGCGGTTCAGACGCTCGCGCTCGGGCTCGCCAAGCTGCGGGCACAGTTTGGCCACCCGGGAAGAAGGGATCGTCAGGACCACCTGGTCGAAGCTCCGGGTCTCGCCGTTCGCGAGCCGGATCTCCGCCCCGCCGTCGACCTGCGTGACGGACGCCGCCGGCCGGCCGCAGAGGATCTCGACCTCCAGTTCCTCCAGGTACTCGCGGAACCGCTCCAGCACCACGCGATAGCCACCATCGACGTAGCCGAACATCTCGCGCTTGAGCCCCGAGCGGCGGGCCGCATACATCCGCGCGATGATGGCCCAGATAAAGGCCGCGCTCGCGATTCGGTAGTTCTCCCCCAGCTTGCTCTTGAGGAGCGGGAGCCAGATGCGCTCGAATACCCGGCGGCCCGAAAGGCGCTGCAACCATTCGGTGACCGGGATGCTCTCCAGGCGCCGCCAATCCTTCACCCGCGAGGCGTAAAGAATGGTCGCCGCCAGCCGTGACTTGTCGATCAGCGAGAGGGGCGGGAACGTCAGAAACTCGAGGCTGCTCGAGAGCGAATAGAGCTTGCCGTCGGTGTAGAACCCGGTGCGGGTCTCCCCCCAGCGGAGCTTGTTTTCGAGACCCAGCTCTCGCAGCAGATCCCGGAGCGCCAGGTCCGACAGAAGGGTGACATGGTAAAACCGGTCCCAGGTGTACCCCCCATGGGAGGCCGGCGAAGCCAGACCCCCCAGGTCGGGAGCGGCCTCGATCAACGTCACGCGATCACCTCGCTTGGCGAGGCGGGCAGCCAGGGTCATCCCCAGGATGCCGCCGCCGAGGATCCCGACCCGCCTACCGGACCACATGGCTCACCTCGACCGCGAATTCGTTGAGTGAATCGGTCCCACCCGCCACGATGTGTCCCCCGATGAGCCTGTTGAAGCGACCACTGCCGAGGTAGTCTTCCCGGACGCTGGCGGGCCAGAGACCTGCGGATGCAGAGGAGGGCGGATGACTCGGGACGCCGAAGCGACCTCGAAGCACCGGCGCAATTGGAGCAACACTGTAGCGCCGAAAAGTCGACCCGGTCATACTCAAATCTACCCCCTGGATTCCGAAGGCTGACTCTTGCGAGACCCTCTGCCTGACCTCGATCGCCAGGCCCTGGGAGATAGCAATCCTAGGGCCACAGAATGCACCATCTCACAAAGACTTAGAGCATGGCAAAGCGCCGGAAAGACCTGGTTGCGGAGCCGTCTGTGGTACCAACGCAACAGTACAACTCGGGTCGCAGGAATCCAAGCCTCCTCTGAGCACCGTTGGAACTCGTCCGTCACGGCCTCCCACGGCCCTGCATGACGACCGGCCCGGATCGGCTCGTCGTCGTCCAGGCCTTGGCCCCCGCGCTCTTCGGTGGTCTCGAGACCGTCACCACCACCCTGGCCACCGGTCTCCGGGCCCGGGGCCATGAAGTGATCGTCGCTGCCACAGTGGACCACGCGGGGACCCACCCCTTCGTCGAACGCCTGCAGAGCGCCGGGGTCCAGGTCGAATCCATCGGCCGGGCCTCCAGGGCCTACTATCGCGAGTGGGCCGACCTGCGTCGCTTGATTGCTCGTGTGAAGCCGTCGGTCGTCCACACCCACGGCTACCGTGCTGATTTGATGGCCGGCATGGCGGCCGGCGCATCGCGAACGCCCAGGGTGGCTACCGCTCACGGGTTCACCGGCGGCGACACCAAGAATCGCCTCTACGAGTGGCTCCAGGGGCGCGCCCTGCGGCGGTTCGAGGCCGTGGTCGCCGTCTCGCAAACCATGGTAGAGTGGCTGCGCCGCCACGGCGTGAGACCGGAGCGGATTCAGCTCCTGCGGAACGCCTGGCGCCCGGGCCCCGTCCTCGCACGTGGTGCCGCACGAAAAGATCTCGGCATTCCCGTCGAGGCTCAGGTCATCGGGTGGGTTGGGCGCCTGAGCCATGAGAAGGGGCCCGACGTCTTTCTCGACGCGATGACCTTGCTTCCCGATCTGGGGGTACAGGCCTGCGTGGTCGGTGAGGGAGCCCTCCGGGCCGGCTTGGAGGCCGAGGCGGCTCGGCGGGGGTTGGCCGCCAGGGTTCATTGGCTGGGCGCAGTCCCCAATGCCGCCGCTCACCTGTCCGCGTTCGACGCGCTGGTTCTGAGCTCGAGAACCGAGGGAACTCCCATGGTTCTCCTCGAGGCCATGGCGGCTGGGATTCCCATCGTGGCCACCAGGGTAGGAGGCGTCCCCGATGTGGTTACCAGCGAGCACGCGTGGCTGGTGCCCGCCGAAACCCCTGAGCGACTGGCTGCCGCAATTCGGGAGTGCCTGACCGATCGGTCGCTGGCCTCGCGGCGGACGGCTGCCGCCCGGAAACACCTCGAGTCCGACTATGCGGTGGAGCCCTGGCTGGATCGCCATGAGGCCCTCTATCGCCGGTTGGTCGCCTCGTCAAACGCCGGGTCCAAGTGACCACGCTGGCGATCGTTCTCATTCTGGTTCCCTCGGCGCTCTTCGCCTACGCCTATCTCGGCTATCCGGCGGCGCTCTGGATCGCCGGGCGATTCAAGCGGGCCCCCAACCAGTCCGACCCCACGGCGTGGCCCTCGATAACGGTGGTCATCCCTGCGTACAACGAAGAGGCGTCGATCCGTCGGACGCTGGAGGCGGTTCTCGCCCTCGACTATCCGACCGATCGCCGCCAGATCCTGGTCGTTTCCGATGCGTCGAACGACCGCACCGATGAAATGGTGTCGGCCTTTCGCCCCGCAGGAGTCGAGCTGGTCCGCCTCCAGGAGCGAGGGGGCAAAACAGCGGCGGAGAATGCGGCGGTTGCGCACGCCCGGGGGGAAATCATCGTGACCACCGACGCCTCTGTTCGAGCGCTTCCGGGCTCGCTCAAGCCTCTGATTCGAGTCTTCCAGGATCCCACCGTCGGGGTAGCGTCCGGGCGCGACGTCAGCGTAGGCGACCTGGAGGCCGAAACCAACCGGGCGGAATCGGGCTACGTGGGATACGAGATGTGGATCAGGGGACTGGAGACCCGGCTCGGCTCGATCGTGGGAGCGAGCGGGTGTTTCTACGCGGTCAGGCGGCAACTCGCCGATATGGCCTTTCCTCCCGAGCTGAGTCGGGATTTCGCGGCTCCTCTGGCGGCTCGGGAGCGTGGCTTTCGGTCGGTGTCGGTCGACGCCGCCGTCTGCCTGGTCCCTCGGACCCGTGCCCTCGGCACCGAGTATCGCCGCAAGGTGCGGACGATGGCGCGAGGCCTCGCGACCCTGTGGTACAAACGTGACCTGTTGAATCCAGTCCGCTATGGCGGTTTCGCCCTCATGTTGTTCAGCCATAAGCTCTGTCGCTGGATGGGGTCGCTCACGCTGGCGGGCGTGCTCATCGGCCTGATCATTCTCGCCCCCGGGCACCCGGTCGCCGCCGTGGCGACGGGCGTTGCCGTCCTGGGGATCCTGGTCGGAGTGATCGGGTTGCGCTGGCCGCC
>DATIWD010000015.1:0-9164 GCA_035519565.1 Gemmatimonadales bacterium | reverse complement strand
GCTCCCGAACAGCTTGCCGAATCGCTCGAACAGGAATCCCCGGAACACGGTTTCCTCGCCGAAACCTGCCACCAGCATCGCCCAGATCGCGGCGGGGAGGAGGGCGCTGTTGCGGGTGAGATAGTGATAGACCGGGTTGATCGGAGGCGCGCCGAGCAGCGGCATGATCACGCCCTTCATCAGGAGCTTGAGGGCAACCCCGAGTGCTATTCCGCCGACGATGGCCAGAGGCCAACTTCGTGGCGCGCGATAACCGATCGCAGGCCAGGCGGTTCCAGACCACTTGGCCCAAAGGAGAACCAGCAGGCCACCGACGGGGACGGCGATCCAGCCGAGGGTGACGGTGCCCGAAAGAATAACGATGAGGATCGCGGCCAGGCCAACTGGGCCGAAGCCGCGTAGCTGCTCGGCCAGATCGGCGGCTGGCCCGCTCAGTGCGCCTCCGCTCGAAACATCCCCACCGCGCCCTTGGTCGCGTCCGCAAAGGCGTGGGTCACGAACGGATACACGCCTGGCTCCGCCAGCCGCAGCTCGAAGATCGCGCCGCCACCGACCGGAACGTTCCAGGTCTGCATCCCGTCGAACGGCCGCCCGAACCCATCGGCGAACACCTTGTCGAAGATGGCGCCTACCACGTGGAAGGAGCTGATCCGGTTGGGGCCGGCGTTGACCACGTAGATCCGGATCGGCTCTCGTGCCTTGACCGGGATCGGCGTGGTGGCGTACCGGTTGTTGACCCCGTTGAACACCACGTAGTCGGGCGAGGCGTTGAGCACCTTGTCCCAATCCAGTGAGCGCACCGAATCGGCGCCGGCCGGCGCCCCCATATAGAACTCGCTCTGCACGAAGACGAACTCCCGGGCCTTGGGCCGCCCCCCGCGGGGATCGATGATCAGGGCGCCGTACATCCCGTTGGAGATGTGGGCCGCCACCGGGGCGGTGCCGCAGTGATACATGAAGGCCCCGGGAACCCGGGCCACGAATTCGAAGTGGATGCTGTCCTTGGGCATCACGTTGTGATAGGCCCGATCGGGGGCGATCTCCGCCGCGTGAAAGTCCATCGAGTGGGGAATCGGCGCCCCGTTGATCAGGGTGAAGTCCACGGTGTCTCCCACCGCCGCGCGGACGATGGGCCCCGGCACCATCGAGTCGAAGGTCCAGGCATCATAGACCACGCCGGGCGCCACCTGATGATGCACGTGGACCGTGGTCATCCGGAGCCGAAGACGATGCCCGGCCAACGGGGTGGGTGCGTCGGCCGCGCGATCGGGTTTGGTCATCGGGGTGCCCAGCGGAGCCTCCCCGTGAGACATCGAAGCGGCGGGGGCAGGGACCTGAGCCTTGGACGGTTCGGTGGATGTCTTGGTGGGGCGAGAGGGGGTCGGGATCGGGCGACAGGCCGCGGCCATCAGGGCCACCACGGCGCCGAGTCGAACACACATTGAGAACCGGCTCATCGAATCACTGCTCCTCGGTCTTTGGCGCCACCCCTCTGGGGGAAGGCAGCTCGGTGAAGTCGGGGGTACGGGGGACTGCTTGGAAAGCGGCCAGCAACTCGGATGGCGGAGCTACCAACTTTCGTGCCCGCAGGTCCAGCCAGCCGCCGGTCGAGCGCACTCGGGCGGCTCGCTGGCCGGCCGCGGTCCAGATCTCGTTCTCGATCACGAACCGCGACCCGTCGGCGCTCATCGCCAGGACGGCGTAGGTCACCGTCACGGTCTCGTGAAGCCCGATCTCCCGGAAGTATTCCAGCTCGTCTTTCTGCATCACCGGACCAATCGATCGGCGGCGGAACTCGCTGGGTGGGAAGCCGTGCTCGGAGAAAAAAGCCATCCGCACGTCGGCCGAGATGTCGAGGTAGGCAGTATTGGCCATGTGGCCGTTGAAGTCCATGGTGCCCCAGCCGGCGATGAACTGTTTGGCGTAGCGGCCCTCATGCATCGTCACCATGGTGGGGAGCTACACCCGCAGCCAGCGACCAGGCTCGCCCTGGGAGTTCTCGTCATCGGACGGGCGGGTCGAGCGGGGGCGCAGCTCCTTGCCGCAATGGGGGCAGAACCCCATCCAGACTCCCCCCGAGCCGGCCGACTCGTCGATGGCGATCACCCAGAACTGTTGGTCGGGCCACCATTCGTAGCGCACATCCAGGGAGCAGGTGTCCAGGTGGGCCAGGAACAGGTCGCAGCAGGGCTGAAAACCAACTGGAACGTTTCGCGTCCCCTGTTTGCATGGCGAACCATCGGCGTGGCGGGTCATTTGGTCCTAGTCGAAGATTCGCGGGTCACGTAACAAGGCATCGGAAGACTTGAGCCGAAGCAAGCCGCGTGCTCTCGCGGCAATGGACATGAAGTAATTGTGGTCCGCCGAGACTTCAGCGGGTGTCTTGCCGAGGGTCGGTCGCAGATTGCGCTCGTCGTTTAGGCGGCCCCAACCGACGAGCAATGCCGCGCGCCGGTCGTCGCCCTCATGGGAGGCCTCCTCCGCAATCATCAGCAGGCGCTCCTTGTAGCCGCCATGCGTATCTGTTTCTGCGAGCAACCAGGCACTCGCTGCTACCTCCGACCAATCGTGAGATCCCGACGCGAGCTGAAGCAATTCCGAGACAGTCGGAGATGGCTCCTTCACGAGAATCGGATGGCCGCCCGCATGATATTCTGCACCTAGTTGGATCCGGATCCAATGGTCTCCGGTCTTCGGGTCTATCAACCGAGTACTCCAGTTGTCTTGCCCGACATCCAGAGGGCGCAAGCCTGCCAGAGTAGCTGAAAAGAGCTCTCTAGATGCAACGATGCGGGTTGATGTCACGCGCTGGTGTCCTCGGCCTATGACCTCACGCGGTGCCTCCAAGGAGCTTCTGGAATCGCGGGGTCTTCCGCAGTGGATCGAAAGTCGGGTCGATCCGGAGCCAGCTGGGCGAAAGATAGAACGGCACCCGGAGCAACGGCTCCAGCTGATCCAGCGCCTGTTCCGGCTCGCCGACCTGGAGATAGATCCGCACCAGCTGCAATTGAATGTAGGGACCCACGTAGCCATCGCGGCTGATCGGCAGCATGGCCACCGCCCGCTTCCCCTCGCGCACGGCCTCCGCCTTTCGTCCCAGGAAGGCGTGGGTGAGTCCCACCAATACGCGGCGCTGGGCGTCCTCCGGAGCGGCTCGGGCCTGTTCCTCGAAGGCCAGCCGGGCGGAATCGGCGTAGATCGTGGCCTGCCGGCGATCGCCGCGCAGCTGATACAGCTCGGCGCGCACCAGGGCCCAGGCGCCGCGGTCGTTGTCATAGGCACCGGGTGGCGCATCGAGTACCAGCTGTTGCTGGGAATCATCCAGCACCCAGTAGAGATCGTTGTAGCTGGCGAAAAACGGATAGAGCGTCGCCGGGCTCATGCGCTTCGCGGCCTCACGGATGATTGCCCGGGTGCTGTCCAGGTCTCCGCGGGCCAGCGTGACCAGGACCTTGATGAAGAGCATGCCCGGATTGTCGGGATCGAGCGCCACCGCGCGGTCGGCCGCTGAGTCCGCGGGTGCGTAGTTCCTCAGGAAGATTTCCGCGGTGGAGAGCCGGCGCGCGGCGACGGCAGAGCGCGGGTCCAGCAGTGCGGCCCGTCGCAGACGCCCGGGGACAGAGTCCCACTGGCCCAGGCTCGCCTGAGTCTGCGCGGCGATGCTCAGCAGATCGACGTTGTCGGGTGCGAGGCGCAGGCCCTCCTCGTAGGCGTCCAGGGCGCGCTGATTGTCGATCGGATTGACGCTGCCGTAGTAGTCGCCGACCGCGAGGTAGACGGAGGGCTCGCGGGGCTTGAGTCGTCGCCCCCGTTTCGCCGCGTCCCTGGCCTGGGCGCCGAGGTTCGGGTCGGGAATTCCCAGGGAGTAGAGAGCGGTCCGGGCCCGGGACAGCTGGCTCCAGGCCAGTGCGAAGGTGGAGTCGAGGGCCACGGCGTGCTCGTAGAAGCCGATCGCCCGGCGGAGACTGGCCTGATCGCCCCGCATCCCCCCCGAGGCGGCCTCTCCCTTCAGAAATTCGTCGTAGGCGGCCAGGTTCGCGGTGGGACTCGAAGAGAGCTCGCGGCGCACGCTGTCGGCCAGGACGATCCCCACCGCATCCACCACCTTCGTCGCGATGTCGGTCTGGACCTGGAAGACGTCGGTCGGCGAGGCGTCGAACTGTTGCACCCATCGGGTATGCGCCGCCTGGCCGGAGCGGGCGTCCACCAACTCGGGAGTCACGCGAACGCGGTTGCCTCCCGCACCTTTTTCCCAGCGGACCGTCCCGGTCAGCAGGTAGTCGGCACCCAGCTCCTGCGCGATCTGGGTGGGCCGCTTGCTGGTCCCGCGATAGCTGACCGAGCTGCCCCGGGCGATCAGCTCGAGCCCGCCGGCGGGGACCTGGGCCAGCTTGGTCCGGACTTCGTCGGCCACCCCATCGGCGAAGTAGGCGTCGGCGGAATCGCCCAGGTTTTCGAAGGGCAGCACCGCCACCACCCGGACACCTCCCGGCCGCTCCATGCTCGCACCGCTCCGGCGTGAGGTGATCAGGGCACCGGCGGCGATCAGTACCGCCGCGACCATGAGAGCGAGGACGGCGGTCGACCACCGGCGCGGCACGGGGAGCGGGATCGGCACCGCCGACTTGAGCGCCTGGGCGAATTCGGCCACGCTGGCAAAGCGGTCCTGGGGCTCGGAGGCCATCGCCTTCTGGATCACCTGTTCGACGATGGGGTCCACTTCGGGGCGGAGGCGGCGCACGCCGGGCGTCGGATCGTTGAGCCGTTTGGCCACGATGGCGTGCACACTGCGCCCGACGAAGGGTGGCTCGCCGGCCAGCATCTCGTACAGTACCGTTGCGAGGGAGTACTGGTCGGTCCGCGCGTCCACCTCCTGGTCGTCGGTCTGCTCCGGACTCATGTAAAGGGGAGAGCCGACCGCCTGTCCGCTCGCGGTCAGGTCGTCATCGGAGTGGATCGCGCGAGCGATGCCGAAGTCGGCGACCAGCGTGGAGCCATCCCTGGTGAGCAGGATGTTGGGCGGCTTGACGTCGCGGTGGATCACCCCCTGTTGATGGGCGTACTCGAGGGCCAAGGCTGCCTGCTGAGTGATCCGGAGGGCCTCATCGATGGGGAGTTTGCCCTCCCGGTTGAGCCGATCGCGCAGCGACTCCCCCTCGACGTACGGCATGGTGTACCAGAGCTGCGGCTGCTCCGGCTCGGCACCCGCGACGGCGCCCGAATCGAGGACGGTCAGGATGTGCGGGTGGTGCAGCCGGGCGGCGAAGTAGATCTCGCGCTGGAATCGCTCCGGCCCCGTGGTCGGGCTGGCCGGGCTGCTCCGCTCGGGGATCAGGATCTTGAGCGCGACGCGACGGTTATGACGGAGATCGTGCGCGAGGTAGACGACCGCCATGCCGCCGCGGCCGATTTCGCGCTCGATGGTGTAGCGATCGGAGAGGGCTTGGCGAACGCTCTCCGGTACGCCCATGCGGGGCTCCCGGGGTCAGTGGTACTGGTGCGGATCTAAGTAAGCGGATGGCCGGGGGATACGCCAGCGCGCCCCAACGCCTCAGTAGACATCGAGGGTCTTGGACATGACCTCGAGGGAGCCCGTATCGCCGTCCGGA
The DNA here is from genome assembly GCA_035519565.1 of Gemmatimonadales bacterium. Lineage (GTDB taxonomy): Bacteria > Gemmatimonadota > Gemmatimonadetes > Gemmatimonadales > GWC2-71-9 > DATIWD01. The sequence goes on along the minus strand of DATIWD010000015.1, from coordinate 3,555 downwards.
TCGAGATCGGCCCGCAGTCGCAGCCGGTAGCTGCCGCCCTCGTAGATCCAGATCGAGCCCGTGAAGGAGTTGCCTGGCGCCAACGGGTCGTGCGTGAGGGACCCGCCGTTACACTGACCTCCTTCGACCACTCGCCAACCGACCACGTCGATGCGATCGAGGGAGGCCATGGCAGACCCGTTGCACCGCCCAATGTAGACCGTGGACTGGCCCGCGTTGGAGATGGTGAAGGAAACGGCCAGGGCCGACTGGCCCTTCCGGTGGTAAACCATGGAGTCAGTGGCGAGCCGGAGTGGGGCAGGGGAAGCGGAGTCGGGCTGCTTGGGAGGGGAGCAGGCTGCGAGACACAGGACGAGGGCCGGAAGGAAGGACTGAGGACTGAGGACTGAGGACTGAGTAGAGTCGCAAGTCAGAGGTCGCAAGTCAGAGGCTTGTGACTTGCGGCTTGTGACCCGTCGTACCTTGTCCGCCTTGCCCATCTTGCCCCTCTATGCCCCCTCCACCAACGGGCCGCTCGCGAACCCGCCTGCGGTGATGCGATACACCACCTTCTCCTGCCGGTCTGAGCCGATCCGAGTGCCGATCAGCGCCGCGCCGATCTTCTCGACCGCGCGCCGGGAGCGGCGGTTCTCGTCCCCGATCAGGAAAACCACGTTATCCACGAAACGGAAGGCGTGTTGCAGCATGAGGCGCTTCATCTCGCCATTGTAACGGCCGCCCCAGCAGGCCCGGGCCAGGAAGGACCAGCCGATCTCGACCTCGCTGGCTTGGGAATCATACCCATGGTACCTGGATGACCCGATCACACGTCCATCGGCGCGATTGAGGGCGATCAAGGCCCCGCCCGACTCCAGCGCTTCGCTGAAGAAGCGACGGAAGACCTCCTCTTTATAGCGATCGTTGGCGGGATGCTGTTCCCAGATGAGAGGGTCCGAGGCTACGGCGAAGAGATCGGACCAATCTTCCGCCTTCAGCGGTCTCAACTCCAGAAGGGTTCCCCGGAGGGTGGGTTGGAACTCGAATGGCATGGCGAGCTAGTCTACGATGAACAACGTGGCCCCGGTCACCGTGCGCGACCGATGTGGCTCGGCCCCGTCCGCCACCTGGTAGCTCATACCCGGGCTCAGTCGAAACACCCGACCGTCTTTCAGCTCGGTTTCCAGCTCTCCTGCCACGCAGAAGAGAATGTGGCCCTTCTCGCACCAGTGATCGGCCCGATAGCCAGGCGAGTACTCGATCAGGCGCACCCGCACGGTGCCGAACTGTCGAGTTCGCCAACGGGCCACGCCTGTTTCACCGGCGTGCTCCGTGGGCTCGATCTGTTGCCATTCAGTGATTCCGAAGGGGATGCCGGTCAACTGCATGGGTGCGGACTGGACGGGCCAGCCAGATCAGAGGAAGGGTGTCCGACGGAGCGTCCGCTTAGTCTGGCCCCCACCAGTTGTCCGAACGTGGGTCCTGTGCCCCGAGCCTCGGCTTGGTGATGGGCTTGACGGGGCTCGGCCGCGCCGGGCCCAGGGCGTTCTCCTCGGCCCACGCCGACAGAGCCGCATCGACCTGGGAGGAGGACTGGTCGGGATCAAACGGAAGGACCGGGCACCGACGGCCTTCCACCATCAGAAACCACATCGGGGGGCTTGGCAGCTGGGAGCGCCGAGCATTGGCCGGCTGCCCCTCGTAGGAGACGAAGTGAAAGATGCGGCCCCGAATCGTGAGGCGGCGTTGCTCGGGCTTGAAGGCGGACACTGGGGTCCTAGGGTAGGGGACGGAGAGGCCGGAGATGATACCGGAGCATCGACCGCCGAGATGATGGTCGACGGATGAAGCTCAGTGACTGGAGCCCGGCATGAATCAATCCGACGAACTCATTCAGGGGGCTCCGGTTCCGGCGGCGCAACGAGCTCCGGGGTCGCTTCAGTTGCCGGGCGCTGGGCTCGGTCCAGTTTGCGCTGCCGCTTGTCTTCCTGTTTCTGCTTCCTGGCGATTTCCTTCTGGCGCTTCTCGAAACCGTAGTTGCGCTTTGGCAAGGGAGCTCCCAGGGGGGGCGGAAGGGTGGGCGAATGATTCGCGCGCCCTGCCTGAGGTTAAAGATAGCTGGTTGGACGTCACGGGGTGCAGTTGGGGAGCCCGGACCATTGCCGGGGTGCTGTTGGGTCTCCTCGGGCCAGGACCCTGTCCGTCTCGGACTCGGGGATGGTGTCGGGTTCGGAAGAGCCCTGATCAGACGGCCGCTTCGTGCTGGTGCGATCCCCTTACGTTCAGCGACTCGAACATGGCCCTGCCCGCCGCCGCTACATCCCGCACCGCCGCGTTGAAGACCTCCTCGTTGGCCTTCGAGGGAGCGTTATAGCCGCTGATCTTGCGGACGAATTGGAGGGCCGCGTCCTGCAGCTCCTGGTCGGTGGGTTGACGGTCGGGCTGGCGGAGGCGCTTGATGTTCCGGCACATAATCCTGTTCCTTCGAGATGAGTTGACCAGTCTACCCGTTATGATAAGAGGTCTGCGCAGCAGCCAGTCCCGCCAGCACAAAGAGGAACATCCCCATATAAAGAAGAAATACCTGGGTATCAGTCGGCGAGCCTCCGACTCTGGTGTTCAAGACGTCGAACAGCCACCAGGGATGCCTCGTAGCGGGAAGAAGGAAGAGAAGTCCCATGATGGCCATGAATCCGGCTGGCGCATACGCTCTGAAGAGCGGCGCAACCAAGATCGGGATCACCACAAGGGCTGCGATGAAGCCAAGGCGTACCGCGAGTGCCGCCTTGAAGCTCAGCTCGCGCTTGGGATCATCATCTGGAGTCATTCAAGCCCCTCCTTCAGCGGGCCAAGTCGCCCTTCTCAGCCTGCCTCCAAGATCGGGCAGCCCTATCGATCCTGAGACGGTGTGATTTGTGTACGAGGGGGCGCCGAGGGCAGCTCCAACCCTTCCACAATCGCCTCCATCTGCCGCCGCCGAGTTCGGGCCCATCCGGGGAGCTGCAGCGTCCCGTAGCCGATCAAGCCGGCCCCGATCGCGGCGATCATGAGAATTCCACGGAGGGCATCCACCAGGTGGCCGCCGGGCGCCACCGCGAGGGCCGTAAGCAGGGAAATCCCCAAGGTGCCGAGTCCGGCCACGATGGCGGACCGGGCCGAGCCCTTGATGGTGCGGAGGCGGAGGCGCTGGCCGGTGGGCGTCGGCTCGAGCAGTGCCTGCAGATTCCCGTTGGTCCACGAGCGGAAAGAGCCGTAGGAGCTGATCGTCCCCTTGGCGTTGAACACCTCGCGCAGCCGGACCACGAGATGTTCCCATTCGGTCTCGGTCAGCGGGTGCTCGAGCGCCACCGTCCGCTCGACGCCGATCGGGAGTCCGATCAGCGTCGAGGTCCCCGCCTTGCCTTGCCGGTCCAGCGCCTGGGCCGCCTGGGCCACCGCCTCCGGCGCGATTCCGACCTCGCGCCCGATCTCCTGGAGCTGAGCCAGGGTCAGGCCGTCATCGTGACCGGGTTGGAGGGCAGGGGCTTTGGGCCCTTCCGCGGCCCGGGCGAAGATCTCTGTGACTTCGTCGTCGTTGAA
>DATIWD010000014.1:0-25591 GCA_035519565.1 Gemmatimonadales bacterium | reverse complement strand
CGCTCCCCGGCCGGGCAGACCCCGACCCGGACCAGGCCACGCGGGGCCTCAGGGTCGGGGAGGTCGAGAAACGGGTCTGCGGTATAGTAGGTGGAGTCAGCGCTGGTTCCGGTCGCGTCGAAGAAGAGCACCCTCCCGTCGGGCCGTTCAAAGGCCGGCCGGACCTTGGCGTTGATGCGGGCGCCCTGTGCCGGTACGAGCGTGAGATGATGGCCGCTAGCCGTCCTGGAGACCTCGATCGAGACCAGCGGCGTGGACCTGCTGCACCCCGCCGCGAGGAGCGTGAGAACGATCACAGCTCCGGTCCTGGATGTGCACCGCGGCATCTACGGCGTACCCGCTTCCTTCAATAGCTCCTGGATCCACCCGTCCCACTTGCCGTAGATCTCGTCGTTCACGTGGAACTCACCGTAGCTGTAGTGGCGGACTTCTCCCTTCGCATCGATCAGCACGAAGCTGGGCCAGTAGCGGATCCCGTAGAGGTTCCAGGTCGCGTTGTCGTTATCCTGGGCGTTGGGGTAGGTGATCCCGTGCTGCTGGAGGGCGCGGGCCAGATTCTTCTTGTCGTGCTCACCCGAGTAGGGCGGAAACTCCGGGGTGTGGATCCCGATGATGGTCAGCCCCTGGTCCCGGTACTTGCGGTCGAAATCCACCAGCGACGGGATACTGTTGGTGCAGTTGATACAGGTGAAGACCCAGAAGTTGAGGAGCACCACCCGGCCCCGGAGCGACTCCAGAGTGATCGGATGATCGCTGTTGAGCCAACTCTGGTTCTTCCAGGCGGGCGCAGGGTGACGCGCATCGGCGAGCGGACTCACCAGGGTCCAGCGCCGGGTGTTCAGCAAGGCATCCTCTCCCTGGCGGGCCTGGGCCTCGAGCCCGAGCATGGCGGCGCTCGCGAACCCCAGCGATGCCACGATTAGTGGAACAGTTCTCATGGATACCTCGTGGGCTTTCCTGCCACCCCAACGTCGCTGAGCGGAATTCGGATTCGTGTCACTTGTCCGCCCTGACCGCCTCGTCCGCCCTGTCCGTCATGTCCCTCCTGTCCGCCTTGTCCGTCCGCAGATTACGCCGAGTGACCGCCCTGTCCGCCTTGTCCGCCCTGTCCGGCTTTCCTATATTCCCGCGCCCTACGGCCAGGTAGCTCAGTTGGTAGAGCAGCGGACTGAAAATCCGCGTGTCGACGGTTCGATTCCGCCCCTGGCCACTTGAATTTGGGCCGTTTCCCAGACGGCCCGTCCCGCCAGAAGGTACCACGAAAACACCGCTGTAGCGCCGCGGGGCGGCCTGCCGCAGATTGGCTCACCTATGGCCGACCGACCCCCAGGCTCTCGCGACATGGTGCGCGCGGCGCGGGTTGGGCTCGTCGTCCTGACCGCGATGAACATGTTGAACTACGTGGACCGCTACGTAGTTCCCCCGCTCCTCGAGAGCATCAAGCGGTCCGAATTCCATCCCACCGACACCCAGCTGTTTTCGCTCACCTCCGCGTTCCTGATCGTCTACACCCTCTCCGCCCCCCTGTTCGGGACGCTTGGCGATCGCGGCTCGCGGCCCAGGCTGATCGCGGCGGGTGTGGCGCTGTGGAGCGTGGCGACGGCTCTGGCCGGGTTCGCGCGGAGCTTTGGCGCCCTGTACCTGGCGCGGGCGTCGGTGGGCGTCGGAGAGGCGGCGTACGGCACCATCGCCCCCAGCCTCCTCGCCGATTACTTCCCGCGCTCGATGCGGGGGCGAATCTTTTCGATCTTCTTCGTGGCGATACCCGTCGGGTCCGCGCTGGGCTACATGCTCGGCGGATTGGTCGATACCCATTGGGGGTGGCGGCCGGCGTTCTTCGCCGCCGGGCTACCCGGACTGATTCTCGCACTCGTGGCCCTGGGGCTGTGGGATCCCCCGCGCGGGGGCCAGGATTCGGAGTCTGGCAGTGACAGCCCGCCGGATTCTCCCACCCCCGCTCCGCCGCGGCCCGCCACGACCGTCGCCACCTACGCCGCGCTCCTGCGCAATCTCCCCTACGTCCTGACGGTGGCCGGGTACGCGGCCTACACCTTCGCGTTGGGCGGTCTTGCCAACGTCATGCCCAGCTTCCTGCAGCGGGTTCGCGGTCTCTCTGAAGCCCGGGCAACGGTGACCTTCGGCGCGATCGCCGTGACCACCGGACTGGCCGGCACGTTCATCGGCGGGTGGCTGGGGGACTACCTGCTCCGGCGCACCAGCCAGGCGTACCTCTGGCTGTCCGGCGTCGCGACTCTGGCCGCCGCTCCCATGATCTTCCTGGCGCTCACGGCGTCACAGCCGTCCTGGTACTGGACCGCCGTGGTCGTTGCGGAGTTCCTGATGTTCGCGTCCACGGGCCCCATCAACTCGGCGATCGTGAACGAGGTGTCGGCTGAAATGCGGGCGACGGCCGTGGCGTTGAGCATCTTCGTGATTCACATCTTCGGCGACGTCCCGGCCCCGACTCTCGTGGGCGTGATATCCGACCGCAGTTCCCTGGGGGAGGCGGTGCGGATTCTGCCGATCGCGGCGTTCCTGGGCGGAGTCATCTGGGTCTACGCGGCCCGGCGACAGTCCACCCGAGTCGTTCTCTCGAGCGCCACAGGCGTGAAGGACCCGTAGGTGCTATCGGCGCTGCGAGTCGTCTTCAGACTCGTGCTGCGGATCTTCTTCCGGCGGATCGAGGTGACGGGCCGCGATCGCGTTCCCCCTTCCGGCCCCGTGATCTTCGTGCTCAACCATCCCAACGGCCTCATCGATCCCGCCTTTCTCGTCTGCTTCGCCCCGCGCCGCGTGTCGTTCCTGGCCAAGGCGCCGCTGTTCCGCATGCCGGTGGTCGGCTGGTTCTGCCGGCGGTTCCAGGCGATTCCCGTGTACCGCCACCAGGACGTGGGAGTGGATGCCTCGCAGAACCGCGAGACCTTCGAGGCGGCGCGCCGCGTGCTGGGCGGCGGGGGCGCGATCGCGATCTTCCCCGAGGGCACTTCGCACTCGGATCCACGCATGCGGCCGCTCAAGACCGGAGCGGCGCGGATCGCGCTGGGGGCGGCAGCAGCCCTCGGCGGCGAGCAGTCGATCGCCATCGTGCCGGCGGGGATCTACTATCGCGCCAAGCAGATCTTCCGCAGTGTGGCGTTGCTCTACTTCGCCGAGCCGTTCCCGGTAACCCCGCTTGCCGAGCCGCTGGCGCCGGGCGCCGAGCCGCCGGCCGGGCCGGTGCGCGAGCTGACCGCACAGATCCAGCGAGCCTTGGCGGAGGTGACCCTGCAGGCGGGGCGCCTCGAGGCCCTGGCGCTGGTGGCCAAGGCCGAGCGGATCCTGCGGGCAAGGGATGAACCGCCGGATGTGGTTCCAACGCTCGCGGAGGAGCTGGAGCTGCGGCGGCGCCTGGTGCTCGGTCACGATGTCCTGCGCGAGCGGTGGCCCGACCGGTTCGCCGCGATCGAAGCACGGATCGTACGTTACGAGGCCACCCTCGAAGCCGCCGGCGTCGAGCCGCATCATCTGACGCCCCGCGGCTACACGATCACCCGCGTCACCCGGTACGCGGTGCAGGCGGCGATCGTGTTCCTGATCCTCCTGCCGTTGGCACTGGCCGGGGCCATCGTGCACTATCCTGCCTACCGCGCCGTCGGTCATATCGCGACCGGTATCGCCAAGGGGGAGGAGGAGACGTTGGCGAGCGTCAAGCTCCTCGCGGCCATGCTGCTCTTCCCGGTCACCTGGACGCTCGCGGCCGCGGCTGCGTGGGTCTGGCTGGGGCCGAAGGCGGGCCTCGCGGTCCTGGTGATGCTCCCGTTGGCGGGGATGGGGTCGCTCTGGTTCTTCGAGCGGCTCGACCGGTTGGTGGGCCGCGCGCGGGCGCTCAGGCTGTTGCTGTTCCGGCGGAGAGCGTTTCTGCGGCTTACGGCCGAACGGAGGGCGATTCGAGACCAGATTGTGGAACTGGGCGCTACTCTGGAGGGATAGCCCGGTAGCGGTCGTTCGATTCGCGCCCTTGCCGGTGCCGGCAAGGGCGTTTTCCCATCCCGGATTGTCGAGAGTGATGTGTCTCAGGCAGCCGGCGCCGGCACGATGATTTGCCCCGTGCTACCGGGATGCTCGTCGCGCGCCTGGGCCATTGGCGAGGCCAGGAGGCGGTCGACTCCATCCGCCGGGAGCGCCGGCGAGAAGTAGTGTCCCTGACCCAGGTCGCAGCCGAGGGCCACGAGTGCCGCGCGCTGTTCGGTGGTCTCGATTCCCTCGGCGATGGTCCGGAGCTTGAGGGTGTCGCCCAATCCGATGATGGCGCGAGCCAGCGCGGCCTTTTCCACCCCGGCGCCGACGTCGTCCACGAACGGCTTGGCGATCTTGAGGATGTCGATCGGGAAGCGGCGCAGGTAGCTCAGGGAGGAGTACCCGGTCCCGAAGTCATCGATCGCGAGCCGAACCCCCAGCGTCTTGAGCTGCTGTAGCCGTTCGAGCACGAACTCGGTCTGCTGCATCAGGACGCTCTCGGTGATCTCCAGAATCACGGCATCGGGCGCCACGCCGGTTTCCAGCAGGGCGGCCCGGACCTCCTCGATGATTCCCCGCTCCTGGAGCTGCCGTCCCGAGATGTTGATCGATACCGCCAACGGCACCTGGGGATTGGTGGCGCGCCAATACTGGATCCGGCGACACGCCTCGCGCAGCACCCAGCCGCCCAACCGCACGATCAGACCGGTCTCCTCCGCCAGCGGAATGAAGTGCTGAGGCAGCAGGCGGCCGTAGCGCGGATGCTCCCAGCGGAGCAGCGCCTCGACCCCTTGGATCTCTCCGGTCCGGAGGCCCACGATGGGCTGGAAGTGGAGGAGCAGGGAGTCGCGCTCGATGGCGTTCCGGAGCGCCTCCTCCATCTCGAGTCGGGCCCGGATGTCGGCGTACATATGGGCCTGATAGGTCTCCGAGCGACCTTTGCCCTTCCGCTTGGCGCTGTACATCGCCACGTCCGCGTTGCGGAGCAGGTCATCGGCGGTCTCGTCCCCGGCCGCCGTCGCGATACCGATGCTGGCGTTCACGTGGACCTCGTTACCCCCCAGCATGAACGGACGCCGCATCGCCTCGGAGAGCCGCTCGACCAGGCCCCCATGGCCTTCCTGGCCCGCGAGGTCCTCGATCAGAATGGCAAACTCGTCACCGCCCAGCCGCGCGATGGTGTCCGCCGCGCGGGAGCAGGTATTGAACCGCTCCGCCGCGGCGATCAGCAGCCGGTCGCCCTCGGCGTGACCCAGGCTGTCGTTCACCTTCTTGAAGTCGTCCAGGTCGAGGAACAGGACACTGATGGAGTGTCCCTGCCGGCGGGCCAGCGCCAGCGCGTGGCTCACCCGGTCGCGGAACAGCGCCCGGTTGGCGAGACCGGTGAGCGGATCGTGGAAGGCCTGGTGCATCAGCTGGTCCTCGAGGCGCTTCCGTTCGCTCACATCGCGGGTGTTGAGCACGATGCCGCGGACCGAGGGGTCATCCAGCAGGTTGGTCGCAATCGTCTCCGCGTTGAGCGACGATCCATCCGGCTGATAGAACCGCCATTCTACCGGTGCGGAGACCCCGGGGGTCCGGGCCGACTCGCGCAGAAATCCGGCGGCGCGATCGCGATCTTCGGTGTGAATCAGGCTGACCAGCGCTCGTCCCAAGAGGCCGGCCGGATCGTAGCGCAGGACCCGCGATGCCGAGGGGCTGACGAACCGGATGGTGCCGTCGAGACGGATGACGAGGATCACATCGGAGGAATGCTGCACCAGAGAGCGGAAGCGGGCCTCGTTCACCCGCGCGGCGTTCTCGGTCAGGAGCCGCACGTTCTCGCGGACGGCCAGGACCTGCCGGACCACGACCAGTACCGTGATCAGGATCGCCCCGACCGCGATACCGCTCACCGGGTCCAACCAGGGGTCGAGGACCGTGGCCAGGAGCAGCGCGTAGGTCGTCGCTACCGCGAGGTAGGGCAGGGGACTGAGGGGCTGGAGTCGCGTCTTCCGATGCGCCACCGGGGCCGCCTGCGGCACCGGCGTCAGGTAGAACACTTCCGCGCTCGCGATCATCAGCACGTACGAGAGCAGATACACCGCGTCGGTCCAGGCCGCGCTCCGCGCCCCGGTCTCCATGAGCTCGAGATCGAAGGTCAGGTCCGCAATGACACTGACCAGTACCCCTCCCACCAGGAGCCGGAAGGCCAGCCGGTTGCCGTCCAGTGGGCCCCGGAGCAGCACCGTGACGATGCCCAGCAACACCAGCAGGCTCACCAGCGGGTAGGCAAACGCCAGCACTGTGACCACGATGCCGTTGCTGGAGGAGGCCGCGGTGGGGCGAATCGTGAAATACCAGATGGCGACCCCGCCGCCAATCAGCACCATGGCCGCGTCGAGGACGAACTTCCACCGCTCCATCCGTGTGCGAGTGGCGAGCGGGAAGGAGAGCAGGGCGATCAGGATGAGCAGGCTGTCGCAGAGGTAGAACGGGTCGGCCCAGGTGACCGTCGGATTTACCCGGAGGACGGCAACGTAGTACGCCGAGATGGCGTTGCCGATCAGCACCATGAGGGAGCCGGCCGCCAGGAGGCGCAGGGCCTGTCGAACACTGGAGGCCAGGCTCTGATGGCGGGAGGCCAGGGTGTTCAAGACCACCACACCCAGGTTGAGCGGCATGAACGCGAGGTTGCCGACCAGATCGCGCAGGGCGGGGGAGCCCCAGCCGGCTCGCTCCCAGATGAGATAGACGAGTGAGTAGAAGACGGTGAGCAGCGTCACCGGACCGGGCCGTTCTCCGGGCCCCGAGACCTCCGGCTCGGGCTCTTGTGCCGCTTCCAGATCGACCGCACTACCCACTCTTATGGCGTCCACGACGCTCCTCGGCCGCTCCGTCCTCAGCGGCGGCATCTCATCCTGCAAGGGCGGCTTTGGCAGATTACGCTGGGGATGGTTTCATAGTGCAACAGTGAGCCATCTCCAGGCTGCCAACCTCTTTTACCGCAGAGTGTTAGGCTAGGCGCCCCACGGCCTGTATGGGATGCCATCGGGTCTAGAGGCAATGATGATGCCGGTGGGAACGGCGGAAAACGAAACGGCCCGTCCGCTGGGGACGGGCCGTTTGAGACTGTGGCTTTGAGCTTGCTTACCAGCCGAGCCGGAACCCGATGACGATGGGCACGACTTGGCCATCCTTCTGATAGAGCCAAGCGTAGTGGTATCGGGACTCGATGTAGAACATGCCCTGCCCGTAGTTGTACCCGATTCCGCCGCCGCCATTCACGCCGAACCCGTTATCGGTTCTCGAGGCCAGGGTGACCGTCCCGCTGCAGGGGTACCACCAGTAGTACGGGTAGCAGGGGACCACGACCGACCCCCCATCGATGGAGAGATAGCGGCTGTAGAACCCGCCGCCGGCCATCAAATACCAGTTGAACCCCTTGTAGTAGGTCTTGCGCACCGGCATCAGCATGGCGTTCAGGGTCAAGGACCAGAGGTTCTGGTGCCCACCCGTGGCTGCCCCAACGTTACTCTTGAGGTTATTGAAGCTCGACCAGGAGTTGTTGAACTCGAAGGAGAAGCCGAATGGCTTCTTGGGGATTTTCATCACGGCGCCCAGCTGCCCATTCCAGCCGTCGCTGAGACGATCGGCCGTTGGTCCGGTAATGATCCCGATCCCACCACCGATCTTGAAGCCCCACTGGGCCTCTGCTCTACAGGGGAGCGCCAATGCCAGCACGGCGGTAGCCACTAACCATTTCCGACCCATACACAGAACTCCTTTCTAGAGGCTCTGACAGCCAACGCCGGTTGGCTGGGGAACGACTACTTCACCAGGGGGATCTGCTCCATCATACCGGCTGCGACGATGGTGTCGAGCCGGTTCTCGATTTGGGCGAAGCGGGCGACGATCTTGGCCGGAAGAATCTTCTGGAATTTTCCGATCCACTTCTTCCGGACGTTGAACTGCTCCTGCTGAATGGAGAACCATTCGTCCGTCATCTGCTTGGCCTGCTCGTCGGTCATGCTCTGATAACTCTTGGCGTAGTTGAGAATCAGGTTCTGGAGCCGGTCTCCGTTCGTGGCCATCTCGGCCCGATACTCCCGATATTGGGGCCAGAAGACGTTGCCGAGGCTATCGGGAAGTCCAAGGTTGGCGGCGACGATCTCCTGACGCCGGGTCTGAATCTCCTGTCGTGACAGGGCGAGCTCGTCGTTCTGGGCCACGAGCGGGACTGCGGCGGCCGCGGAAATCGCGAGCGCAAGGGCCAACACTCTCATGACGAAGGATCCGGGGTTGGGGTGCACGCCAGTCTGGAGACTGGTTCGAGCGGGTCAATGTAACAGCCGGAGAACAACTGGCAAGGTACGGGCCCTCCATAGAGTTACGCTGGTGTCGAGTCCCGTGTTTCCGCTTGTGAGACCGGTGGGGGGAGGATGAAGTCCAGGGGCGCCTGATAGAACCGGCGACCCAGCCTTCGCAGCAGCTCCCGGGTCTCCTCCCCGGGAAGATTGTAGGCCCGGACCGCACTGAAGAGCGAGAGGCAGAAGCTGACGCCCAGATTGAGCACGAACATCACCGCGATTCCTCCCAGGGCCCAGAAAAACCAGCCCCCCAGCAGCAGCCGATATCCCAGCGACGCGCACGCGAGAGCGAGCAGTCCGGTGCTTAGCGTGACGTGGCGGACGTCGAGCGGGGCCCCCAGGAAATGGCCCAGGGCCGGCGTGATGCCGAGCATGAAGCCGAGAGAAATGTTGGTGCCCCACGCGGAGATGCCGTGGTGGACTTTCTCGGCCAATCGCTCCATCCGGTCGCGGCCGAGGCGCTTGCCCAGCGGGTGTTCCGCAATGGCGAGCGGGAGACGGTGGTACACCGACCAGTTGTCGAGCCACCCCCCGAAGAGGCTCGCGAGCCAGAGGATGACGCCAGTCAATACGGCGTAGAACACCGTTCCGCTGGTCACCGGGCTCAGGGTCTCGAACACATGGTGCGCGCCTTCCTCTGCCAGGTACGGATGATCGAAGAGCCATCGCCAGAGCCCGTCGATGGCGTAAGCGCCGATCGAAACCATCAGGACGTTCCCCAGAGCGGCCCCCACCTGGGAGCGACAGATGCTGATGGTGAATTCGACGATGTCGTCGAGTCGCCGCTCCCCTCGCCGATCGCGGAGAATGGTGGCGAGGGTGGCGGCGGTCATGGCGGGCTGCTTGGTCGCTAGCACCAGCCCGAAGGCCTGGAGCAGCAGGAAGCTGACCGCGTAGTTGATCCCGTAGGCGAGCCCTTCGGGGAACGGCGCCAGGGCGACTCCGGCGATGGTCATCTTTACCGCGGCAGTCACCGAGGTGAGCAGGCCCCCGCCGGCGGCTGCCACCAGGATCTGGCGGTAAGCCTTGCGGTCGCTCGCGATGTAATGCTCCCCGGTCTCGCTCGAGCGATCGACGATCTTGCGGTGGTGCAGGCTGAGGTTGGTGCTGGCGAGATGGCGGAGGCTCCGGTCCTGATGGACCAGGGTGGACAGTCGCACGAGGAACCGGTGGATCGCCTCCGATCGGCGAGGCCCCCTGGGAGACTCCATGATCTCGAGCATCAGATCCATGCGCGTGAGGCCGCGGTCGAGCACCTCCAGGCCGAAGACGATGTCGACGTTGACGCCCCTGGCCTCCAGGTGCTCGCGAATCGCGGCCATCTCGGCCCGACACTCTGCCGCCTCGTCGCGCCAGGGGGAAACCGCCATCGGCTCGCCGGCCAGCCAGCTCTGGATCAGCGTCTCGCTCACGCTCGCGATGCGGTAAAACGGTGAGCCGCCGACCGGGGCCCCTCTCCCTCTGGCGCGGAGATTGGCCGCGAGCCCCTGAGCCTGGACCCTGGCGGCGAGCAGCCGGAATCCGTCGGCGAACCCGAGGCGTATCGAAGCCCAGAGCTCCGGGCGCTCCGCCGTCAGCAGAGCGACCTCCCGATCGAACACTCCCTCGGGCAGCCGCCGGAGCTGGTCCAGGTCGGTGTTCGTCGCGTAGAGCCGTTGAAGGAGCCTGGCCAGGTCGTGATCGTCCCGCGGGACCGGGAGCAGGCGTTGGGCGATCCGGTCTCCCGCCTCGGACAGAAAGCCGCGATCACTCGGGAGCCCCGCGACACCGAAGAGATTGGTGGCATCGGTCTCGGACAGGATGGACGCCAGCGAGGTGAGAAAGCGCTCCCTCACTTCCGGCGTCGCCTCGAGCAACTCGAGCAGCTCGTGGGTCCGGCGGTTTCGGCGGGAGAGGTGGATCAGGTCCAGGAATGCGTCGAGTCGGTCGCCCAGCTCCTCCGCCCCGGTGAACTCTTCCAACCGCCGCGCCAACTCCAGGACCGCGGGGTCGGTCCGCCGGCCGGGCGGGAAGAACCCGATGACCTGATCGCGCAAGCTTCCGCTGGGGAGGGGAGCGCTCATTGGCGGACTGCTGTCGACGGTCGAGCCGCGCCTATTGCCGTGATGGGTCTATCGGAATGACGCGCTCCGTCGGGGCCTCACTGGCTTCGCGGCTGACACGGCTGGCCGCAGGCGCGGGGATGAACCTGGCCCACCATTCGGCTGCCCGTTCCCGGGTCCAGGTCGTCTCTATGCCGAGGAAGGCGAGTCGCTGCGACAGGACCTCGGCGGTCCGGGGACGCTTGGCGGGATCTTTCTCGAGGCAATCCATGATGATCTGTTCGAGATCCTTCGGGATTCGCTGGGGTGAGCGCGGGGTCAATGGCGGAGGCGTCTCCTTCATGTGGGCCACGAGCACCGACATCGGCGTCGGCCCATCGAACACCTCCTGCCCCGAGAGCAGCCAATAGGCGACGCAGCCCAGCGCGTAGAGATCGGCACGCCCATCGATCTTGCCCATCCCGGCTGCCGCCTCCGGGGCGATGAACCCCGGCGTCCCCGCGATCATGCCGACTCGGGTGACCTGAAACTCCGGATTCTCCGAGGTATCCACGTTCTTGGCGAGACCGAAATCGAGCACTTTGACGAAATCCACTTCGGTCGCGTAGCGGCAGAGAAAGATGTTGGCGGGCTTGATGTCCCGGTGGATCAACCCGCGCTCGTGGGCCTCGAACAGCGACTGGCAGGCCTGGCGGAGAATGGACACGACCCGCTCTGGAGGCTGAGGGCCGTCGCGCTCGACCAGCGACGCCAGATCCAGCCCGTCCAGCAGCTCCATGACGTAGTAGAAGGTGCCGTCCTGGGTGATGCCGAAATCGTAGACGTTGACCGTGTGAGGGGACTGGAGCTGGGCGGTGGCCTGCGCCTCCCGTTCGAAGCGCTGGAGCATCGTGGTTGCAGCCACCTCCTCCGACTCTCCCACATCGTCCCGACGCACCAACTTGATGGCCGCCGGCCGGGCCAGGAATTTGTGGGTGGCCCTCCAGACCTCTCCCATGCCACCGGCGCCCAATTTGTCGCCGAGATGGTAGTTGCCCATCGCCCTGGCCCGATTCAGATCTTCGCCCATCCGGTAGAGCAGGCGCGAGATCCCCACCGCGATGGCCACCGCTACTGCGCTCTGGATCAACAGGCGCAGGAAGGAGGCGGACTCAGGGGTCGGGATCACTCCGAGCTTCGCGTAGAACAGCACCGCCCCGGGCACCGTAGCGGCCGAGAGGATCGCGGCAACCAGGGCCCGCCTGGTGATGCTGGGCACGATCACCGGGTAGATCACGACCAGGAGGTGGGCACTCGACCAGAGCAACGTGGAGCGGGTGCCGGTCATCCAGGTGCTCGGCACCGACGTGAGGGCGATGGAGAGCGCGACAAAGACTTCGTACGCCAGCCCGAGGCTGATCAGGCGGTCGGGCGACAGTCGCGCAAGCCTGACCATCAGGTAGACTGCCACGCTCAACCCGATTCGCGCGGCGATACCGCCGAGGAAGCTGGCCTTGTGGGTCGCGGCGCCGTAGTTGGCCACCAGGCTCACGAAGCCGTAGACCACCATCATGCCGCAGACGAATTGCAGTCGGCGGGCGATGTCCTGGAGCAGCTCGGGCGGGAGGCCCGGGTGCGACCGCTCCTTGGTCCGAACCCGCTCGATGTCCGCCTTGGACATCGGCTGCAGCGAAATGTGACTCTTGACCGCCATGGACTCCCGATCCCGGTGGAAAACCTCGCCAGATATAGTTGAACCCGGGGTCGGAGGCCAGTCTCATATCTTCCAGCACCGGGCGGTCCGAACGGGTATATTGTGGGCCGCCTTCGTCCACCGGTGTCTTCCGCCCCACTCCTGGAGATCGCTGCATGAGGTTGCTCACGGTCCTGCTCTGCATCGGGCTGGTGTCCTGCAAGGGCGCCATGTCCAAGTCGTCCCTTTCCACCCAGGACGACAAGCTTGCGTACACCCTGGGGTACCAGATGGGGAAGGGCCTGAAGGACCAGGGCCTCACGGTGTCCGCGTCGCAAATGATGGCCGGGATCAAGGACGGAAACTCCGGCGCCACGGCCCAATTGACCGACACGCAGATGCAGGAGGTCATGTCCACCGCCCAGGCCGACCTGATGGCCAAGCGCCAGAAGAAGGATTCGGCCGATGCCCTGACCAACAAGAAGGCCGGGAATGAGTTTCTGGCGGCGAACAAGAGCAAGACGGGAGTCAAGACCACGGCGAGCGGGCTGCAGTACAAGGTGCTCAAGGAAGGCTCCGGCCCTCACCCCACCAAGAGCAGCGTGGTCACCGTACACTATCGCGGAACCACGATCACCGGGGACGAGTTCGACAGCTCCTACAAGCGCAACGAGCCGGCGACCTTCCCGCTGAACGGCGTGATCCCCGGTTGGGCGGAAGCGGTGCAGCTCATGACCGCGGGATCGAAGTATGAGTTCGTGATTCCCTCCGAGCTGGCCTACGGCGAGCACGGGTCACCGCCCGCCATCGGCCCCAACCAGACCCTCATCTTCGAAGTGGAGTTGCTATCCTTCAAGTAGGATGAAACGTCTCGCCTTGCTGCGGGCAGACGGGGATGCGGGTGGATCCCCGGCTGCCCGACCGGTAGCTCCCCCCGATGATGCCGACCTTCTGGATGCCTACTCGAGCGCCGTGGCGGAAGCCGTGGAGCGGGTGGCCCCCTCAGTCGTGCACGTGCAGGTCGAAGTCGCGAAGCCGGGACGATCGTCGCGGTCGCGGGCTCCGAGTGGAGGGAGCGGCTCCGGATTCGTCTTCACCCCCGACGGCCTGATTCTCACCAACGGCCATGTGGTGCAACACGCGTCCCGGATTCGCGCCGGGCTGGCCGATGGCCGTGTGGCCGATGCCGACCTGATCGGGGCCGACATGGGCACCGATCTGGCCGTGCTCCGGATCAGCGCTCAGGATCTGGTTCCGGCCTCGCTGGGCGACTCGAGCCGGCTCCGGCCCGGCCATCTGGTGATCGCGATCGGCAACCCGCTGGGCTTCGAAGCCACGGTCACGGCCGGCGTGGTGAGTGCTCTGGGTCGCACCATGCGCGCCACGACCGGAAGGCTCATCGACCAAGTGATTCAGACTGATGCGGCCCTCAACCCGGGGAACTCGGGCGGACCACTGGTGAACTCGCGGGGAGCGGTGGTGGGGGTCAACACCGCCGTAGTGATGGGCGCGCAGGGGATCTGTTTCGCCATCCCCGCCAACACTGCCCGGGAGGTGGCCGGGCAGCTGATCCGTCACGGGCGGGTGCGGCGGAGCTACCTCGGCGTCATCGGTCAGACCGTCCGCATGCCGCGGAGCTCGGGCGTGCGTCTCGGGCTGGCGGTACAGAGCGGCGTGTTGGTGACGGGGATCGAGCCTGGAACCCCGGCGCAACGGGCCGGGTTGGCGGAGCGCGATGTGATCATCGGACTGGCTGGCAGCGCGGTCGCGACGGTGGATGACCTGCAGCGCACCTTGAACCACGCGCTCATCGGGGAGACGGTCCCCCTCACGGTCATTCGTGCCGGGAGCACTCGAACCCTGAGCGTGGTGCCGGGCGACGCGACCGGATAGGCTGGCCGTCCCACCGGACGCTCCTTCCATACTGGCCCGCCCCGGACGGGCGCCCTATACTCCGGGTTCCCTCGTCCCGACTCTCTGGCCCCCGGCGGTCTACCGTCCCTTGAGGCATGGCTGACCTTCCCGCCCGCATCGCTGCCGCGCTCGCGGACCGCTACACCATCGAGCGTCAGATCGGGACCGGTGGCATGGCCATCGTCTTCCTGGCCCAGGACCTCCGCCACCAACGCAAAGTCGCCGTCAAGGTGCTCCGCCCGGAGTTGGCCGCGACGCTCGGGGGAGACCGTTTCTTCCGCGAAATCCAGATCGCCGCTCAGCTTCAGCACCCGAATATCCTGCCGCTGCTCGATTCCGGCGAGGCGGACGGCTTCCTCTATTACGCCATGCCCTTCGTCGAGGGCGAATCGCTCCGGGAGCGATTGGCCCGCGGCGGCGAGCTTCCGGTGCAGGAAGCGGTCAGGCTCCTGGTCGAGGTCGTCGACGCGCTCGCCTACGCCCACGCCCGCGGCGTGGTTCATCGAGACATCAAGCCGGACAACGTGCTACTCTCGGGCCGGCATGCGCTGCTGACGGACTTTGGCGTGGCCAAGGCCGTAAGCGAGGCGACCGGCCGCCAACAGCTCACCACGGCGGGCGTGGCGCTCGGCACCCCCGCGTACATGGCCCCCGAGCAGGCCTCTGCCGATCCCCACGTCGATCACCGCGCCGATCTCTATGCCGTCGGCGTGCTGGGGTACGAGCTGCTGGCGGGTCGCCCCCCGTTCACCGGCACCTCGTCCCAGGAAGTACTCGCCGCGCACGTCACCCAGGCGCCGGTGCCGCTGGCCACGCTCCGCCCCAGTGTCCCGCCCGCGGTGGCCGGGGTGATCATGCATTGCCTGGAGAAACGTCCGGCCGACCGCTGGCAATCCGCCGAGCAGCTGCTGGCCCAGCTGGAGCCGCTGGCTACGTCCAGCGGGGGCCACACCCCGGCCGCTACGCCCCCGACCAGGTCGACGGCATCTACGCGTTGGCTCTTTCTGGGCGGGGTGGCGGTGGGCGTGATCGGTCTGATCCTGCTGGCCTCGCGCCTCAATCGTCCGGGCGCTCCGGCGATGCAGATCGGACGAAGGTTTCAGGCCACGCTCGACCCCGGCCTCGAAACTCAGCCCTCTCTCTCGCCCGATGGGAAGATCCTGGCCTACGCTGGGGGCACGGTCGAGCCCCGGATCTACGTGCGCCAGGTCGAGGGTGGAACCCCGATCCCGGTCGCGCGCGATCTACCCGGTCCCCAGATCGGCCCCGCCTGGTCACCCGATGGAAAGCTTCTGATGTTCCGGTCGCGGCGCGGTGTCGAGCTGGTACCGGCACTGGGTGGGACGCCTCGTGTCCTGGTCTCCGACCCGGATGCCGTGCTTCTGTATGCCAGCGCCTGGTCTCCCGACGGGCGTCAGGTGGCCTACCGGAAGGGAGAGTCGACCTATGTGGCCGGCGTCGATGGATCTGGTGCCCATCCGCTCGGAGCGGGAGGGAATGTCCATTCGATGGCCTGGTCGCCGGACGGAAAGTGGATCGCCTACGTCTACGGGAACCCCGCCACCGTCGTGCCGGGGACTTTTTTCGGGAATCTGGCGCCCAGCGAAATCCGGGTCAGCAACGTTGCCGGTGACCAGGTGGTGCGGGTGACGGACGACACGACTTCGAACCTCAGTCCGGCCTGGACCCCCGACGGCACGCTGCTCTTCATCTCCAACCGGGATGGTGGGCGAGATCTCTATGCCGTTCGGATTGGGCGCGACGGACGGCCTCAGGGTTCAGCGGCCCGACTCACCACCGGTCTCAATGCCCAGGCAATCGCAATCTCCAGCGACGGGAGTCGCCTCGCCTATACGCTCTTTACCGAGACCTCGAACGTCTGGAGCGTAACCATCCCCCCAGGCGGGACCGCCTCCATCTCGGCAGCGCGCGAGATCACCAGCGGCAACCAGGTGATCGAGAGCTTCGATGTTTCGCCTGACGGCCGCTGGCTGGTGTTCGACTCCAACCGGCGTGGCAATTCCGACATCTACCGGATTCCACTCGATCGCACAGGCGAGCCGGAACAACTCACGTCCGGGCCGCTCGACAAGTTCTTCCCGAGCTTCTCACCCGATGGCCGGGAGGTCGTCTTCCACTCCTTCGTCCAGGGCCGCCGCCAGATCTATGTGATTCCCTCGACGGGGGGGAATGCGCTCGCCGTCGTCTCGGAGCCCGACGACGACCGCGCCGGTCTGTGGAGCCCGGATGGCCGCAACATCTTCTATACGGCCAATCTCACTTCGCCCACTACTCTCGAAGCCCGGGTCGTGACGCGCGATGCGGCAGGGGCCTGGGGCAAGCCCAGACTGTGGCGGCCGGGTTGCCTCGGGCCATTTCCCTCACCCGACAGCAAGCTGGTGGCTTGCACCACCAAGGATGTCAACACGCTCATAGGCACGATGGATGGGGACTCGTTACGGACCCTCATGAGTGCCCCCTATTCCAGTGGATATGTTGGGGTCGCGACCTTCGCCTGGTCGCCCGACTCGCGGTCCCTGTACTTCCTCAAGCCGTTGGGAGACTCCGCGGGCGTGTGGCAGCTGCCGGTGACCGGCGGTTCCGCCCGCCGGGTGCTTCGCTTCGACGACGAGGCACGCCAGTGGCACCGCTTCGGCTTCCGGATGCGCGACGGCCGGATCTATCTGACGTTGGGCGATCTACAGAGTGACGTCTGGGTGGCCGAGATCGAAGGGAAACGCTAATCGGCCGAGGCGTGAAGAGAGGCTAGGTCCCGGTCAGCTGCTTGCGGCGGGTCGAAGCCTCGTGTTCCAGCCGGCCGCACATGATCTCACAGAGCCGCAGGACATCCGTGTCGGCCAACCGGTAGTACGTCGTCACCCCAGCCTTCCGCCGGTCCACATAACCCGCCGCCAGCAGGGTCTGTAGGTGCTTGGAGACATTGGCCTGCCCCAAGCCCGTTGCTTCGAGGATCTCGCTGACCGAGAGCTCTCCCCGCCGCAGGGCATTGAGAATCTGGAGCCGCGATGGCTCGGCCAGGGCCTTGAACCGTTCGGCCACGAGGCGGAGCTGCATGGGACTCATGGACTTCTGGGCCATGGGCGAGTCCGGCGCTGGGGAGCAGAGAAAGAGACCAGCCAGGGCTGAATCTGCCGGCAGCCCTGGGGGAGGACAAGCGGGGAGTCGGGGTCGTCTTGACATAGTGACTATATAACTATATGGTCATGTAGTCTTGCAAGCAAGAGGGCGCATGCGCCGGACAACTCCGCTCTTCCTTATCATGATCTTCTCGGGCGTCCCCGTGGCCGGGTTCGCCCAGGCCCACCGGCTCACCCTCACGGAGGCGCTGCAACGGGCCGAGCAGGGGGCCTATGCCAACCGCATCGCTGCCGGTCGGACCCAGACCCAGTCGGGCCAGGCCATGGCCCCGCTCCAGGGAATTCTGCCGACCGTCCGGGTGGAAGGCGGCTACCTGCGGACCACCGATCCCCTCAATGCCTTCGGGTTCACCCTGCGACAGCGGTCGGTGACCCAGGCCGCCTTCGATCCGGCTCGACTCAACTATCCGCCTGCCATAGGGAACGTGGCGGCAGGCGTGGTGCTCGAGCTACCCCTCGTAAACGTCGACGCCTATCTCGGCCGGGGCGCGGCAACGCGCGCACGCGACGCCTCGGAAGCGGCCCAGGCTTGGACCCTTCAGTCAACGGCGGTCGATGTGGTGCGGGCCTACTACGGGGCCACCCTCGCGGCGGAACAGGCCGGCACCCTGGAAGCGGCCTATCGGGCCGCCCAGGCTCACGTCCGGGAAGCGGAAAGCCTCGAGCGGAACGGGATGGCCACCCATTCCGACGTCCTCCTGGCCCAGGTGAAGGCAGGGCAGATCGAGTCGGACCTCATCGCCGCTCGCAGCCTGGCCGGCATTGCGCGGCGCCAGCTGGCAGTCCTCCTCGGCGCACCACCCGATAGCAGTCTCGAAGTGCCCGACAGTCTGCCCGCCGCAGACCTGGTCCGGGCCCTGGGCGCGGAGAAGGACTCAATCGCCATCGGTGGTCGTGGAGACGTACGCGCGGCTCATCTCGGCGCCGAGGCCGCCAGTCGCGACCTGTCACGGGCTCGCTCCCTCTACTTCCCGCGCGTCAACTCCTTCGGCCGGCTCGACTGGAACGATCCCTCAGCCCCCTTCGGGGGTCAGAACTCCTGGACCGTGGGCCTCATGGTGTCCTGGTCTCCCTTCGCGGGGGCTTCGGAGCGCTCTGAGATCGTCGCCGCCGGGGGTCGGCGGGCCGAGGCGGCGGCCATGGCGGAAGCCGCGGAGGCGAAGGCGTCCATAGAGCTCGCCGAAGCGACCGATCAGCTCGGAGTGGCACTGGCACGACTGGATATCGCCGAGCGCGCAGTCCAGCAGAGCGAGGAAGCGCACCGAATCATGGGAAGGAAATACGAGGGTGGCCTCGCCACCGTGGTAGAACTTTTCGATGCCGCTGCCGCGGAAACGCAATCCCGGCTCCAGTTCGCGGCCGCAAGGTACGACGCCATCGTCGCCGCTGGAGCGCGGCGTGTGGCCGGGGGACTCGACCTTTCCGTGCTTTCGAATCTCGAATCGTGAGTCAGCTATGAGATCGACGACAATGATCCGATACAGGGTGATTCCAGTCGCGGCGGCGGGTCTGGTGCTGGCCGCCTGTGGTGGGAAGCCATCGAAACCAGGGCGCCCGCCAGAGCAGGCTCTCCAGGAGGCGACGGTCACGGTGCGGGATACCACGGTACCGGCGGTCCTCGAAGCGGCGGGCCTGGCGGAGCCCTATCAGCGTTCCGTGCTCAGCACCCGCCTCATGGGATCGGTCACCGCGGTGCTGGTGCGCGAAGGAGACCGGGTCGCAGCAAGCCAGGTACTTGCGAGAGTCGATTCCCGGGAAGTGGCAGCCAAAGGGGCGCAGGTCGATGCCGGTATCGTCGCGGCTGAGGCCCAGTATCAGGAGGCGCTGCGGCAAGCGCAGCGGATGCGTGGCCTCTACGCCGACAGCGCCGCCACCAAGGCCCAGCTGGACGGCGCGGAGACTGGTCTGGCCCAGGCCGAGGCTGGCCTGCGCACGGCCCGGGCCGCGCGTGCCGAACTGGACGCGGTGAGCGCGTATGCCGAGATCCGCGCTCCGTTCGCTGGAGAGATCACGCGGCGCTACGTCGATCCCGGTGCCTTTGCGGCGCCGGGGGCACCACTGCTCGAGCTGCAGGACGCCTCCCGACTTCGGGTAACGGTCGGCATCTCGCCCGCCACTGCGGCGGGACTGCGCAGAGGCGCCACGCTGGACGCCACGATCGAAGATCGACCGGCCAAGGCGGTGGTCGAGGGGGTGGTGCCCGCCTCGACCGGCGCGATGTACACCGTGAACGCGATCGTGGAGAACCGGGATCGCAGCTATCTCGCGGGTAGCGCGGCAATTCTCCTCCTGCCCCAGGGGACGCGCCGGGCCATTCTGGTTCCCGAGACCGCAGTCTTTGCCGAAGGCGACCTCTCCGGGGTGAGGGTCGTTGGAGAGCAGGGAAGTGAGTTGCGCTGGGTGCGCTTGGGGCGCCGCAGCGACGGACACGTGGAAGTGTTGGCCGGTCTTCGGGCCGGAGACCGGGTCCTGACCAGCGCTTCCGTGGGAGGAGTGGACTGATGGGCCTGGCCGGGAGGGTCGCCAGCCGGTTCCTCCGGATGAAGCTGACGCCGCTGATCGCGCTCGCGGCGTTCGGGGCCGGCGCGCTGGCCATCGTGGCCACGCCGCGGGAGGAAGAGCCGCAGATCTCGGTCCCCATGATCGACGTGCTCGCGATGCTCCCCGGGGCGCCGCCGCAGGAGGTCGAGAACCTGCTGGCCCGCCCCATCGAGCAGCGGATGTGGGAGATCCCCGCGGTCGAGCACATCTACACGATGGCAGGCGACGGCTACGCGCTGATCACGGTTCGCTTCAAGGTCGGTGAAGACCAGGAGCGGAGCGTCACCCGGGTCCACGCCAAGCTGGCGGCAGACATGGATCGGCTCCCCGCCGGCGCGTTGCCTCCGCTGGTGAAGCCGCATTCGATCGACGACGTGCCGATTCTCGCCCTCACGCTCTCCTCGCCCCGCTACGGATCCGATCAGCTGCGCCAGGTCGCGACTCATCTCGCCGACGAGATTCGCACGATTCCCGACGTGGCAGAGACCAGCGTCATCGGTGGCCAGCCCAAGCAGGTGCGGGTGACTCTCGATCCAGCCCGTCTGGTCGCGGCCGGGGTAACGCCGGGCGAGGTCGCGTTGGCACTCCAGGGAACCAACGCGCGGCTCGAGGCGGGAGAGTTCAGCGCGGGCGATCGGGTCTACCGGATCCAGGTCGGTGCGCCGCTCGCAACAGCGACCGATGTGGGCGGAGTCGTCGTAAGCACTCGGGGAGGGACCCCGGTCTATGTGAGGGACATCGCCTCGGTGGAGGAGACCTTCGGCGAGCCCACGGACTACGTGACCCACAGCGGGCCCGACGGGACTTCGACCAGCGCGGTGACGATCACGGTGGCCAAGCGCAAGGGAGCCAATGCCACCCTGGTGGCGCGGGCGGTGCTGGCGCGGGTGGAGCAGGCGCGGGCGCGGCTGGTGCCGCCCGACATCCAGGTGACCGAAACCCGCAACTACGGAGAGACGGCGCGGGAGAAGGCCTCGGAGCTGATTCTCCACCTGGGCCTCGCGACCCTCTCGGTTACCGTTCTCATCGGTCTGTTTCTGGGGTGGCGCGAGGCGCTGGTGGTCCTGGTGGCGGTCCCCGTGACGCTCGCCCTGACCCTGTTCAGCTACTACGCCCTGGGCTACACCCTGAATCGCATCACGCTGTTCGCGCTGATCTTCTCCATCGGCATTCTGGTGGACGACGCCATCGTGGTGGTGGAGAACATCTACCGTCACCTCGCGCTGGGCGGGAAGGATCCGGAGACCGCGGCGGTGGAGGGAGTGGACGAGGTCGGGAATCCTACCATTCTCGCGACCTTCACCGTGATCGCGGCGATCTTGCCCATGGCGTTCGTGAGCGGCCTGATGGGGCCCTACATGCGGCCCATTCCGGTCGGCGCGTCGGTCGCCATGCTGGCCTCGCTGGCCGTGGCATTCATCATCACGCCCTATCTCGGGCTCCGCCTGCTTCGGGGACACGTCGCCGCGGCGAAGACCGGGGCGCCTGGGACGGAGAGCCGGTTCGCCCGGCTCTATCGGGGCCTGATGAACCGCTTCATGGCGTCGGCACGCTGGCGCTACGGCTTCTATGGCGCGGTCGTCACGCTGCTCCTGCTGTCGATGGGTCTGGTCGCTGCCCGGGTGGTGCAGGTCAAGATGCTCCCCTTCGACAACAAGAGTGAATTCCAGGTGATCCTCGACCTGCCCGAGGGTACCACGCTCGAAACCAGTGCAGCGCTGGGTGCCGAGGTCGCGGCCTACCTGCGTACGGTGCCGGAGGTGCGCGGGACCGAGGTATATGCCGGGACCGCCGCGCCGTTCAACTTCAACGGCCTGGTCCGGCACTATTTCCTGCGCCGGGGCGCGAACGTGGCCGACGTGCAGGTGAGTCTGGTGCCCAAGGGCGATCGGAAGCGACAGAGCCACGCGATCGCGGTCGCGGTGCGGCCGGCCATCGACTCCCTCGCGCAACGCTATCAGGCCAGCGCCAAGATCGCGGAGATCCCTCCCGGACCGCCGGTGCTGTCCACCCTGGTGGCGGAAGTCTATGCCGGCTCCGACAGCGCGCGATTGGAGGCGGCCCAGCGGGTCAAGACGGTCTTCCAGACCACTCCAGGCGTGGTGGATGTGGACTGGACCCGGGAAGCCGCGCAGGCCCGGCTCGCGTTGCGGGTGGATCGGGCGCGAGCCGCCGCAGCCGGCGCAAGTGTGGAGCAGATCGTTCGTACGGTGGCGCTGGCGCAGTCCGGCGCGCCGGTGGGCCTGGCGGCTTTCCCGACGGCCCGCGAGCCGGTGAGTATCGTGCCGCGGCTTCCGCTGGAGCGCCGGTCGTCGGTCGAGGCACTGCTCACCCTGCCGATCGCCACGGCGACAGGTCCTCAGCCGCTGGCTCGCTTCGTCCGGGTGGATTCGACGGTGCGGGAGCCTTCCCGGTATCGCCGGGACCTGCGCCCGGTGATCTACGTGACGGGAGACGTGGCCGGAAGCATCGAGTCTCCGGTGTATGCCATTCTCGCCATGAATCGCCGGCTCGACTCGGTCCCGGCGGGCGCCGCGGCGATCGGACGCTACAACGCGATGCAGCCGGAGCGCCTCGACGAGACGGCGCTCAAGTGGGACGGAGAGTGGCAGATCACGATCGAAGTCTTTCGCGACCTCGGTCTCGCCTTCGCGGCGGTGCTGGTGTTGATCTACGTGCTGGTGGTCGGCTGGTTCGAGTCCTTCACGATTCCGCTCGTCATCATGGCCCCGATACCACTCACGCTGATCGGGATCCTCCCGGGCCACGCGCTCACCGGGGCCTTCTTCACCGCCACCTCCATGATCGGAATGATCGCGCTGGCGGGGATCATCGTCCGGAACTCGATTCTCCTGGTGGACTTCGTCCAGTTGGCCGAGGAGCGAGGGCTGCCTCTCGCTGAAGCGGTCATCGAGGCGGGGGCCGTGCGCTTCCGGCCGATCGCGCTTACGGCCGCCGCGGTCGTGGTTGGGGGACTGGTCATGGTGCTCGATCCGATCTTTCAGGGGCTGGCGGTGGCGCTGATGAGTGGAGCGGTCGTGGCGACTCTGCTCACGATGGTGGTGGTCCCGCTGCTCTACTGGGAGCTGCGCCGCCGGTCGAAAGGAGCGACGGCATGAGAATGATCCTGATCGTTTACAGCGGCCCGGCCCCTGACGTGGTCCCGGCGATCCTCGACGCGCAGGAGACGCACGGCTACACGCGGTTCTCCCACGCTCATGGGGCAGGCGTGTCCGGGCGGCGGGAGGGAACCCGCGCCTGGCCCGGCGACGCGGAAGTCTACTTCAGCATCGTCGCGGCGGAGGCCGTTGATCCCATCCTGCAGGCGGTCGAAAAACGGCAACGGTCGGCTATTCCGGGAGAGCGGCTCCACGCCGCCGCACTTCCGGTCGAGAGTTTTCTCTAAGAGAGGAGATGTCGCATGTGCAATGACATGGTGGTCCGGCGCTTTGCCGGGACCTTCGTGCTCGCGTCGCTGGCGCTGGGTTGGTGGGTGAGTCCCTGGTGGTTTCTCTTTACCGCCTTCGTCGGGTTCAACCTGATTCAGTCCTCGCTGACGGGGTTCTGCCCGCTCGAGCGGATCCTGGGCCGCTTCCGCTTGTTCGGTTGCCGTCCGGCTGCCCAAGTCGACGCGTAGCCGCTCCGGGGCTAGAACGAGAATTCATCGGAGGCTCAAGCTCCGTTCAGCCCGGTCCTGGTACGCTGTTAGGGAAGAAGGAGGAGTTGGGTATACGCAGCACACTACGAGTTCTGGGCCTGGTCTCGGCTCTCGCCGCCCTGACTTCAGGCGCGGCCGTCGCCCAGGGGTACGGCCCCGGCCGCGGGAGTGGCGGTTGGGGTGCAGGATCGGCGTATACGCACCTGTACAACGCCGCGAAGCTCGACACCATCAGGGCCCTGTGGTGGCGGTACAGCGGGTGACCCCGATTCACGGTATGCATCAGGGGGCGGCACTGCTGGTGAAGACCGGATCCGATACGGTCGCCGTGCACCTGGGGCCCGATTGGTACATCGATCACCAGGACATGACCCTGGCGCTCAAGGACCAGGTGCAGGTAGTTGGCTCGGCCGCGACGCTTCAGGGCAGTCCAGGAATCCTGGCCGCGGAGGTCACGCGCGGCGATGACCGGCTGGTACTGCGAGACGTCAAGACCGGGGCGCCGGCCTGGTCCGGGTCCTGTAGGAGATGACCGACAAAATCCCACTGTAGCACCGAGGGCCCGACCGGCACTGCGGCGGGCCCTTGCCATGTCCATCTGTCACCCTAGCCTCACTGCTTGGCCAGGCCTATACTGAGCCATCCTTTCCGCCGGGGATTCCCCTGCCAGACGCGCCGGCCCAGCTCGTTGCCGCTCTCGCCGACCGGTATGCCATCCTGCGCGAAGTCGGTGCTGGGGGCATGGCCACGGTCTACCTGGCCGAGGATCTCAAACACCGGCGCAAGGTAGCGCTCAAGGTCTTGCGACCCGAGCTGGCCGCCACCTTGGGTCCGCAAAGGTTTCTTCGCGAGATCGAAATCGCGGCCCAGCTGCAACACCCGCACATCCTGCCGCTGCTGGATTCCGGAGAGGCCGAGGGCTTCCTCTACTACGTCATGCCGTTCATCGACGGCGAATCGCTCCGGGACCGCCTCGCGAGGCAGGGCGAGCTTCCCATCCCGGAGGCGGTGCGGATCCTCGCCGAAGTGGCCGATGCACTGGCTCAGGCCCACTCGCTCGGCGTCGTCCACCGCGACATCAAGCCCGACAATGTGATGCTCTCCGGTCGCCACGCGCTGGTGACCGATTTCGGTGTGGCCAAGGCCGTGAGTGAAGCGACCGGGCGTCAGACCATGACCACGGCGGGCGTGGCCCTCGGCACCCCGGCCTACATGGCGCCGGAACAGGCCACCGCCGATCCCCACGTGGATCATCGGGCCGATCTCTACGCCCTGGGCGCGATGGGCTACGAGCTCTTGACCGGCCGCCCGCCTTTCACCGGGATCACTCCGCAGCAGGTGCTCGCGGCGCACGTCACCCAGACCGCCGATCCGGTCACCGCGCATCGTCCGTCGGTCTCGCCGGTGCTTTCCGACGTGATCATGAAATGCCTGGCCAAGCGCCCGGCCGACCGGTGGCAGAGCGCCGAGGAATTGCTGGCTCAGCTCGAGCCTTTGGCGGCGACGAGTGGGGGAACCACTCCGACCCAGACGGCCCCCGTGACCGCGGTGACTGGCGCGGTCGATCCGTGGTATGGGCATCCGGCCCGAGTCGGCGGCCTGTTCGCCCTGGTGTCGGTGGCCATGCTGGGCGTGGTGTACTTCCTCACGGTCCAGCTGGGGCTGCCCTATTGGGTGCTGTGGGGTGCGTTGGCCCTCCTCGGAGCCGGCCTCCCCATCATGCTGGTCACGGGCCTGCGGGAACGCCGGCGCGCCCAGGCGCGCACGACGGGGATGGTAGTCCGGACGCCGACCGGAATGGATCGGCTGTTCACCTGGCGGCGCGCCATCGCGGGTGGGGTCCTCGCTTTCTCGGTGCTCGCCGCGGGCACCATCGTCTACACCGCGATGCGGCTCTTGGGGATTGGGCCGGTGGGGACCCTGGTGGCATCGGGCAAGCTGGCCACGCGAGACAAGGTGCTGGTGGCGGACTTTACCAATCGGACCGCCGATTCCACGCTCGGCCAGACCGTCACCGAGGCGTTTCGGATCGACTTGGCGCAATCGCCGGTGGTTTCGGTGCTTGCCTCCACCGCCGTTGCCGAGGCGCTGCAGCGGATGGAGCGGGATCCCTCGAAACCGCTCGACGCAGCGGCCACTCGGGAGGTGGCACTGCGGACCGGTGCGAAAGGCGTCGTCGAGGGGGAAATCAGCCCGATCGGGAAGGGGATGGTGCTCACCGCCCGTCTCACCTCTCCCACCGATGGCGCAGAGCTGGTGGC
>DATIWD010000013.1:0-28517 GCA_035519565.1 Gemmatimonadales bacterium | reverse complement strand
CCTGTCAATGACCCACCCGACCGACTCGCTTCAGGTGGCCGGATCAGCCACTTTCGCTGGCGGCAGCACCACCGGAAAGTTGACCGATGGAGCGCTGGCAGTCGGCGGGGACTTCTCGGAGGCGGGAACGTCGGTTGGAGACGCCTTTGCTCCGTCCGGCAACCACCGAACCTGGCTCAACGGGAACACGGTTCAAAACGTGGCGTTCACCCACCCGGGAGGCACAGGCGCAACGTCGCGCTTCATGAACCTGGGGATCACCAATCCCGCGCCAGGGGCGATCACGGTCGAGACCGATCTATATATCCTGGGGCAGTCCGAGTTCGTCGGAGTGCCGACGCAGGCAGTCACCGGCTTCGGGAACGTGGTGCACTTCGCCAACCTCTTCATTGAGGATCCGATCACCTTCGACAACGTATTGCTGGCCTACGACAAGGCGCTGGGCGGGTCCGATACCATCTCGATCACCAACGCCACCTTTACGAACTACGATCCCAACGGCACCACGCCGATCATTTCGATCTCGCACCCGGGTGCGCAGAGCGTGACGGGGGAGCCGATGCAGTACAACTTCACCAACCTCACCTTCGGCACCGTCATCGGCTCCGGAACCGGCACCTACCTGAGCGCCACCGACACCAACACGAGCGACGGGGTGCCGCTCCAGATCTTCATCACCAGCAACCTGAACAACCCGGAGGGACCGAATCACACGATCCCCTTGCAGCCCCCACCCACCGGCCAAGCGGTCGTCAATTGGTCAGTACCATAGAATGAAAGGAGGGGCGACCACCGGTCGCCCCTTCCCGTTCCCCGTTCCCTGTTCCCTGTTCCCCCCTCTACACCTTTTCGAGCGCCTCATCCATCTCCCGCGCCGTCTTCCAGCGCGCGTCCCGCTTCTTGGCCAGCGCCTTGAGAATGATCGTCGCCAGGGGACCGGGCACATCCGGATTCAGCGTGCGCGGATCATCGGGGGGATCGGTGAGCTGAGCCGCGATTACCGCGGTGACGTTGGGCCCTGAGAACACTCGCCGGCCGGTGACGCACTCGAAGAGCACCGCACCCGCGGCATAGAGATCCGACCGGCCGTCCAGCTCCTCGCCCAGCAGCTGCTCGGGGGACATGTACTCCGGAGTGCCGATTACGGCGCCGGCTTCGGTGAGTCCCGGGCCTCCCTGCCGCCGCTTCTCCGCCAGCCGAGCGATGCCGAAGTCCATGACCTTGAGGAAACCGCTGGGGTCGATCATCAGGTTCTGGGGTTTGATGTCGCGATGCACCACGCCTTCCTCGTGAGCCACCTCGAGGGCGCGGCAGAGTTGCTTCCCGATGGTGAGCGTGACGCCGACCGGGAGCCGGCCGCGTTTCTGGATCAGGTCCGCCAGGCTGGTCCCCTCGGCGTATTCCATGGTGATGAAGTAGATCCCGTCCACTTCGCCGAGGTCGTGGGTCCGGAGCACGTTCCGGTGGGTGATCCGGCGCGCCAGCCGGATCTCCTGCTTGAAGCGCTCCAGGCTGCTGGCATCGGCGGCGATCACGTCGGGCTTCAAGGTCTTGATCGCCACTACCTCCTGGAGCTGGCGGTCGTAGGCGCGATACACCACGCCCATGCCGCCGGCACCCAGGATCTCCTTCACTTCATAGCGATTGGCGAGGAGCGATCCCGGCCGGAGTCCCGCCGCCAGCGAGGCGCGGGCCGGGCTGACCACCCGGGTGACCTCGGAGGTGGGGGCAGTGGCCAAGGTCTGGCCGGCGCCTCCACTCAGGAATTCCACCAGCTCCTGCTTTTCCTTGAGATCGTGCACCATGCGGGCGAAGGCTCC
The DNA here is from genome assembly GCA_035519565.1 of Gemmatimonadales bacterium. Taxonomy (GTDB): domain Bacteria; phylum Gemmatimonadota; class Gemmatimonadetes; order Gemmatimonadales; family GWC2-71-9; genus DATIWD01. The sequence goes on along the minus strand of DATIWD010000013.1, from coordinate 26,697 downwards.
GGCCAGTTCGCCGATCTCGTCCCTGGTCTCGACCACAAAGCTCGCGGTGTAACGCCCCTCGGAGACCTCACGGGTGGCGCTGACCAGTCGCTGCACCGGCCGGGTGATCTGTCCCGCGATCAGGAGCGAGCTCAAGAGGGCGAGGACCAGTCCCAGTCCGAAGACCAGCACCACGGTGCGCTGGAGCGCGGTGTAGGCCGCCAGCTCCTGCGAGCGAGGGCGGAACCCGGCGTAGCCGCCCAGAGGGTAACCGCTGGCGGTCAGCAGGGGACCCGAGAGGCCGACCCAGGTCTCGCCGCCGATCTCGGCCTTGAGCCGCTGGCTGGCGCCGGCCGCGAAGCCGCTATCGAACGGCAGACTCGCGATGGCCGCATCGAATCCCGCGGCGGGAAGGGTCGCCAGCGCCACGTGCGGTTGACCCGTGGTGTCCCGCGCGAAGAAGACCACGTCGGAGTTGGTGTGTCGCTTGAGCTCGGCCGCCAGCGTGCTGTCGATCGGCAGGGCAGCCACCAGGATGCCGTAGAGCGTGTTGCCGCCGGGCGCCAGAATCGGCACGCCGACCGCCTGGAACAGCTGATCTCCCTCCGACCCGGGCTCGACCCAGAGGCCCTCGGTCGCGTTGCCCTCGAGGGCGAGCCCGACCAGCGCGCCCTGCGAGAAGTCGCTCCCGGCTTCGTTGCGCTTGAGAGTCCACGCCTTGAGGATCCCGCTGTTGTCGGTGATCAGCGCCCAGGTGGCGCCGATCTGGCTCCGGAATTCGTCGGCCTGGTCGAGGAGGTTGGCCCGGTTGTCGGCGCGGATCGCTTCGCTGATCCGGGAGACGTAGGTCGGCACCCGAGCCAGTCCCTGAGTCACCTGCTTCAGGGTCCGGCTGCGGCTGGCCAGGGCGTCGTGGATCGCGGATTGAGTGGCTTCGAGCGCTTTGGCGATCGAGGCGTCGGCCGCGCGATCGGCCCGTTGTTTGGTGAAAAGCAATGCCCCGCCCAGCACCAGCACGATCACGAAGGCGGTGGCGAAAAAGATCTTCGCGCGGAGGCCGCGGAAGGAGAAGGCGGGCATGGCTACAGGAGGAACAGGATGGACAAGACGGACAAGACGGAAGGAGTCCGACTGCTCGTCCACCTGTCCGCCCTGCCCGTCCTGTCCGTCACCTAGTACCGCCTTCCGCTATCCGAATACGGCTGGCCATACTTGTTCAAGTGCGCCTTGTACTTATATCCCCGCGCGTCGACCGTGAGCTGGAGGTCGTCGAGGCCGCTAGGGGGAACCCTGAGGTCTCGCGAGTACTCCTTGCCGCGCTCGTGCCAGGCATGGACGATGTACTCCCCGGGTGGCACGTCGGGAATGGTGAATGAGCCGTCGGCGGAGGGCTGCGCAAAGTAGGGGTTGTCCCGCACCAGGACGAAACCGCTCATCTGCGCATGCACATTGCAGTAAACGCGGACGATCCCCGCCTTCTGGAAGGTGACGGTCTTCCCTTCCCCGCGTCCGTAGAGTCCCAGATCGAAGGGCCCGACATCGGATAGAGAGAAAACGTTGTGATTGAAGGGGTCGTGATTGGGAAAGGTCAGGGTGGAGCCGACGGTCATCACCACCACGCCGGGAAGAAACTGCTTGTTCTCGGTGCTCATGTCGGCCCGCCCCGGCGGTGTGGGAACCGGCTGAGCGGTTTCGAGCCAGATCACGGCGCGCCCGACGTCCTCGGCGACTTTGTTGTCCTTGTCGAGCACGGTGACCCGGCCGGATACGGCAGGATTCCCCTGAGCCCAGAGGGAACCGGCGAGCGATACGACGGCCCCAAAGCCGAGGCCGAGTCGGCGCAGCGCAGGCAGGGGAGACATGGCCTCGGAACCTAAGGCCGGGCGCCACCGCGGGGAAGCGCGGCAGGCTGCGACCGGGCCCGCAAGGCCCTAAATTGGAGCGCGATCCTTCTCGAAGCGTTTGAGGAGAGCTTAGTGGCGCGTTACCCGCTCAAGTTGATCCTGCTGCAGGCCACCCCGGAGGACGGCAAGTCGCTGGGTCGGGTGTTGGAGGAAACCGCGCCCGGGCAGTTCGACGTCGCGGCCGTGATGGACGGCTCGACCAACGGCGCGGCGTGGGACCAGTACGACGTCGGCATCATGATCGATCCCGCCGACGGACGGGCCGGTCTGGAACGGCTCCGGCAGACCGTCCGGGCCGGTTGCCGGCTGCCCCTGATTCTCCTTGCCGAGCACGAGGATCCCGCCCTCGACGTCGAAGCGATCCTGGCCGGTGCGGCCGATTACCTGGGCCGCGAGCGTCTGGATGGGCGACTGCTGAGCCGTTCGATCCGGCATGCCGTGGATCGCTCGGCCGTGATGCGGGCCATCCGCCAGAGCGAAGAGCGATTCCGGGCCCTGGTCGAGAACAGCCACGAGCTGATCATCCTGGCCGCCGCCGATGCCACCATTCTCTACACCAGTCGCGCGGTCAGTCTCATCCTGGCGTACGGAGAGGAGGAGCTGATCGGGCGGAACGGCCTTGAGCTGGTCCATCCGCAGGACCAGGAACGGGCGCGCGGCTTTCTGGTCCGCGCCCTGGCGGAACCGGGCGCCATGTTGGATCTGGATCTGCGGCTGCGCCACCGCGACGGCTCCTGGCGGCGCATCGAGGGTCATGCGGTCAACCGGCTGTCCGATCCGGCCGTGGAAGCGATCGTGGCCAACGTCCGCGACGTCACCGACCGGGAGCGGATCGAGCGCGAGCTGGCGGAGAGCGAGGCCCGCTTCCGCCACATGGCGGACTTCGCACCGGTGATGATCTGGATGGCCGACGCCAACATGGACCTGGTCTATGCCAACCGGGCCGCTCTCGAATTCACCGGGCATACGCTGGCGCAGGATCGGGGCATAGGGTGGCTGGAGACGGTGCACCCGGACGACCAGGCGAAGGTCCTCGAGGCGCACCGGAACGGCGCCGAGATCCGCCGGAAGTTCCGCCTCGACTACCGGGTCCGCCGCTCCGACGGGGCCTACCGCCGGGTGCTCGACATCGGGGTGCCGCGCTTCGCCGGTTACGGGGAGTTCGCCGGTTTCATCGGCTCGCTGGTCGACATGTCGGACCTGGAGGAGAGCGCCCGGGCACTCTGGGAGAGCGAAGAGCGCTACCGTTCGGTGATCTCCTCGCTCCAGGAAGGGATCGTGATGGTGAGTGCCGACGGCCGGGTAGCCGGCGGCAATGCCAGCGCGGAGCGGATTCTCGGTCTCACCGCGGCGGAAATGCAGGGTCGCTCGACGATGGACCCCCGGTGGGGGATCATCCGCGAAGACGGGACCCCGTTTCCGGTGCCGGAGCTGCCGGCCGAAATCACGCTCCGCACCGGGATGCCCTGCTCCAACGTGGTGATGGGCGTACATCGTCCCGACGGGACGCTCTGCTGGATCTCGGTCAACAGCCAGCCGCAACTATCCCCAGGCGAGGATCGGCCCCAGGGGGTCGTGGTCTCGTTCACCGACATCACCGAGCGGCGGCGCCTGGAGGACCAGTTCCGGCAGGCGCAGAAGATGGAGACGGCGGGTCGGCTGGCCGGCGGGATCGCGCACGACTTCAACAACCTCCTCACCGCCATTCTGGGCTTCACCGACTTCCTGCTCACCGACCTCCCGGCCGGCGATTCCCATCGCGGCGACGTGGAGGAGATCCGGCGCGCCGCGACCAGGGCGGCCAATCTCACTCGCCAACTCCTCGCCTTCAGCCGCCGCCAAGTGCTGCGCCCCAAGGTCCTCGACCTCAATGGCGTGGTCCGCGGCACCGAGAAAATGCTCCGCCGCCTGATCGGTGAGGACATCAACCTCACGCCCAGGCTGGCCGAAGACCTCGGGCGGGTCCGGGCCGACGCGGGCCAGATCGAGCAGGTCATCGTGAACCTGGCGGTGAACGCCCGCGATGCCATGCCGCGCGGGGGTGACCTGGTGATCCAGACCGCCGACGAAGTGGTCAACGAAGTGGCACCGGGAACTCCGGGACTGGCGCCCGGGTCCTATGTCACGCTGATCGTCTCCGATACCGGTGTCGGGATGAGTGCCGAGACCCAGGCGCATCTCTTCGAGCCCTTCTTCACGACCAAGGAGCCCGGCAAGGGCACCGGTCTGGGACTGGCCACCGTTTACGGCATCGTGAAGCAGAGCGGCGGGTACATCTACGCCGCGAGCGAGGTGGGCCGGGGCGCCTCCTTCAAGATTCTGCTCCCCAGCGTCGAAGAGCCGATGGAGGCTCCCGAGCTGTCCGCGCCGGTTCCAGTCACCGCGCGGGGCCAGGAGACGATTCTGCTGGTGGAAGACGAGGAGTCGGTGCGCCGGCTGGCGAGGAAGGTGCTGGAGACGGCGGGGTATCTGGTCCTGGAGGCCCCGCACGGCGGCGAGGCGCTACAACTGGCGATGAACTATCGGGGGCCGATCCACGCCCTGGTGTCCGACGTGGTGATGCCGGGCCTCAGCGGTCAGGAGCTCTCCACGCGGCTCCAGATGAACCGGCCCGGTCTCAAGGTGCTATTCATTTCCGGCTACGCCCAGGAAGCGATCGCCAGTCATGGCATCCTGGGTCCCGGCGCGGCCTTCCTGGAGAAACCGTTCACACCCGTCGCACTGACTCAGAAGGTCCGGGAGCTGCTCGGCGCTGCGACTGCGACGTAGCTCGCGCCAGCGCACCTGGACCCGGTCGCGACCGGGCTCCTCGCCGTCCAATCCGAAATAATCGTCGGCCGCGTCCTGGAGCTCTTCGTCGCTGGAGCCTCCGGTGATGACCTGTTCGGGAAACCCCGGATCGATCATCACGTAGCCGTAGGGGTAGTCCAGGCCCACCAGCATCACCAGTCGCCGCGGCCCGTTCGGCACCTCGATCCAGATGCTGTCCGACACGCTTCCCACCACCGTGACTTCCTGGTCCTTGAGATAGTTGGCGAGGTGTCCGCTGCCGGCGCGGAGGTCCTCCAGCGCGTCGCTGGCATCACCCTCGTCGAGGGTGTCCGCCCCGGGGAGCCAGAAGGCCACCACGGTCGCCTTGCGGACCACCAGAGCCGGTCGCGCCTTGGACCCGCCTCCCTTGGGGGAAGTCGGCAGCCCGCCGAGATGGCCGGTCCGGGACTTGGACCGGGAGCTCGACGCGTGGTTGGGCCGGGCCCGCTCCGCCTTGCAGGCGGCGAGGGCGAGGACCAGGAGGAGCCAGGATCGCATGGGAGAAAAATGGCGAGGAGGGGTGGGTAAATAGAAGCGGGGGCCGGAAGTCGAAGGTGGTTCGAGGGGGGTTATTGACTGATACGGTTGTATGAAATAGATCAAACGGCCGTATGACGGCCCCCCCGACCCCCGACCGCCTGCGCCTCGCCGCGCGCCGGCTCTTCGCCGAGCAGGGATACGCCGGGACCTCGATCCGGCAGATCGTGCGCCGGGCCGGCGCCAACCTGGGCGCCGTCACCTACCACTTCGGCGGGAAGCAACGGCTCTACCACGCCGTCCTGGCCGAAGCGATCGCTCCCCTGGTCGAACGCGTCACCCAGGCGGCGGAGGGCCCCGGTTCTCCGGTGGACCGGCTGGAAGCGGTGATGCGAGCCTACTTCACGCATCTGGACGAACGGCGGGATCTCCCCGCTTTGATCAGCCGGGAGATGGCCCAGGGGCGTCCCCTTCCGCCTCCAATGAGAGAAGCGATCGGGCGGATCAGTCAGACAATCACCGGCCTCGTCGCCGACGGTCAGGCCGAGGGGCTCATCCCCCCCGGCCCACCGCTGCACTTCGGGCTCAGCCTGTTGGCTCAGCCCATCTATTTCGCCCTGGTCCGGCCCGGCCTGGCCAGGTTCACCGAGGGGGCCACCGAACAGCCGGCCTGGCGCGCGGCGCTGATCGAGCACGCGGTAGCGTTTGCCCGCCGCGGGCTCGAGTTCCCAGTCACCGTGGAGCAGCCATGACTGCCCGTCAGCGTATTCCCCTGGTGTTGGGTGTGGTCCTGGTGGGAGTGGGGATCTGGTATTTCGGCTTCCGGAATCGACGCGGCGCCGCCGATCTGGCCGCATCAGGGACCGTCGAGGCCACGGAGGCCGAGCTGGGTTTTCCCGCGGGTGGGCGGATCGTAGTGCTCAAGGCGCGCGAGGGCGACTCGGTCAGTGCCGGAGAGCCGCTGGGGCGGCTCGATACGGTCGAGGTCGCAGCCCGGCTGTCTCAGATGCGGGCCCAGGCGGCTGCGGCCCGCGCCCAGCTGCAGGAGCTGACCCGGGGCTCGCGGCCCGAGGAGATCGCCCAGGCTCGCGCCGCGTGGGAGGCCGCGCAGCACTCGAAGTCGGACGCGGAGATCGAGCTGCAGCGGGCCAAGTCCCTGGCCGCCACCAACGTCGTGAGCCGGCAGGCCCTCGACAAGGCGCAGGTTACCTACGACGTGGCGGTGGCGCAGGAGGCGCAGGCCAAGGCCCAGCTCGACCTGATGGAACAGGGTCCGCGCCAGGAACGGATCCAGGCCCAGCGGGCGCAGGTGGCCGTCGCGGACGCGCAGATCCGAACGATGGAGGCGTCGCTGGACAACCTGACGCTGCGGTCGTCCTTCGATGGCGTGGTCACGGTACGGCACCGCGAGCCGGGAGAGACGGTCGCGCCCGGCGCGGCGGTGCTCACCGTGATGAATCCGAATGACCGATGGGTCAGGATCTACATCCCCGAGAACCGGATGGGCGCCGTCCACCTCGGCATGCCAGCCACCATCCGGGCCGACACCTACCCGAAAAAGGGGTACGCCGGCGAGGTGATGTACATCGCGAGCGACGCGGAGTTCACGCCGCGGAACGTTCAGACCACCGAAGAACGCGTCAAACTGGTCTACGCGGTGAAAGTCAGAATCACTGGTGACCCCGGCTTCGAGCTCAAGCCCGGCACGCCGGCGGACGTGGAGCTGGGCGAGACCACCGCCACCGCCGCGAGCGAGAAGGGGAAACGCTGATGGCGGGGGCATCGATCGAAGTACGGGAGCTGACCCGCCGGTTCGGCGACCTCACCGCAGTGGATCGTGTCTCCTTCGAGGTCCCCCAGGGCGGCTTGTTCGGATTGGTGGGTCCCGACGGCGCCGGGAAGACCACGATGCTCAGGATGCTGGCCGGCGTGTTGCGCCCGGACTCGGGAGACGCGGTACTCGATGGGTGCAGCGCGGTGACCGATCCCGAAGGCGTCAAGCGCTCCATCGCGTACATGCCACAGCGGTTCGGCCTCTACACCGATCTCACCGTCCGGGAAAACATCGAGTTCTACGCCGATCTGTTCCGCGTCCCCCGGGGCGAGCGGGCCAAGCGCCGGGAGCGACTCTACCAGTTCTCCCGCCTGGGGCCCTTCGAGCAACGGCGCGCGGGGCAGCTCTCCGGCGGGATGAAGCAGAAGCTGGGGCTCTGCTGCGCCCTGATTCACCAGCCCCGGATCCTGCTGCTCGACGAGCCCACCTTCGGCGTGGATCCGATCTCCCGGCGGGACCTCTGGCTCATCCTCCATCAGATGGTGGCGGAAGGGGTGACGGCCCTACTCTCCACCGCCTACCTCGACGAAGCGGAACGCTGCGATGAGGTGGCCCTGCTGAACCACGGGCGGATCATGGCGCGCGACACCCCGGCCAATCTGCAGGCCGGGCTCAAGACCGAGATGGTGGATGTCGTGGTGCCCGATCCGCGGCGCGCAGTGCAGATCCTGGAGCAGCTGCCCCAGGTCCGCCGAGCCTCGCTGTTCGGCGACCGGGTTCATGTCAGCGTCGAGCGGCGGGAGCGGGACTGGCCTCCGGCAAGGGCCGCGCTCGAGCAGGCGGGGGTGGTCGTCAGCTCGGACCGTCCGCTGGCCCCGTCGCTCGAGGACGTGTTCATCGAGCGGGTAAGCCGCGAGTCCAACGCGGCGGCCTGACCAGGCATGCCGGACGCCGTTCAGTTCGCCATCGACATTCAGGGCCTCACTCGCCGGTTCGGCGACTTCACCGCCGTGGACCACCTCACCTTCCAGGTGAAACCCGGTGAGATCTTCGGTCTCCTGGGTCCCAATGGCGCCGGGAAGACCACCGCCATCAAGATGCTCACCGGCCTCCTGCTCCCGACCGAAGGCAACGGGTGGGTCGCGGGGCTGGACATGGTGACCGAGACGGAAACGATCCGCAGCCGCATCGGCTACATGTCCCAGCTGTTTTCGCTCTACGGCGATCTCACGGTGGGGGAGAACGTCAGTCTCTTCGCCGGACTCTACGGGGTGACCGGGTCCGAGCTTCGCGAGCGCAAGCAATGGGCGCTGGAGATGGCGGGCCTCACGGACCAGGGCGATAAGCGCACCGCGGAACTGGCCCTGGGGTGGAAGCAGCGATTGGCGCTCGGCTGCGCCGTACTTCACAAGCCCGACATCCTCTTCCTCGACGAACCTACTTCGGGCGTGGATCCGATCTCCCGTCGCCGGTTCTGGGACCTGATCTATTCCCTGGCCGAGGGCGGCACCACGGTCCTGGTCAGCACCCACTATATGGAAGAGGCGGAGTATTGCCACCGGATCGCGCTGCTCAACCGGGGGAAGCTGATCGCGCTGGATCAGCCGGCGGTGCTACGCGAGTCGAACCCACATCCGATTCTCGAGCTGGAGGCCGATGATGTGCTCAAGGCCCTGACCGAGGTCCAGACGTCTCCCGAGGTGCTGGATGCGGTCCTCTTCGGCCGCAGCCTCCACGTCACGGTGAAGGACCAGGACTCGGCCGTGAAATCGCTGGGGCCGTTCCTCGCGGCCCGCGGGATCACGGTGCACAGCATCGAGCCGGTGACGCCCACCCTCGAGGATGTGGTGGTCTCGTTGGTCACCGCGGCGGGTGGAGCGCGGGAGGACTAGCGTGTTCGGCCTTGACGTCAATCGGCTCTGGGCCATGGCCCGAAAGGAGGCGCTCCAGCTGCGGCGGGACCGCCGGAGCCTGGCCCTGGCCTTCGTCCTGCCGGTTCTCCTGGTGCTGATCTTCGGCTACGCGATCAGCTGGGATGTGCGGGATATTCCGCTCGCCGTGGTGGATCAGGATCGCACCCAGCGAAGCCGGGCTCTGGTCGAGGCCTTTACCAGCTCGGGGTACTTCCACCTGGTTCCCTCGCCACCCACTTACGAGGAGGCCGACGGCTGGCTCGAGCGCGAGCGGGCCCGGATGGTCCTGGTCCTCCGTCCCACTTTCGCCGCCCGGCTCGAAGCTGGGAGACTGGCGCCGGTGCAGGCGCTGGTGGACGGCGCCGATGCCAACACCGCCGCCATCGCCCTCAACTACGCGCAAGTGATCGTCGGCGCCTACTCGGCGCGGGTGGCGGCCGAGCTGCATGGCGCGGTGCTGGGCCAGGCGCCGCTCACGCCGCAGGTCCGGATCTGGTACAACGAGACCCTGGAGAGCCGGAACAGCATCGTGCCAGGGTTGATCGCCGTGGTGATGATGATCATCGCCGCGATGCTGACCTCGCTCACCATCGCCCGCGAATGGGAACGGGGAACCATGGAGCAGCTGGCGGCCACCCCGGTGCATCCGCTGGAGGTAGTGCTGGGCAAGCTGATCCCCTACGTGGTGATCGGGTTGATCGACGTGCTGATGACCCTGGCGCTCGGTCTCCTGGTATTCCAGGTGCCGCTGCGAGGCAGCATGGCGTTCCTCCTGCTCTCGAGCCTCTTCTTCCTGCTGGGCGCTTTCGGCGTGGGACTGTTCATCAGCGCGTCCCTGCGCTCTCAGCTGCTGGCGACCCAGATCAGCATGCTGGCGACCTACCTGCCGTCCTTCCTGCTCTCGGGATTCGCCTTTGATCTCGGCAACATGCCCCGGATCCTCCAACTGCTGAGCCTGGTCATTCCGGCCCGCTACTTCGTGGTCATCATCAAGGGGGTCTTTCTCAAGGGCATCGGTCTCTCGGTGCTGTGGCCCGAGCTGCTGGCCATGGCCGCCTTCTCGGTGATCGGCCTCGGGCTCGCCACCCGTTCGTTCCACAAGGAGCTGGAATGAACTGGCTCCGTCTCCGGGAGATGGTGCGCAAGGAGCTGCGCCAGATGTTCCGGGACCCCCGGATGGCGAGGCTCGTCTTCATGTCGCCGATCATCCAGCTCGTGGTCTTCGGCTACGCCGTCACCACCGACGTGCACAACACCCCGACTTACGTCGTGGACCTGGACCAGACCCAGGAGTCACGATCGCTGGTGGCTACGCTGACGGCCGGCGGCTACTTCCGGGTGGTGGGACACAGCGACCGGCCGGCCGACCTGCGGAAAGTGCTGGACCACGGCGACGCCCTGTTCGGCCTCGAGATCCCGCGCGACTTCGCCAAGGACCTGGCCCAGGGTACGGCCGTGATCCAGATCCTGGTGGATGGGACCAGCGCCAACACCGCCACCACCGCCCAAGGGTACGCGGTCGGAATCGTGAACGACTTCGGAAGCAAGGCGATCCCGATCCGCGGCACGCCATCGGGGGTCGAGCTGCGGGCCCAGGTCTGGTACAACTCCAACCTGGAGAGCCGGGTCTACAACGTTCCCGCCACCGCGGGGATCATCATTCTCCTGATGTGCCTGATGCTGACCTCGCTCTCGATCGTGCGCGAACGCGAGCTGGGCACCCTCGAGCAGCTGATGGTGAGCCCGCTCAAGCCGGCGGAGCTGATCCTGGGGAAGACGCTGCCGGTGGTCGGCGTCGCGATGGTGGATCTGTTCCTGGTGAGCCTGGTGGCCACGCTCTGGTTCGGGATCCCGATTCGCGGGAGCATCTCGCTGCTGGTCCTGAGCAGTCTGTTCTACGTGCTGGCGGGTCTGGGCATGGGACTCCTGGTCTCCACCATCTCCGATACCCAGCAGGAAGCCTTCATGAGCATGTACCTGATCTTCCTGCCGGCCATGCTGTTGTCGGGCTTCATGTTTCCGGTGAGCAGCATGCCCGAAGTGTTTCAGAAGGTCACCCTGCTCAATCCAATCCGGTATTTCCTGGAAACCCTGCGGAGCATCTTCCTTAAGGGAGCGGGAATTTCAGTGTTGTGGCCGCAGGTCATCGCCCTCGCCGTCATGGGAGTGGTGGCGCTTGGCTTCGCCACCCGCCGGTTCCGCAAGCGCATCGGCTGACCCGTCGTTACGGATCGAAGCAAGCACCTACTTGCCACACCGGTGCGGACGGCTTAGCCTTTCGCGCCCTATGAAGATCCGCGACAAGATCCTGCACGCGGCCGCCCGGGTCTACGCCGAGACTGGCTACCGGGGGGCCACCACCCGCCGCATCGCGCGCGAAGCGGGCGTGAACGAGATCACCCTGTTCCGCCACTTCGGCACCAAGGATGTCCTGCTGCACCAGGCCATCGAGAGCGCCGGCACCGAAGAGCCGGCGGCAGCGCTGCCGGAATCCCCTCAACATCCCCGGCAGGAGCTGATGGAGTGGGCCCGGGCTCACCTGGCCGCGCTCCGCGCCCGAGGCGCGCTGATCCGCACCTGTCTGGGCGAACGCAACATTCCGCGAAGCGAGAGCGGGCCCGCCGCGGCGACGCATCGGCTGGCGGTCTACCTCGACCGGCTGAGAAGCCAGGGCCTGGCGCGTGACGACTTCGATCCCGGTGCCGCCGCCGCGCTCTTGATGGGAGCCCTGTTCGCCGACGCGGTCGGGCGCGCGATCATGCCGGACATGTACGGGAACGACCCGGAGGAAGCGCTACGGGAGTATCTCGACCTCTTTCTCCGCGCCATCGGAGCCGACTTCGAGGAGAGTACCGAATGACTGCGTCCTATCACCTGACCCGCACCGGGCGCTTGGCGGCGGCCGTGGTCATCCTGACGCTGGTCGGCCTGGGGTCGGCTCCGCTGCTGACGGCGCAGACCCCGGCCCGCCGGCTCTCGCTCGAGGAAGCCGTGAGCCTGGCCAGGCCCAACAACGAATCGGTGGGGATCTCGGAGGCCGGGGTACTGCGGGCCGGCGGGGAGCTGAAACGATCCTATTCGGAGTTTCTGCCCCAATTGAGCACCAACCTCTCGTACACCTACCAGATCAAGTCGCAGTACGAGATCAAAGGGGCCACCAACGCGAGCGGGACGCCCAGCTGCCCGATCTTCACCCCGGATCCGACGCTGCCGGATCCCCAACGCATCGATTCGCTCGAGCAGTCGGTTCGCTGCCTGTCGGCCCTCTCGCCCTTTGCGGCCTTCAGCTCCCTGCCCTTCGGACAGAAGCACCAGTACAACTTCGGGCTCTCCGCCTCGCAGGTGCTGTTCAGCGGGTCGATGATCAAGGGGAAGACCCGGGCGGCCAAGGCGGGGCGCCGGCTGGCGGAGATCGGAGTCAACTCGGCCGAGGCGCAGCTCACGCTCGACGTGACCCAGGCCTACTACGATGCGATCCTGAGCGACCGGCTGGTGGAGATCGCGCAGGCCGCGCTGGACCAGGCCGATACCACGCTGCGTCAGACCAAGGCGGCGCGCGAGGCGGGCACTCAGCCCGAGTTCGAGCTGATCCGGGCCCAGGTGACGCGGGACAATCAGCGCCCCGTCGTGATCCGCCGGCGGTCGGACCGGGACATCGCCTACCTGCGCCTGCGGCAGCTGCTCAATCTTCCTCTGAACCAGCCGCTGGACCTGACCACGGAGCTGGGAGACAGCATCCCCGGCCTGGCACTCCAGGTGGACTCCGTAATGAGCGAGATCACGGTGGCCCAGAGAGCGCCGGTGCGGCAGGCCAGCGAAGCGGTCACCATTCAGGAGACGCTGCGGGGTCTGGCCACCGGGCAGCAGTTCCCGACCATCAACCTGACTTCCAAGTACGCCAAGCTGGCCTATCCCCAGACCCTGGTGCCGGACACCAAGGCCTTTCTCACCGACTGGTACGTCGCGGTCAAGCTGGAGATGCCGCTGTTCACCGGCGGGCGGATCAAGGGAGACAAGATGGTGGCCCAGGCCAATCTCGACGAGGCGCGGTTGCAGCTGAGCCGGGCCCAGAAACTGGCGGCGGTGGACAATCAGAGCACGGTGGCCGTCCTGCAGGCGGCGGCGGCCAGCTGGGAGGCCAGTCAGGGGACGGTCGAACAGGCCACCAAGGCGTACAAGATCGCGGAGATCCGCTACCAGGAGGGGATCTCGACCCAGACCGAACTGCTCAACTCGCGATTGCAGCAGCAGCAGGCCGAAGCCAATCGCGCCACCGCCGCCCGCGATCTCCAGGTGGCGCTGGTACGGGCGCGCCTGCTCCCTGACCTTCCCATTGGTGCCGGGGAGGCAGGCGCCGCGGCACAGGCGGCAGGATTCCAGCTTACGCTGCCCACCAGCGCGGCCGACGTGGTCCCGGTGGCCGCAACCTCATCTACCGGAAACACCGGCGTCGGATTCAATCCATGAGCCACACCATGACCCGATCCCCACTCGTGCGGCGGCCTGCTGCCGCCTTGATGCTCGCCATCACCGCCCTTGCCGGGGCCTGCGGGCGCAAGGTCAAGACCGAGCCGGCCGTGGCGGAGACACCGCCGGTCACCCTGGGGCGAGAGAACATCGTCATCGCGGAGCAGCGCGAGCTCAAGAACGGCCCGGCGATATCAGGCGCTCTCTCCCCCACACGGGAAGCCACGGTGCGCGCGGAGGTGAGCGGGACCGTCCTTCGCAACCTGCTTCAGCGGGGGCAGCACGCCGACAGCGGTGTCCTGGTGATCCGGATCGACGATGCCGGCATCCGGGACGCCTACGCCTCGGCCAAGTCCAATCTGGCAACGGCCCAGTCGTCGCTCGAGCTGGCCAAACGCAACGCCGATCGCTCGGCGGCGCTGGCCAACGCGGGAGCGATCGCGGATCGCGACCTCGAGTCCTCCCGTCTGGCAGTCGAGAATGCGCAGGCGGTGGTGGCGGAGGCCCAGTCGAGGGTGGCGGCGGCGGAGAAGCAATTGGCCAAGACCGAAGTGCGGGCGCCGTTCACCGGGATCCTGAGCGAGACGATGGCGAAGGAGGGAGACGTGGTGCTCCCCGGCAACCCGCTCTTCACGCTGATCGATCCGGCCAGCATGCAGCTCGAGGCCTCGGTCCCGGTCTCCGCGCTGACCAAACTCAGAGTGGGAATGCCGGTCGAGTTCGGGGTCAGCGGATACGACGGCCGCAACTTCAAGGGGCGGATCGATCGCATCAATCCCACGGCTGATCCCGCCACTCGGCAGGTCCGGATCTATGTCACGATTCCCAATCTGGGCGGAATGCTGGTGGCGGGCCTCTACGCCGACGGACGGGTCGCGATCGAGACCAAGGATGCGCTGGCCGCGCCGTTCACGGCGATCGACACCCGCGGCACCGGTCCGGCGGTGATGCGGCTCCGGGGATCCAAGGTGGAGCGGGTCCCGGTCGAGCCCGGGCTCAGGGACGAGGCCGCCGAATGGGTGGAGATCCAGGGCAACGTCGCGGCGGGGGATACGTTGTTGCTGGGAACGGCGCAGGGGCTGACGGAGGGGACGACGGCACGGGTCGTCGGGGAGTAAGCGAACGGTCACAAGTCGCCAGTCACAAGCCGCAAGTCGCGGGGTCGCTTGCCCAGGCCCCACCTGAGACTTGTGACTCGAGACTTGAGGCAGAGTTCTGGGGCTAGAACCATACAAGGCAATTAGGCCATGCTGATATCCGATTTCGCCATCAAGCGCCCGATCATCACCGTCACCACCATGGTGGCGCTGGTGACGTTCGGCATCTTCGCGCTGATCAATCTCCAGACCGACGAGTTCCCCGACATCCAGCAACCGGTGATCGCGGTGACGATCGTCTATCCTGGCGCCTCGCCCGATGTGGTCGAGCGGGAGATCGTGGAGCCGGTCGAAGAGGCGATCTTCTCGATCAGCGGCGTGGACCGGGAGAAGACCCAATCCACCGCTGCCGATGGGTTGGCCCAGTTTACGGTCTTCTTCGATTTCGAGAAGCCGATTCAGCAGGCCTCGCAGGACATCCGCGACGCCATTTCCACCAAGCGGTCCGACCTGCCGCAGGAAATGGAAGAGCCGGTCCTGACCCGGTTCGACCCGGGCGACGAGCCGGTGGTCTCCCTATCGCTTACCTCCGACAGCGTCCCGGCCACGATCCTGAGCCGCCTGGCCGATCCGGGGATCGTGCGCGAGCTCCGCTCGATTCCGGGGGTGGCCCAGGTCTCGGTGGTAGGTGGGATCGAGCGGGAGATGACCGTGGAGCTGCGACCGGTACTCCTGGCCGCGGCGCGGGTGAGCGTGGCCCAAGTGGTCCAGGCGCTGGACGCGCAGAGCCTGGCGGCGCCGGTCGGCCGGCTCAACGGCCCGCTGGACGAGCGGACCATCCGGCTCAAGGGACGGGCGGAGACGCCCGACGAATTCGCCAACCTGGTGGTAGCGCAGCGGGGCGGGCGGCTGATCCGGCTGGGGCAGCTGGGCCGAGTGTATGACGGGACCGAGGAGCCGCGCTCGATGGCGGTGTTCAACGGCAAGGAGGCGGTGGGCATCGAGATCATCAAGTCCAAGGGCTACAGCACCACCACCGTCAGCGACCGGCTTCGGGAGCAGGTGGACACCATCCAGAAGACGCTACCCCACGGCGTGAAGCTGGCCATCGTGCGCGACGCCGGTAGCCGGGTACGACGGGCGGTGGCCAACGTCCAGGAGGCGCTGGTCGAGGGGGCGTTGCTCACCATCCTGGTGGTGTTCCTGTTCCTCAACTCCTGGCGTTCGACGGTGATCACCGGCCTGGCGCTGCCGGTGAGCGTGCTGGCGGCGTTCATCGCGGTCTGGGCCTTCGGATTCACGCTCAATACGATGTCCCTGCTGGGACTCTCGCTGGCGATCGGCATATTGATCGACGACGCCATCGTGGTACGCGAGAACATCGTGCGCCACGTCGAGATGGGGAAAGACCACTACCTCGCCGCCCGCGAAGGGACCGACGAGATCGGGCTGGCCGTGGCGGCGACCACGTTTTCGATCGTCGCGGTGTTCGTGCCGGTGGCGTTCATGTATGGCGTCGCAGGGCAGTGGTTCAAACCGTTTGCGCTGACCATCGCCTGCGCGGTGCTGGTGTCCCTGTTCGTCAGTTTTTCGCTCGACCCGATGCTTTCAGCCTACTGGTCGGATCCCCACAAGGCCGAGCATGAAAAGGCGTGGATCACCAGGGTGCTGGATCGATTCAATTACTGGTTCGGCCGCATGGCCAATGGCTACAAGGGCCTGATCGGCTGGGCGCTCGACCACCGCTGGACCATGCTCGCGATCGGGGCCGGGGCCTTCGTCGGCGCCATCGTTCTTCAGGCCACGGTTGGCGGAGCCGGGTTCATTCCGATCAGCGATCGGAGCGAGATCAGCTTTATCGTCGAGGCCCCGCCCGGCTCCAACCTCGAGTACACCCGGATCAAGTGCGAGGAGGCGGCCCGCATCGCGCGGGCCCGCCCCGAGGTGGCCTACACCTACACCACCATCGGCACCGCCCTTCCCTTCCGGACGCCGAGCGTGGACCAGGGGCTGATCTACGTCCGCCTGGTTCCCAAGAAGGACCGGCAGTTCTCGCAGGACGAGATGGGACGGATCCTCCGGGAGGAGGTGGCCAAGGTCGGCGGGGCCAGCGTCTCGGTGTTCAGCGGCGGATTCGGCGGTGCGATCAAACAGATCCAGATCCAGCTCCGGGGGTTGGACGCCATCACCCTGACCCAGCTGGCCGAGCGGGTGCAGCATGAGGTGCAGCAGGTCCCGGGAGCGGTAGACGTAGGGCTTTCCACCCGGGGGCAGAAGCCGGAGCTGGAAGTACAGCTGAATCGCGGGTTGGCTGGCTCGCTGGGGATCACGGTGGGTCAGGTGGCGCTGTCGCTCCGCCCCGCCTTTGCCGGAATCCACGTGGGAGACTGGGTGGACCCCACCGGCCAGACGCGGGATGTGCGGGTCCGGTTCGAGCCCGAGGCGCGACGCCGCCCGGCCGACCTGGCGCAGCTCCCGCTGGTGCTGCCGGGCGGCGGCGGAGAAACGCCCAGCACCATTCCACTGGGCCAGATCGTGACCGTGAAGCAAGGGCTGGGTCCGGCCCAGATCGACCACCTCGATCGGACCAAGGTGATCAGCATCCAGGCCAATGTATCGGGCGCCTCGTTGAACGCGGTGACCAACGGGATCAATCAGCGACTGTCCAAGATGCAGTTCCCCCCGGGCTACGAGTTGAGCCAGGGGGGAGAGGCGCGAGATCAGAAGGAGGTCTTCACCCGGATCTTCACCGCCCTGGGGACCGCGGTCCTGCTCATGTACCTGATTCTGGTGATGCAGTTCGGCTCGTTTCTGACCCCGCTGGCCATCATGATCTCACTGCCGCTCTCGCTGATTGGCGTGGTGCTGGCCCTGATCGTCACCCACGATACCCTCAACATCATGAGTCTGATCGGGGTCATCCTGCTCATGGGGATCGTGGCCAAGAACGCCATTCTGTTGATCGACTTCGCCCAGTGGGCGGTGGAGCGGGGGATGGACCGACGAGAAGCGCTGATTCAGGCGGGCGCGATCCGGCTCCGGCCGATTCTCATGACCACGGTGGCCCTGATCGCGGGCATGATTCCCGTGGCGCTGGGCCGAGGAGAGGGCGCCGATTTCAGAGCCCCGCTGGGCCGGGCCGTGATCGGCGGGACCATCACTTCAACCCTGTTAACGCTTCTCGTTATCCCGACCATCTACGAAG
Source organism: Gemmatimonadales bacterium (assembly GCA_035519565.1). Classification (GTDB taxonomy): domain Bacteria; phylum Gemmatimonadota; class Gemmatimonadetes; order Gemmatimonadales; family GWC2-71-9; genus DATIWD01. The sequence goes on along the minus strand of DATIWD010000013.1, from coordinate 9,070 downwards.
TCCTGGACGACGGGCGACAGTGGGTGATGCGGCAGCTGTCGCGGTGGTTCAATATCAAGATGGGGGCCGAATCGAGCGTCGCGGCCACCGACGAGCACCGGATAGGTCCGTAAGGGAGTTCGGGGTTCTGGGTTCGGGGTTCGGGGTTCGGGGTACTGGGTACTGGGTACTGGGTTCTGAGTTCTGAGTTCTGGGTTCTGAGTAACCAACCGCGAGGATTGAGATATGACGACCAGTACAGCATCCGCCGTGTGGGAAGGCGGACTCAAAGGCGGCAAGGGAAGCTTCAAGGCCGGCTCGGGCGCCTTCCAGGGCCCTTACACCTTCGCCACTCGATTCGAAGGAGCCAAGGGGACCAATCCCGAAGAGCTGATCGCTGCGGCGCACGCTGCCTGCCTCAGCATGGCGCTCTCCGCCGGTCTCGAGAAGGCCGGCAAGCCCGCCACTTCGATTTCCACCAGGGCCTCCTGCACCATCGACATGGTGGGCGGGGCGCCCAAGATCACCACCATGAAACTCGAAGTCCGCGGCAAGGTGCCGGGCATCGATCAGGCGGGCTTCGCCAAGGCCGCCGAGGAAGCGAAGAACGGGTGCCCGGTGTCGGGAGCGCTCAAGGGCAACGTCGCATTTCAAATGGACGCCAAGTTGGAGTAGTGCATGGTCGGCAGATGGCGTCGGGGACTCGTCGTGCTGGCAATGACCGCGGGACCACTCACCGGTTCCGCGGCACCCCTCCGCGCGCAGGCCGCGCTGGAGGTGTGGTTCGGCACCTCGTACAGCATCCCTACGCCGCTTGCCATTTATCAGCAGGGTTACCCCGAGCTGGAGCAGACCGCGCATTACGACACGCGGCCGTTCATCGACACCTGGTACTACGCGGGACGCCTGGCCTTCTGGGGAAAACACGACAACGCCTGGGTAGTGGACTTCACCCACCAGAAAATCTACCTGGCCAATCCGGTGCCCGAGATCCAGGACTTCAAGGTCACCTTCGGCTACAATCAGCTCGGCTTCGGAAGGGCCTGGCACCGGCACGGATTCAACTTCAGCGCTACCGGCGGAGTCGTGATCGCCAATCCCTACTCCATCATCCGGGGCCTGGAGCAACCCCGGGGCGGCGGCATGTTCGACACCGGCTACCGGTTCGCCGGCGTCACGGCGCAAGGGGGCATCAACAGACAGTTCCGCCTGGTCGAGCGTCTCTTCCTTAGCCTCGACACTCGGATGTCCGCTTCCTGGGCCCGGGTGCCGGTTCAGGGAGGCCATGCCAACGCGCCCAACATTGCGTGGCACCTCCACGTCGGCATGGGCTATGGGGGACCGAAGCACTGGGGCGTGAACTAAGACCAACCCTGGCTGGCTACGGCCCCTGCTGGCTCAGCGCCCTGGCCGCGCGCAGGTAGCCCTCCATCATCTTCTGCAGCCGCTCCGTGACCAGGGGATCCTTGAGCGATCCATCTTCGGCGAACGCGGCCCCCGCTTCCGAGAGCGCGAACATGTCGGGATAGACCAAGATCCCGATTCCCTCCAGCGGAATCCGGAGCTGCCAGAGTCCACGGATCCCCCCATACCGTCCGTTCGACGCCGCCATCAGAAACGCGCTCTTCCCACGCGTGGGCATCGGACGCGATCGGGAGACCCAGTCAATCGCGTTCTTCAGGGTGCCGGGGAGGGAGTAATTGTATTCGGGCGAGGCGATCAGGAGCCCATCCACCGCTTCGGTCCGCCGGATCAGCTCCAGCGCTCCTTTGGGGAGTCCCGAGCTGGCCTGGAGATCGGCGTCGTAGAGCGGCATCTCGAACTCGCGGAAGTCGGCGTGATCCACCTCGGCGCCGGCCGCACGTGCCATCCCCACCGCCACCGTCAGGAGCTTCTTGTTGAACGAAGCCAGTCTAAAAGAAGCCGCCATGGCGAAGAGCTTGAGGGTCATGGTCTCAGTCGTCGATCGAAAAGGCTGTCCCAGGAGGCCAGAGACGGCTTGGGGATGAGCGCGGTATCCACCAGGCCCAGCGTGGCGAAGAGTGGGAGGATGGATCCTGGTGGTGGAGGTGACGCGACCAGATCGATATCGGTGAAGGTCAGCTGGAAGACACCGATCGCGGCGGCGCGATCCAGGAGCTGGCCCTGCCGGTGAAGGTACTGCGCCTGCTTGCTGGGCGAAGTCACGAACGTACCCGCGGACATCGAAGGCCACCCACCCTCCACCACCATGACCGCGAGCTGTGGCGGCTCGACCAGCCGGCTGTAGTAGTCATCGGGGAGATCGGCTGGATCTGCAAAGCCAGCCAGGTAGGGATACGACGAGAGGCCGACCGCGTCGATGAAGGGAAAGTCGGCCCGATCCTGCGCGATCCCCACGTAAGGTCCCGCTCCCGCCAGTCGCCCCCAGGCCACTTCCACCTGCACGCTTACGTAGAGGCGCGATGTCGTTCCCAGGCCACGCTGTTCGGCCGCCGCGTCGTTGGTCATGGTGACCACCGCCGCATAGACCGCGTCTGGGGCCGCGGCCCGGATCAGGTTGGTCTCCGCGGCCAGGCCGAGATAGTCGGGATGGAGGATGGTGTCGATGGCGGTCACGTAGGTGCGATAGAGCCGCTGGATCGCGGTATCGGCGATGCTCCGCCCCGCGGCGTTCAGGGCCGGGTCCTCCTGCGCGCGGTTCAACCCGTCGGTCGGGTCGAGGGTCACCATCAAGGCAAAGCCGTGGCCGCGATAGAACTGGGCCAGCGGCAGCTGGACGGTTCGGACCTCGGTCTCCGCGGCGGTGCCTCCCAGCAGCACCGTCCACGGGATCGAGAGGTGCATGATCCCGGCATCGGCGCGGGTGGCCCAGAGGTTCAACGAAGCAAGGGCTACCGTGAGGTCGTTGCGGGGCGGGATGGCCGAGAACCCCATACGATAGGTGCGTGTCGGCGGGGCTCCATCCGTGTCACTGCACCCGACGACCAGACAGGCGCCGAGGAAGCACCACAGCCGTCGATTCACGGTGTCCTGGTCACGAGCAGCGGCTTCAGGACCTTCCAGACGTTCTCGGCGACAATCTCGTGCCCGCGCGGGGTCGGATGGATCCCGTCCGCCTGATTCAGCGAGTCCACGCCGCCGACCCCTGCCAGCAGAAACGGAATCAGGGTGAGGTGATTGCGCCGAGCCAGCTCGGGGTAGATGGCTCGGAACCGCTGCGTGTAGTCGCGACCCAGGTTGGGCAGCGCCTCCATGCCGACCAGCACGATCCGGGTGTGGGGCGCCAACGCCCGGGTCCGATCGATCATCGCCTGGATGTTGGCCCGGATCGAATCCACGTCCTGCCCGCGCAGCCCATCGTTGGCCCCCGTCTCCAGCACCAGGATGGCCGGCGGAGCGGAGAGCAGCCACTCGAGGCGCCGGAGCGCACCGGCGGAGCTCTCTCCGCTCACCCCCGCGTTCACCACGCGATAGGCCAGGCCAGCCGAATCGACCTTCCGCTGGATCAACGCGGGATACGCCTCCTCGGGATCGACACCGAGGCCGGCAGTAAGACTGGTACCCAGGAAGACGATGGTGGAATGATCGGGAGAAGGTGCGGGCCGCGCCTGGGTCTGGGCCGCTTGGCGCGGGGGCGACGGCCGCTCCGTTCGGCACGCCGTAAGGCCAACGAGGAGCAACAGGGCGGAGCGGAATACGGGCATGGCCCAGATAACTAACCGGTCCGGGTTCCACCGTAAACCGACGCCATGGTTGCTGGCAGACCCCGACTATCATTCATCCCGTCTCTTCGTCCTCTACGAGGCTCATGATCTCCTGCCGTTCGCTGACCAAGACCTATCTTAGTGCCGGCCGTCCGTTGACGGTCCTGAAGAATATTTCTCTCACCATCGAAAGCGGTGACTTTACCGCGATCGTGGGCCCCTCGGGCAGCGGCAAGACCACGCTGCTCGGCCTCCTGGCCGGACTGGACCGTCCGACCGAAGGTGAGGTGTCCATCGACGGCCTCGATCTCGGCAAGCTCACCGAGGACGAGCGGGCCCGTCTCCGCGGAGAGCGGATCGGGTTCGTGTTTCAATCCTTCCACCTGATCCCTACCCTCACGGCTCGTGAAAATGTGCAGGTCCCGCTCGAGCTGCGCGGTGTGTCGGATCCAGCGCAGGCCGACGAGCTGCTGACGCGAGTCGGCCTCGGCGACCGCTCCCATCACTATCCGGCTCAGCTGTCCGGCGGCGAGCAGCAGCGGGTGGCGATCGCGCGGGCCTTCAGCAACCGCCCCAAGATCGTCTTCGCCGACGAGCCCACCGGCAACCTCGACGCCAGCACCGGGGCCACCGTGATCGACCTCCTGAGCAGCTTCAACCGGGAGATGGGAACCACACTGGTCCTGGTGACCCACGATACTGACCTGGCCAGTCGCGCCCATCGAGTGATTCGCCTCGCCGACGGAGCCGTGGTGGGGGACAGCGTGGCGTGAGCGGCTCCCGTTTCATCTTCGCCATGGCCCGGCGCGAGACCCGCGCCGCGCTCCGCCGCGTGGGCCTGTTGACCGCTTCGGCCTCGATCGGGGTCGGCGCCCTGGTGGCCATCAATTCGTTCACCGAAAACCTCAAGCACGCAGTCGAGCAGCAGTCCCGCGTGTTGATGGGGGCCGACCTCTCGGTCTCCGCGAGGCAGGCCTTCACCCCGCGGGCGGACTCGTTGCTGGACAGCCTTGCCTGCGCAACCAAACCCTGCGCCGCGCTGAGCCGGGTCACCAGTTTCGCGGCGATGGGATACGTGCGTCGGACCAGTGGGACTCGGCTAGTCCGGGTCGCGGCGATCGAAGGCGGCTACCCGTTTTACGGTGAGATCAAGACCGACCCCTCGGGTGAGTGGGCCCGCCTCCAGGATGGACAGCAGGCGCTGGTCGACCCGTCCTTCCTGACGGCGCTGTCCGCCCACATCGGCGACACGCTCTCCCTGGGAGAGAGCCGGTTCTTGATCGCCGGAACCGTCCTCAACTTCCCGGGAGACATCGGCGTTCGCGCGGCCTTGGGGCCCCGGGTCTATATCCCCGCCCGCTACCTGACGGCCACCGGTCTCCTCGGCTTCGGCTCGCGGGCCCAGTACGAGGCCTTTCTTCGAACCCCGGACGGCACCGACCTCGCCGGCGTGGCGGGAAAGTATCGTCGGTCGCTGACGGCGGAGCGCGCCGAATTGCGCACCGTGGACGAGGACGAGCGGGATCTCAAGTCCTCCTACGACAAACTGGGGCGCTACCTCGGACTGGTGGCGCTGATCGCCGTGCTGCTGGGCGGGATCGGAGTGGGCAGCGCCGTCCAGGTCTTCATCCGGCAGAAGCGGGAGTCGATCGCGGTACTCCGTTGCATGGGCGCCAGCACGAAGCAGATCTTCGGACTCTACCTGCTGCAAGCGCTCCTGTTGGGCCTCACCGGCACCGCTCTGGGATTGCTGCTGGGTGTCGGATTGCAGCTGGCCCTCCCGTCGCTGGTCGGCCGCCTGCTCCCGGTGGATGTGACCGTGGCTCCGTCGGGAAAGGGGATCGGGCTGGGCATCGCGGTGGGCGTCTGGGTCGCACTTGCCTTTGCGCTGCTGCCCTTGCTCGGGGTCCGCCGGATCGCCCCGCTCGAGGTCCTGCGGCGCCCCTATGAGGCCGCCACTCGTCAGGGCCGTGACCCATGGGTGTGGCTGGCGTCGCTGGCGTTGGCCGCGAGCGTCGTGGGCCTGGCGTTGCTCCAGGCGGGGAATCTCCGCACCGGACTGTGGTTCGCCGCCGGGATCGGATCGGCCCTCCTGGTGCTCTGGCTCGCGGCCCTGGGCCTGATCCGCCTCTTGCGCCGGAACTTCCCTACTCGCCTGCGCTACGTCTGGCGCCAGGGACTGGCCAATCTCTACCGCCCGGGGAACCAGACGGTGGCGGTGGTGCTCGCGCTCGGTTTCGGGGGATTCCTCCTCTGTACCATCGCCCTGGTTCAGACCAACCTGCTCCGGGACCTCAAGCTCGATGCCGACACCAGCCGGCCCAACCTGGTCCTGTTCGACATTCAGCCCGATCAGTGGTCGGGAGTCGAGAGTATCATCAAGCGCGCAGGGCATACGGTGAGTCCGGCGGTGCCGATCGTGCCGATGCGGATTCTCTCGGTGAAAGGCACCCCGGTCGCCGAGATTCTGGAGGACACCCTGCGGCGCGGGCCCAAGGGTGAGCCGCTGGGGCGCTGGGCATTTCGTCGGGAGTATCGCTCGACCTATCGCGACTCCACGGTGGCCTCGGAAAAGGTGATCGCGGGCAAGTGGTGGAACGCGGACGGCCGCCTGCCGGGGAGCCCGACCGACAGCCTGGTGCCGATCTCGGTCGAGGTCTCCCTCGCGGCCGAGCTGAACATCACCATCGGCGATCAGATGGTGTGGGACATCCAGGGGGTGCCGCTGGCCACCCGGGTGGCCAATCTGCGAGACGTGAGCTGGGCCCGGTTCGAGCCCAACTTCTACATCGTCTTCCCCACCGGCGCCCTGGCTCGCGCGCCGCAGACCCTGGTCACCCTGACCCGGGTGGACGCGCCGGAGGATCTGGGCCGGCTCCAGCGCGACGTGGTCGAACGCTATCCCAATGTGACCTCGATCGACGTGTCGCTGGTGCAACGAACCATCGAACGGATCATCGGGACGGTCACCCTCGCGATCCGCTTCATGGCCCTGCTGAGCCTGGGCACCGGGCTGGTCGTGCTGATCGGCGCCCTGGCGATCAGCCGGTTCCAGCGCCTGCGCGAGGCGGTGCTGCTCAAGACCCTGGGCGCCAGCCGGGCCCAGGTACTCCGGGTCGCCTTTGCCGAGTATCTATTCCTGGGCCTGCTGGCGACGGTGGTCGGGACGGTGCTCTCGATCGCGGCCGGCTGGGGCCTCATGAAACACGTCTTCGACGGCAAGTTCAGGCCGGAGCTGCCGCAGCTGCTGGCGCTAGGGCTGGGGCTCACTGCGTTGACGGTGCTGGTCGGACTCTGGAACAGCCGGGAGGTTCTCCGGAAGACGCCACTCGAGGTATTGCGCGCCGAAGAGTAGTTCCCAACGCGATCGGAGGACGAGGTGATCCTGGTACTGTGCATCGCATTCGTCCTCTCGGGGGCCGCCGGCCTCATCTACGAGAGCATCTGGACCCGGTATCTCGGCCTCTTCATGGGCCACGATGCCTACGCCCAGATCCTGGTACTGGCCATTTTCCTGGGCGGGATGTCGGCCGGCGCGATGCTGACGGCCAGCCGATCCCGTCGCCTCCAGGATCCGCTCAAAGGGTACGCTCTGGTGGAAGTCATGGCCGGCCTGATCGGCTTCGTCTTCCATGATCTCTTTCTGCTGGTCACCAACTGGGCCTATGATCACGCCTTCCCCGCGTTGGGCGGGGGTACCAGCGTGTTGGGCCTCAAGTGGACGCTGGCCGCACTCCTGATTCTCCCGCAGTCGGTGCTTCTCGGCGCGACCTTCCCGCTCATGACCGCCGGCGTACTGCGGCGGGTTGCGCAGCAGCCGGGAAGAATCCTGGCCCTGCTCTACTTCGCCAACAGTCTGGGCGCGGCGGTCGGCGTGCTGGTGGCCGGCTTCTACCTGATCGGCGCCGGCGGCCTCCCGGGAACGGTCAACACCGCCGCCGGGCTCAACGTCCTGGTCGCCGTCATTGCGTTTGTGGTAGCGCGGCGAATTCCGGCCTCGCTCCCCGCGGCAGAACCGGAGGCGCCGGCCACTTCCGAAGGGCAGCGGCGTCCGATTCACCAACTCCTGCTGGGCGTCGCCTTCGGGACTGCGATCGCCTCGTTCGTTTACGAGATCGGGTGGATCCGGATGCTCTCGCTGGTCCTGGGCAGCGCCACCCATTCCTTCGAGCTGATGCTCTCCGCCTTCATCCTCGGCCTGGCGCTCGGCTCGTTCTGGATTCGCCAGCGGGCCGATCGATGGGAGGATGCCCGTCACGCCCTGGGAATCACCCAGTGCGTCATGGGATGCCTGGCGCTGGCCACGGTCCCGATCTATCTCGCCTCCTTCCAGTGGACCGCCACGTTGTTGCACACCTTCGCGCGGACCCCGGCGGGTTACGTCGGGTTCACGATGGCCCGCTACGCGATCTGCCTGGCAGTGATGCTCCCGGCCACCTTCTGCGCCGGCATCACGCTCCCGCTCATCACCCGCGCGATGCTGGTCACCGGCGCCGGCGAGCGCGCGATCGGCCAGGTCTACGGCGCCAATACGCTGGGCTCGATCATCGGCGCCATGGTGGCCGGCCTGATCCTGCTTCCCCTGACAGGCCTCAAGGCGATGCTGATCCTGGGCGCCGCACTCGACATGGCCCTCGGGGTGGTGCTGCTGCTCCGCCCCGCCACGCCGACCCGGATCCGCTGGGCGCCGGTGGCGGTCGCGGTCAGTCTCGTGGTCATTGCCGCAGTCGCAGGGACCCAGCGATTCGACCACGACCTCATGACCAGTGGGGTCTATCGCTTCGGCTCAGTGCCCACGCCGGGCAGTCGGCAGATCCGGTTCTACCACGACGGCCGTACCGCCACGGTGGCGGCAGGCCAGGTCGGCAACAAGGGCGAGGTGACCTTCATCTCCAGCAACGGGAAGCCCGACGCATCGCTGCCGGTCGGCTGGGCCACCGGATGCGATGGGAGGCAGACGCGGGTGCCGTTGATCCGCGACTACTCCACGCAGATCCTGTTGCCGTTGATCGCCCTCGCCTTTGCGCCCAATGCCGCCAATGCCGCGGTGATCGGCCAGGGGTCGGGGATGACCTCGCAGTTTCTGCTGGCCAGTCCCAGGCTGGAGCAGCTGGTCACCATCGAGATCGAGCCGGAAATGATCCGCGGCTCGCGAATCTTCTATCCCGCCAACCGCCTGGTCTTCGAGGATCCGCGTTCCCGCCTGGTGATCGACGACGCCAAGAGCTACTTCGCCTCGGCCCGCCAGCGGTTCGATCTGATCATCTCGGAGCCGTCCAACCCGTGGGTCAGCGGCGTTTCCGGTCTGTTTACGGTCGAGTTCTATCAGCGGGTGCGCGGTTATCTCGGGGACCGTGGCGTGTTCGGCCAGTGGCTGCACCTCTATGAGATCAACGACGAGCTGG